>NZ_JAKRFX010000007.1:0-256978 GCF_022347825.1 Pseudoalteromonas sp. OF7H-1 | reverse complement strand
GAAGTTATCCAACACAATGGGAGTGCTTTGTTGACGAAGCCAAGACTCAACGCTTTCCTGCCAATCCTTCAGAGTATTTGACCGCTGATTTGGTTGTATCAAACAAGTTAGTTAATCCTGTAATACTTCAGGGCGAAACATCAATGACAATAAGTCATCCTATCACGGACGCCGAATTGAGTTATGCCATTGTTGAAAAAGCAACGAGTTGCAACGCGGCTAGCGTGACATGGAAGAAGTATATTGCGGCCATCGTCATTGATACCAATAGCACTAAACCAAAACTTTGTGCCAAGGCTGTTTTTAATCAACAGTATACTTCCATTTCGGAAAAGGTATTTCTTCCAAGTGCCAAAAAACTCATCTTTATACATACAGATTTATTAGGGAGTCCGGTGGCAGAGAGTGAAAATCCATAGGCCATTATAGTGATTATGTTATTCCTCTATATAATTTTTTATTTGAGATATTTATGAAAAGAATTTTTTTAAATTTAATTTTATTTACATCATTTCTATCTTATTCATCGACCGAAGTCATTTTGGAAGTTGATAGTAAGGTAAGAGCTCAAAGTGTTTTTAATAGTTCAACTATGGGAGATGTCTATGACCCCGTTACTGGGGGCCTAAGCTTTGCTGTATCAGATATTTCTATATCTGGAAATTTTGCAATTCCTGTAGAAGTAAAGCGTACATATTCGCCATTAAATAATAAAGGCTTGAACTTAGGGGGGGGCTGGAGAATTGAAGTACCCTACATTAGTGGTGAATATGTAGATCCTGATTCGAGCTCGTCCCACTCTCATTACCTAAGGCACGTTGCAGGAGGCTGGCTAATTGGAAAAGAGTGTACGCAAGATGTGGGCTGGTACACTTATGCATATGGTTCTGCCAGCCATCAAGATTTGCCTTATACTTCTTATTGGCAGGGAAAATATCTTCATATACCAAATGAGGTTTCAGAGAACTTAGTACCAGGTAAGGGTATATACGCAAATAAACAGGCAACTCAGACTAACCACTACATTTCTAATTGCTATAACCGAGAAGATGGCAATGGTCAGGGTATTGAAGTGATATCTCCAAACGGTATTAAATACAAGTTTGATTATGCAATCGAATCTAAAAATGGTTTACCTTTTCCGATAGGAAATACAGGGTTTAGACGAATGCTGATGGTGACATCAGTGGAAGATAAATTCGGTAATACTGTAAAATATAATTATGAAGGAGAATTGCTTAAGTCGATTACCTCTTCTGATTTAAGGGAGTTAAAGTTTGAATACAATAATGATAATACACTTAAAGAAGTTATACATGGTGATAGAAAGTGGAAGTATAATTATACCAATAATAGACTAAGTTCAGTTGAGTTGCCGAACAAAACTTTTTGGAAATATCCTCCAGAATTCTATTCATCTCAGTTACGAGGCCAAACAAAGTCAAAGCAATTGACATCCGAACAACTTGGTATGTGTGAAATAAATAAAGACACCTTATCCAAACAACACGAGCTAAAAGAGTTTACTGTTGAAACACCTCATGGTGCAAATATTACCTACTCTGTTGAATATACAATTCATGGGCGCCATAATGTTAGGCCATATGATGAGGGGCCAGGAAATTTAATACCTTATACACTGTTTAAAAATTTAAATTGCACTGTTAGGCAAAGTCTTGTTGGAAAGTCCGTACAGTATGATGGTGTAGATAAATATAGCTGGAGCTATATTTATTCACAAAATAAAGGGTACTACCTTAATGAAACAAATCGTCACTGGGATGATTTCAAAAGTGTGGTAGAAGCAATAAATAGCAAAGTTGGGAAGGTCAAACCAAGTTTCCCCTTTGGTAAGCCTGCGAGCGTAAAAGCTGAAATTGATGTAAAAACCACAACTGTAATTGGTGAAGGTTTAAAGAAGATATACTACATTGATCGTCGTGTTGATTCATATAGTGAAGGAAAAGTTTTAGCGATTGATTATGCTAATTTTAGTTCAAACTCCTTATTAAAAAGAGAGTTGTTTTATTATCGACAAGGCTCTGAGCTGTGGGACAACTGCAAGCGCCTGACTAAAGATTTCCATGGAATATCTGGGCAAGATGATTGTGAGATCTATGTAAATGAACAGCGTGATAACTTTCAAGTTTTTCTAAGTGAAAAGAAAACAATCGTCTACGGTGGCACAAGTGGACTCGAAGAAGCGACAACTTACACTGCAGAATATGATGAATTTGATGAGTATGGATACGCTAAAAAAACAATTTATAAAAATAGCATCAATAATAAGGTTAAGTATGAAAAGCATACTTATAAGCATGCAACAGAGTTGTGGGAGTTGGGCAAGCTTCAGAAACATGAAGTCTCAAATGATGACAGTAAATATACTACTATAAAAGAAATTTCTTACTATGATAATGATGGTGGGAATAATGCTTATACAGAAAAAAACTTACCTTACGAGATAAAGATTTTCGGGGAGTGGAGAGAGCGTTTTATAGAATATAATGATGTGGGGGGAGTTGTATATAAAGAGTTAAATAACAAGATTATATCTGAAAATGATTCTGTTAAGGATAATAGCTTTGTTAAATATGGAGATTATAAATGTGGTGTTCCTCAAAAAGTTATATACCCCGGCCGCTTATCAAATACAGAAATTTCACATAGCATTGAACTGGATGACAACTGTTTAGTGGAAAAAACAACAGACTTCAATGGTGTTACAACAACGTTTGACTACGACTCTATTGGCCGCATTACAGCAATTAACTTGACTGATGAAGTAAAAAACAATAACTGGTTAGACACAAAATTTGAATGGGATGATACAACTAATACCCGTACCATCAAGCGTTGTACGTTAAATCAATATAGTAATTGCAGTGAAGCAGCACCTCTTATTGAAACGGTAGAAACCTACGATAATTTACTGAGACTCACTCAGATCAAAACCATAGATGACACTGCAAATGCAGATGCAACAACCAGTGTTCGATATCAAAACTTTGAGTATGACTATCAAAATCGTCAGACCTTAGCCTCATTTGTTAGTACTGATAGTGCTGATAGTACTGATAGTGCTGAATTAAAGGGTACTAGGACGACTTATGATGCGTTAGGCCGCACAAAGACAGTGAGTGTGTCGGGCCTTGGTAAGACTAAGTATGAGTACCTCGCTGGCAATAAGATTAAAGTGACGGATCCACTCTCTAAAGTTACCACGACAACATATCAAGCATTTGGGGCTCCAGAATATGAGATAGCCACCTTTATTGATTCACCAGAAAATGTAGATACAAGTATAGCAGTTAACCTATTTGGTCAAGTGGAGGCGATTACACAATCAGGTCCTAGTAGTGATGGAGCGGTGGTTTCAGCTGTAGAAAAGCGAGTTTATGATAGTAACCAAAACCTTTGTGTAATAACACGCCCGGATGTTGGTAACACAATATTTGGACATAATGCTCTTGGACAAATGATTTGGAAAAAAGAAGGGGTTACAGATACTGACTGTGTCGCAACAAAACCAGCTGATGCAATTGAGTATGTGTATGATAACGTTGGTGACCTATATAAGATTAACTACCCTGAAAACAGTAACACGCCTTCAGTTACCTATACTCTTGATAATAATGGTAATGTGACAGGGGTGACTGCGGGAGATGTCACCCATAGCTATGTGTATAACAACCAAAACCTACTAGAGGTAGAGCAGCTTCTAATCAACGGTCAACTGCCTTTAGAAATTGATTATGGTTATAACGCATTACAACAACGTGAGTATTTGGCTTACCCTGACGGTACATCGGTACACTTTAATCCAAATGGGTATGGTGAGCCGACACGCGCAGTGACCTATAAAGCAGGCACTGTTGACATCGAGCTTAAATTTGCTACAGATGCCAGTTACTACGCGAATGGGATGTTGAAGGGCTTTACTTACGGCAATGGAGTTACGCATAGTTTAATACTTGACGATAACCTACTGCCAGATGTGCTCCAAGACAGCCGAGATACTAAAAATATTGTTAAGCTAGACTATAGCTTTGATAAGGTGGGGAATGTCACCGCTATTTTGGACGAAGTGCAACCCACTTATAGCTTGACTAGCCTAGTTTACGATGATCTACATAGATTAACCTCGGTCACAGGCGGTACGGCCATTGGTAACAGCAGTATTAAATATGATGCGCTAGGAAATATAGAATCATATACAAGTAAAGATAGAAACCTGACCTACACATACAACAGAACGACAAACCGATTATCTAGCGTGACGGGAGCAGGCACCAATGGTAAGTATGCAAACTTAACGTATGATACGCGGGGCAATATCGACAACAATGGTGCGTATCAGCTTAACTTTAACTTAGCAAACCAGCTTACATCAGCGAAAAATAACACCTATCTATACGATGGACATAATCGCCGCGTTAAGCAAGTAGAGCAAAGCGGAACGAGTTATAGCTTATACTCGCAAGATGGCACTTTGCTGTATCGCGAAAAGGGCAACACCATAACGGGTGATGGCGTTAACTATATTTACCTGGGCAAAAAGCTAATTGCCAAATACGGCGACGTAAAACCAACGTCGGAAGCTGATAGTCGTCAACACTACCGTCCGTTTGGTGAAACGTTGGAAACGCCAAAAGATGATGTAGGCTATACCGGCCATAAGTTTGATAAAGAGCTTGGTCTAAGTTATATGCAGGCACGATACTATGATCCAGTTATCGGGCGGTTTTACTCGAATGATCCGGTTGATACGGTTGGACACTTCAATACTCCAAATGGTATTCATGGATTCAACCGTTACACATATGCGAATAATAACCCATATAAGTATACTGATCCGACAGGTATGAATTCTTATAATCCACAAGGGCTAATGATTACCCCTCAGCAAAACAGGGCACTGAGAAATGCAACTACTGTAAGTGCTGGGCCAGCGATAGGCGCGCGTATTGGAGTCAAAACACCTCATGCTACAGTTAGTGTTGGTGGGGAGTTGTCGATGCAGGTAAGAAATGGAGATAATGGGCCTGAAAACGTTACTTCAATTGAGGTTGCTGCCAAAGCTGAATCCGCAGCATTCGAAGCAAAAGCTCAAGTTGTTAAGGTTGAAGAAACTTCAGATAGTAGTTCAGGGGTTTCTCGAGTTACTTCACAAGTTGTTGAAGGGCCAAAATTAGCAGCACAAGTTAACAATGGTAATAGCTCAATGGCAGCTGAGGGTAATAAAGTTAAGGCAGAAGTTACAGCCGCTTTTGTAAAAGTTTCAGTCGAAGTGGATTTGGATAAGTTGAAGTGAGAGATTTAAATATGGAGTTAAGAAAAATGAAAGTATTTTGGCTTCTCTTAATTGTGTTGCAATTTACTTTATTAGCAACTTTTTTAGTTGTTTCATCTTTAGAGCCAGCAAGTTCAACTGTACATCCTATCGTTGGTTTTTTGATCAGTGCTGTTTTTGTGGTGCTGCTTGTAGTTCCTTTATTCGTTTGTATTAAGCTTAAAAAGAACTTTTTTGTTGCTATTGGAACCTTGCTGTTTCTGAACGTTATAGGGAGTGTAATTTTATATTTTTTATACAAAAAAGAGATGGGAAAAATTTAGCTGAATTTCGCTGAACAGAACTAAATGGACAGGCACTCAAACTTGAAACCTTGAGTGCTTTGTCTAAGCTTTAGTTTCTTTAAAATCATTTCAAATTCTGAGTTCAAGGAGTGAACGATGGGATTAGCAAGGAAGCGGCAAATCAGCTTGTCGTGGAATTTAACGTGGACACCCACTCCAATTTGCATGTTGGGGTGGCTTGTCTAAGCTTTTAGTTCTTCAAAATCATTTCAAATTCTAAGTTCAAGGAGTGAACGATGAGATTAGCAAGGTAAAAGATAAGTGGCACCTACTTTAATTTGATTTTGTGTAAATCCTTTTGTAATTTATATTGCCTCGCTATTATGAGGCTTTGTTATACTTGAGCTAAGAGTCATTAATTTTGAAATAGCAGTGAACATTCTTTTTCTTTGCACAGCTAATATCCACTGTATATCCCTGATGAATTTCAATACTTCCAGCGTGAGTTGGTACTTTTACTGTTAGAGCGCCTGACTTAGAATGAACGTTTTTTCTTGTGAATATTATCAAGAAAGTCGAAAGTTAGTCTGCTTAAATAGAAAAAGCGACGCTTTCTCCCAATGTTTATATTCTTCTCGCAATAAGAATTGAATGCTCAACTATAAAAATTTAGGATATTTATTAATAATAATGAAAAAGCGTTTTTATGACTAGGTACTACGGATAATGCTCGCTATTTTTACGCGCAAAAACACGTGTTTTCAAGGAGGTGCTGATTTATTTTCATGTCTTTATAACGAAATTATAAACCACTATAAAATCTTTCCCTTTAATGTTAGTTGGTTACACCTCTCATTTTGATTTTTAGAGCTGTTCAGTTTTAACGACTGTTCCATTCTCATCATCCGCTTGGTTCAGACAAAATTATTGGTGGTTCAAATAAAAATGCGTAGTGGTTACGGTCGACCGGAATATGCAACTGCATAGTCCGGTTGATTGAACCACCAGATCCACTCTACCTGGAACAGAAGAACAATAAAAAGACATTCACTTTATTTCTTCTCAGTTTATGCTGATTTGGTTCGGCTAGCCTATGCATCAAAAAGTCAATATTCAGGTTTGACTACTTCAGCCATTTTTCGATGAGTATCACTCTTATTATATTAAATTAGGGTGGCTGAGTTTTACAAAAAAATATATAATAACGAGATATATAATTTCTAGTCTATAAAGGTTGAGTGATGTGTTATATATCATTTTTTCTGTATGGATTTGAAATGACAGTCGAAAGTAATTCAAAGGATATTTCATGATAAAAGGTGTATTAGCTTGGGGTGTGTTTCTTTTTGCAGCCCTGTTTTCGGTGTATACTAGTGCAGCACCATCAACACCTAAAAATGTAGTCGCGAGTGTAAGTAACAACAATTATATTACTATTCGGTGGGGGAGTGTTAGTGGTGCAGCTAAATATATCCGCGAAGCTAAAGTTGGAACCGGTTCTTGGATAAACCCAAACGAGTATGTAAGCACCTCGGTTTCATTTTCCAACGCCCGCCCGGGTCAATATCAATATCGAGTTAAGGCTTGTGATTCTAGTAGTTGTTCTGGCTGGCAGTATTCAAATACAATAACGGTTTTTGATTCCCCAACAGCACCTGAAAGTGTATCAGCAATAATTAAAAATTTAGATGATCTGGAGATCCGCTGGTCGAAAGTTCTCGGTGCGGACTATTATATTCGGGAAGCTAGTGTTAATTCAGAGGCATGGATTAACCCAAGAAAGTATTCAGGCACTTTTGTTTCCTTTAATAATGCTGAGCTGAATAAATATCAATACCGCGTAAAAGCATGTAACTATCTAGGTTGCTCGAAGTGGACCTACTCTAATATTATTAATGTGGTTAGGCCTCCCTCAGTTCCATCTCAAGTAATAGCCGAAATTCAAAATGGAAATGATGTCAACATATCATGGTCCAAAGTTAGTGGTGCCAGTTACTATGTTCGAGAAGCGCAAGTTGGTAACGGTAATTGGATACATCCGTATGAATATACGGGGACCTCGGTTTCATTTTCCAACGCCCTCCCGAATCAATATCGATATCGAGTTAAGTCTTGTAATACTAGTGGTTGTTCTGATTGGAAGTATTCAAATACAGTGACTGTGTTAGCTATACCACTAGTGCCTTCGAGTGTATCAGCAACAATTAAAAACTTGGATGTTGTGGAAGTGAGCTGGTCGACTGCTTTTGGCGCGGACTATTATATCCGAGAGGCCCGTGTTAATTCAGGGGCATGGATCAATCCAAGAAAATATTCAGGCACTTTTGCTTCATTTACAGATGCAGTGCCGAATCAATACCAATACCGTGTAAGGGCATGCAATAATCGGGGTTGCTCGAATTGGGCTTACTCTAATACTGTTAGTGTGATAATTTCAGCCAATGCTCCTTCTCATGTAACCGCTGTAATTAAGAATGAGAATGATATTTATCTATCTTGGTCAAGTGTAGATAGAGCGGCATATTATATTCGAGAAGTGAAGATTAACGACAGCTCTTGGTCCACACCTAAAGAGTATTTGGACACTCAGGATATATTCAAGGATCTTTCTCCAAACAAGTATCGATATAGACTTAAAGCATGTAATACCCACGGTTGTTCAAGTTGGAGCTACTCAGAGATTGTCACTATTATTAGTTTGCCGCCGAATCCAGAGAAGGTAACGGCGGTGCTCAAGGGTGAAAATGATATTGAGGTTACTTGGTCGATAGTGCAAGGAGCATTAAGCTATGTACTTGAGGCTAGGGTGGACAATGGAAAATGGAGCAATCGCAAAGTATATACAATTAATATTGCAACCAACGATATCCTAGAACCAGGCTTGTATAGTTACCGAGCTAAGGCTTGTAATAATGACGGATGCTCTGGTTGGAGCTACTCAAATGAGGTAAGCGTAAAAGAAAAACCTATTCAATCTAAGGGAGTTGTTTTTATTCATACCGATCTATTGGGTAATCCGGTTGCTGAGAGTAGCCAATAGTTAAAAAATAGCGCCATAGGCAATAAAATTAACTTACTTGTACTTACTGCAGAGCTGCATTGGAATTTAAGCCGAGTTATTTTGATACTCGGCTATGTCCCAAGATGAAATGGGTGATGCTACTGTTACTTTGCTGATCTGATTTAAAATTGATACCTTGCTCAGCCAATTGCTCACTTAAGTTTGTTGGTAAACAACTCTTATCTGAGTTAGCTCAGTCAAATTGACTGATTTTGGCTTAAAGCTTATCTATTTATTCGGAATTGCCTTTACCTAACAGGCTCTCATAAGCAAAAGTCATTGCTGCAAATTACAAACAGTTCTTTTGCTATGTGGAGATTTGATTTGCATGAATGTTATACCCTCCTGCTAAATCAGGGACGGTGTTATCACCGCTAGCAGCCAATGTCCCTTTAGCTTTAAATTCAGGAGAGTGGTTTCTACATTTTCTAGCCATAATTCGTTTCCATACTTTTGGTTACTATAAAAACAGATCAATCACGTAAAGTCATGTCAAAAAATTGGGGGCCAGCTCTTTTCGAATCGGTTACCCCCAGCGTTTGAGTAAAGCCTTTTAATATGGAAGCCTGGGCTTTTCTAACTTATTGGGTTTCAGCGATAGGGCTACCAAGTAAGTCCGTATGAATGTATATTATTTTTTTCTCTTTCATGTCAGTGGCGTAGCTCCACTGTGTACAACTGTTTTCAAGAAAGCACGTTCTTCCACGATAAATATAGTTACCATCAAGAGCATCATCAATTGTATAACTTGTTGCTGTCGCAATAATTCCGTGGATTTCTAACCACTCTCGCTGAATAGAGCTGTTGCAGTTTGCTTTGGAACTGCATTTAGCACGCTGTAACTCAATTTTTTGTGCGCCTGAAATAGCTTTCCAGCTGACGACTTTATCTTTTAAGGTAATGGCAAAGCGTTCATTTTTTACAGTTAATACGAGCTCAGAAGCAGCTAAGTTGCTGCAAATATTCTTATTCTCCCCTGTAAGGCAGGCTTGTACATAAAATTTGTATATTCCCGCTTTAGTTAAATTGTATTTGTAACTCAAAGCTTGAACATTTGAATCAAATTCTCCTAGCAAGTTTAAGTTATTGCTGCCAGGTTCACGCATATATAATGAATATGTAGCATGTTCCTTGAACAATTCGTGGATCTGCCAGTTTAGGAAAATGCTTTGTTCTAGTATAAAGTGCTCAGGAACGTTTATAAATGATACGTTTGGCAATTGTGAATCGTGTATTCTATAACTTGTTGATACTTTTGAGCCACAGCTGCCGTTTTGCAAGCAAGGTTCTACTTCAATGATAATAGCTCCACCAACTCTGTAGTTGGGTCCGCGCTGTAACTGAGTACCAGTAAAGTTGCTTTGCCACAAGAATGTTTCATCGGGTTCTCCACTTATAGTGCTTGGCTTGGAGATATAAACATTGTAAGTTAACGGCGCAGTAATACTCTGAGGCTTTCGCCAAGAAATATTTACTGATTCACCAAACTTGATCGTTGATTTGTCAACTTGCAAGTCTGCGACTGTTATTGCCGCCAAACTATCTGTAACTGATACGGTAACCCAAGAATTAGACTTATTACTACATGTGGGTGTCGGAAGTGTATCGCAGAGTTCGAGATAAAAAGTATAAGATCCAACGTCGTTCAATGGTGTGCCCTCATCGTATTTCACGAGCGCTGATGTGGATGGCTTTTTGACCCAAAAAGTGGGTCTAATTGTCTCTTTATAAAATTCGGGGAGTTGCCAAGAGAATGTAGGCCACTGTCCTTGATAGTAGATATTTTTATCAGTAGAAAAAGTATCTGGATCCGGTAGTTTTCCACCACTCACTGTATATTCCACTCGTGTTTTTTCACCACACTTCTGATCAACAGTACATGGAACAACCTCAACGATAGTTTTACCTAAACGATAATTGGGTCCTCTATTGAGTGATATATCTGTCGTATTGTCGTGCCAAAGGACCGTCTCGGTTTCACTACTCCCTGTTGCCGATGGCTTAGTGATATAAACATCATAAACAAATTCGTGACTTATTCCTGCTGGCTTCTGCCAAGAAATATTAACGTATTGATTAAGTTCAATCGTAGGCTTATCGACTCGCAGGTTTTCAACAACTAATGGAGTGACATCCAATTTGAACTCGGTGTCTTGCTTTTTATTACATATCGTGGGGGTGTTAACTGTACAAACTTCCAGTTGGAAGAAATGCGGCCCTCTGGTGCTAAGCTTTGTGCTCGGGTCAAAGCGACTATATTGATTTGTGTTTGGGTATTTGACCCAAATTTGATTTGTAACAGCCTCACTGAAGTTAGTCGGCATCTGAATATCAAAACTGACTGGAAATCCAACATAACCTTTGTCAGCTATGGTTTTAAATTGAATTGGCTGTGGTAGCGAATCTCCAGATAAATCATATGTGACAGACATTGGTAAACCGCACTCGCCAGTGATAAGGCATGGGACTACTTCTATTTTTGTTTTACTTCGCCTAAAAATAGGGCCTCTAGTAATATAATTTGTAGTTAGGTTATCTTTCCAAAGAAAGTGTTCATCTGGTTCTGTCGCAATTGCGCTGGGTTTCGTTATATAGATGTCGTATACCAGCTGGTCGTCAGAAGTATAGCCTTCGGGGCGTTGCCATGAAGCGGTTATGCTGTCACCGTATTCTATCTCATATTTATCAAGTTTTAGGGCTTTTACGACAGATGTTTCTATTGTGGGCAAAACCTTGATTTGAGTTCTGGTTTTTGTTCGGTCACTACATTCTCCATAACTATTGCACATAGCAATCGATAGGTAGCGATAGCCTAGGTTGTTCATTGTATAGTTTAGCGAATGAATATCGCTGCCATTTGCTATTCGAACATCGCCATCATACACGCTATAGGTGACGGGCTCATTGTAGTAGATGTGATTTGACCAAGATAAGTAAACACTTTCGCCTTGATTTATTTGCTGATTACTTACGCTGAAATTTGGTTGTGGTAATTCTCCGCTTACAGTAAATGAAGTAGTGCTCATTGGGCCACATTGATTGTACTGATTACATGCTCTCACTTGTATTTGGGTTGTTCCCCTACGATAGATGTTTGTCCTAGTAGCACTGGTCGCGGTTGTATTATCGAACCATAAAAAGTTCTCTGAGGGGCTACCAGCTACACCTGGTTTAGTGACATACACATCATAATATACAGGGAATCCGTTCATATTATATGGAGCAGACCAGCTAATTCTTACTGAATCACCATAACCTATATTTGTTCTACTTACATTTAACCCTGCAAGGAAACCGGGACTTGGCACCGGAGGTGGGGGTTCGACAACAGTAAGCGAAACTGAGTTTGAACGAGAACATTGAGATACAGAACATGCTTCGATATAGAAAGTATGTGTGCCAACAAAGTTTATATTACGTCGAGGGAATGAAGTGCTCGTATAGCCGCTTCTGAAATTAGCGCTGACTCCATCTGGTTTGATAACCCAGAGATTATAGTGCGTGGCTCCACTTGGAGCATTCCAAGATAAATCGACCCCACCTCCTTTTTCGATTATGGATTGGTTTATTCTTAAATGGGGTGAGTTTAAAGCAAAAGCTTTAAGGCTGATGAAAAAGAGGCTTAATAAAAAGATTGATTTCATGTTGGCAAAGATTCCAGATTAAAAGACTTGAATAATGAGCCTTCTATTTTTTATTTGTAATTGATAATGTTAGTAAATTTGGCGGTGTATCATAATAAGGAACTAACGTAACATCAATTGAAAATTAACAAAAGATGCAGGTAGCTCTTGAATTGCAGAAAGTGAGTGGGATGTAAGAATTGATACTCTATTTTTTATCAAAAAAACAAAAGCGTCGAATTTTTACTTCAAATACAAGTGTGGTCTTATTTTTACTGAATAACATTACATTAGTCCCCAAAAATTTTTTGATTTTTACCTTTTTATATAATTCACTGCTTTTAAGATTATGAAGAAATTAACATGGATATTAAAAACAAAGAGCTGTTACTTGGTAGCTGTTAAGTATAAGCATAGGTGAATGTAAACAGTTTAGCTGGTCGACCTCAGTCTTTGGTATCGATGAAAATACGACTTTGTAACCCCCATAAGCAGAAGCAGTTTATTAGTAGAATTTCTCGTAACAACTGCATTATTCGCAAGGATACATCATTGCGGTTTTTATTGGAAAAGGTACAATCCGTAGCCTTTAATGCACCCAAAAAATCAATAACAATTAAGGCTCTTGACATTTTATGGACAGAATTACTTATTTGAGAAAAGTGTTTTATTTCATTTTTCTCACTTTTGGACTTAGCTTGAAGGCATACAGTGCGCCAGGTGTGCCAAGCATTTGGGCACCATCAAGCAACACGACAGGTTATTACAGCATTAGCTGGAGTGCCGGCTCCGGTGAAACACCTGACAGCTATGTGGTAATAGGTGAAGGCTTATCGGGCGGTGTTTACTCTGGCCCAGCAACCTCTTCTAGTCGTGGTCCACTAGATAGTGGTACTTACTATTACCGTGTTAAAGCTTGTAAAAATGGAGTCTGTAGTGGTTTTTCTTCGGTTGTATCAACACGTGTAACTAGACAATACCCACCTGGTACACCAAGCATTAGCAGTCCATCAACGAGCTCAAATGGGTATTTTACCGTCAGTTGGTCGGCAGGCTCAGGAGCTAGTCCTAATTATTATGAAGTAATTGGTGAAAACCTTTCTGGGTATGTTTATTCAGGTGGTGGCACATCTTCAAGTCGCGGACCGCTAGCAGATGGCACCTACTACTATCGTGTACGTGCGTGTAATTCGGCAGGATGTAGTAGTTACTCACCAACTACATCTACCACCGTTTCTAAGCCAAAAATTCCAAATACGCCAAGTATTAGTAGCCCGCATACAAATGATACGGGGTATTTTACAGTCACTTGGTCTGCAGCCTCGGGCCCGCAAGCGACACGATATGAAGTGATTGGTGAAGGGGCTTCAGGCACTATTTCAGATAATATGAGCACTTCGTCCAATCGAGGGCCGCTTACTAACGGAACGTACTACTACCGTGTGAGAGCTTGTAACTCATATGGTTGTAGCGCTTACTCACCAACAACCTCAACGACGGTAGAATTACCTCCACTACCAGGAAAACCACAACTCACAGTACCGACATTGAGTGAGACGGGTAGCTATCAGATTTCGTGGCAAGCTGATACGCAAGGCGGTGTGCCAGAGCGTTACGAAGTAGTTGGTGAAGGTCAATCTGGCAACTTGTATACAGGATCGGCAACCACACTATCACGTTCGGGTATTCGTGAAGGGGACCATTATTACAAGGTGCGAGGGTGCAATATCTCTGGATGTGGCGATTACTCAGATATAAAAGGTATCAAAGTGAGATTACCTATCACCTTACCTAGCTTTATCAAGGCTGAGCAAGAAGGTAGAGGCGTGCTAGTGTCTTGGCAAAAAGTTGATTCAGCGGTGTCTTACATGCTGCAGGTTAAGTTTAACAGCACTGAGTGGCAAAATTATAAAGAGGTTGCACAGCCTAGCGGGTCGACAGCTAGCTATCAGTTGAACAATTTAAATGACGGTGTTAGAGCTTTTAGGGTGTCAGTGTGTACTGCATTCCACTGCTCAGAACAATTTACGCCAGCCAGCAATATCGTGGTTATTGCACCACCTGCAATACCTACTTTAACTGTACCATCATCAAGCACAACAGGTAACTATATAGTGAACTGGTTGAGTCGTTCTGGCACAAAACCAATTACATATCAACTGATTGGTGAGCAGCAAGAAGATTATTTATATGTAGGAGAAGGAACCTCGCTGGTACGTCAAAACTTACCAGAGGATGACTACTACTATCGCGTGAAAGCATGTAACTCGGTCGGTTGTGCTGAGAGTTCAGTTGCTAGTATTAATGTTAGATTGCCCTTGGCATTACCAAACTATATTCAGGCACAGCAACAAGAAAACAACATTGAAGTGTCGTGGCAGAAAGTCTCCTCGGCGAGCTCATACACACTGCAAGTTAAATTTAATAACCGCGACTGGCAAGAAGTCATCAAAGTCCCGCAGCCATCTGAGGGGGATGTCGTTAAGTACCAATTTACTGGCTTATTGGACGGTGCGAGAGTGTTTAGAGTTACTTCATGTTCAGCACTGCGTTGTATGAGTACCTACACGGCCGCCAGTAATAGTGTGGTGATTAATACCCCGACACCAGGTATGCCATCAAAGCCTGCCGCGACGACGGTCGCCGATACAGTCACACTGACTTGGCCGCGTGTAGCATGGGCTAGCTATTACAAGGCACAAGTACAATTCAACGCCTTCCCAGCGAAATATTTTGCTGGTAATACCGTGTCTCAAGTCAGCCAAGATAAGTCAACGGTTTCATTACAGCTAGTAGGCCTTAATGCTGGTACGCGTGTTTTTACGGTGCAAGCGTGTAACTTGTACGATCAATGTTCGTCTTTTTCTGCGCCAAGCAATCAATCTGTTGTTCAAGCTAGCGTGCCAGAAGTACCAGAGAAGCCAACTATATTGGTCAAAGGAAATGATATAGAAGTGACATGGGCAAAAGCACCATATGCAACTTCTTATAATGTTCAGGTGAAATATGGCTCAGGAAACTGGACACTTGTATCAGCAGGTACAGGGGTCGTGCAGCCATTTAGAGAAGCATTAGCATCGGTAACATTTTATAACCTGTCTAATGGTAGCCGACAATTCAGAGTGCGAGGTATTAACGACTTAGGTGAGTCTGAATACTCTGCTGCCAGTGATGTTGTTGTAGTGTTCGCACCAGAAAACAAAGGTGATGAACTAATATGGGAGCAAGTTTCTGGTGCAACCAGCTTTGTGATAGAAAGTGTTTTGTGTGCAGAGAATTGTGAAGAGCTGCCTACTTTAAACTGGCAGCCGGTAGTTACCTTACCTGGCAGTAGTAGAAGTTATGCCATTAAACCGGTAGAAAACAAGATCTATAGAATTAAAGCGTGTTTGGGTAACAGCACATGCAGTCAATGGATATACATTGTGAAGTCTAGTCCAAAGAAACGCATAATCTTTATTCATACAGACTTATTGGGCAGTCCGGTTGCCGAATCAGTGCTTAATGAATATTAGAACAAAATTCCTTATCCAACACTGTTGGATAAGGAATTTAACTAAATACACGAGTGCTTTAGGGAAAAGATTGTAAGTTCAATAAGTGGGAAACAACATCCAAGTTAGCTTTATTGATAGCAAATAGTACCTCTGATCACGGTGTATTCGCCGCACATTTTTGTGTGGTGGAATTACGGTAACGGACAAAAGTCATGAACATTGGGTGTAATGGGTAAGTTACACATTTTTAATCTAAACAACCCTAGGGCTGTTTTTTTGTCCCTGTTATATATAATTTCTTTCTCAGTCGGAAGTTTAGCTTTTCACTGAACTATTATAAATTTAAAGGATTTAATCATGTATAAAAAATATTTGAGTTCAGCTCTATTTTGCGTTTCTGCAATTTCCACTTCAGTATATGCTGCCGCACCCGCTATGCCTAGTAGCGTCTTTGCTACTGTCAATAACGGCAATGATGTTCATCTTCAGTGGTCAAGTGTGCCTGGTGCGCTTAGATATATTAGGCAAGTTAGAATTGATTCAGAACATTGGAGTAATCCAGAGCTAGCTTGGAAAAATGGAAAATTATATGAAACAACTTCTGCTAATTATTACAATATCAGAGCAGATGGTTACCAATATAGAGTAAAAGCGTGCAACAATGATGGGTGTTCAAATTATACTTATTCTAACAAGATAATAATTAATGGTGCTCCACAGGCTCCAAAAAGCGTGACGGCTACAGTGCAAAATGGTAATGACATCAACATTTCTTGGTCGGCTGTTTCTGGTGCGAGTAGTTATATCCGTGAGGCGAAAGTCAACAGTGGTGATTGGATTAATCCCAAAGCATATGTAGATACATCAGCTAGTTTCAAAAGTGTGTCTGCAAACAGATATCAATACAGAGTTAGGGCGTGTAACTCTGTAGGGTGCTCTCTTTGGACATACTCAAATTCGGTTGCCGTTTATTAATACGAAACGCGAGTTTAGATGTTGGCCTCATTCTTTAGAGTAGGCCAACATCAAGCTGAAATGACTTAGAGCCGATTATTGTTTGAAAATATATTACTCAAGCCTTCGCGATAAATATAGCACGGAGCGGAGCGGGGTAGCCTTCAATGGTTTTGCTAGTGTCATTTGGATCTAAGAAATCAGCAAGCGACTCTGTTTCCATCCAAGGGGTTTGGCGCTGCTCGTCTAACGATGTAACGTCTTTGTTTACCACTTTGATATCTTTAAAGCCCACACGCTCAAGCCATAATGTTAATGCGTCGCAGCTTGGAATAAACCATACATTGCGCATCTTGGCGTAGCGGTCGGTCGGCACTAATACTGTATTTACATCGCCCTCAATGACGAGTGTTTCTAGCACTAATTCGCCACCTTTTCTTAGCTGAGACTTTAGCTGCGCTAAAAAGTCGATTGGTGAACGACGGTGATATAGCACGCCCATTGAAAACACAGTATCAAATGCTTTTAACTCCGGCAGTTGCTCTACACCTAGTGGTAGTAAATGCACGTTTGGATCGGGGTTAAAGTGTTTAATCGTTTGGAATTGGCATAAAAATAGATCGGAAGGATCAATGCCAACAACAAGCTCTGCGCCTTCACCGCGCATACGCCACAAGTGATAACCAGAGCCACAGCCGATATCCAAGACATTACGGCCGTGAAGGTCGCTGATATGCGGGAGCAGTCGATCCCATTTCCAGTCGCTGCGCCACTCTGTATCAATATGGATGCCATGTAAATGAAATGGTCCCTTACGCCATGGCATCATGCGTTTTAGTAAATGCGTTAACTGCTTTTGATGACCTTCATTGACGTCTTCGCCAGTACCTATCTCAACCTTGGTTTTTATATCAACATGCGTGGTTGAGATCTCTGGTAGATTTTTAATGACTTTTTCCCATTTCGGCCAGTCGCCATGTTGGGCTTCTTTTTGCCAATGGCTAAGCTGCGCAGGCAATGTTTCTAGCCAATGGCTCAAAGGGGTTTTCGCAATGGTTGCATAAAAGTCGGTAAACCAATGATTCATAATTGCCTCTATTTTATTGCTACCATTGAGCAGAAGTTAAAGCACTGATACCACACTTGAGTTTGATTAAAGCCAATATCCTCTAATCTTGTCATATGGGTACTTAATGAGTCCGTGCGCATCACGTTTTCAATCGCGGTGCGTTTTTGGCTGATCTCTAATTCTGAGTAGCCATTGTGGCGTTTAAAGTCGTGGTGAAGGTCGATAAGTAAGTTGTCTTTAGTACCGTTTTCACCGCGGATTTTTTCACTTAATAGCAGTACGCCACCAGGTTTTAAACCCTGATATATTTTTTCGAGGACTGCTTTGCGGTTTTCTGGTGGGATAAACTGTAGGGTGAAGTTCATCGCAACGACAGATGCATTGCTAATCTCTATTTCATTGATATCACCTAAAGTGACCGAGACTGGGACGTCAGATTTAAAGCCTTTTAAATGCAGTTGGCAACGCTCTACCATAGGCTGTGAATTATCCACGGCAATGATATGACAGTTTTCTTTATCTATATTTCTACGCATGCTTAGCGTGACCGCGCCTAAAGAGCAGCCTAAGTCATATAAGTTTGAGTTACTTTGCGCGTAAGTACCCGCAAGTTTGCCCATTGTGCTTACTATTGTCGCGTAGCCCGGCACTGAGCGTTGGATCATATCTGGAAACACTTCGACGACATTGGCGTCGAAAGTGAAATCTTTTACTGCTTGCTCAGTGGCATAAATACTGTCTTTGCCCGTCACATTAAATCTCTCTTTGAAAATAATCTCGCTATTTTAGCATTTTATGCTGGATAGTCAGTGATAAATTCAGTAGCTTGGCTACTATTAATAATAAGAAGTAAATATGAGACCAAAAATGGCGAAAAGCAAAGTGATTAGCACAGAAGATATCCTCTCAACGCTATGCCACTCAGTAACAGAAGTTCTGTCTTCGGCAAGCGGCAACCAAATTAACTATTCCGCGATGGTACAAAAGATCACTCGTACCTGTATGAGGCCTGACATCGGCTGTTTCGTATTGTTTGATGGCGGCTTTACCGGTTTAGTCGTAACTAATTTTACCGCGCAAGCAGCAATGGAGGTGTATACCGATTACATGCGCAACATGGGCATGCCTGAAGAAGAAATTGCGCATAGTCATTTGTCCGATGACGTTGCCAACGTTTTGGGTGAGTTGATGAACCAGATTGTTGGTGATTTCACCAACAAAGTACGTGAGCAGCTACATACCTCTATCACGCAAAACCAACCTAAGATGATGGCTATCAACAAACAGGTGCAGATCTCGGTAGACACAACGATGGATCGCCCGCAGGCGAGACGCGTTACCTTTACCACGCAAGGTCAGAATATTTTCTATCTTGAATTGGCAATGGATAAAACTGAATTCATTAAGCTACATGACTTTGATATTGCGGAGTCGGTAGACCCAGATGACATTATTGCAAGTCAGGCTGAGAAGAAAAAGCCAGCGAAGCCGCAGGAAGAAGATGTTGTAGATGACGACTTTATGGATCAGTTAGGACTGTAAAACCGTTTTCTTGGAGCACGTAATTAGAAAGGCCACCTCAGTGGCCTTTCTATTACGTTAAAATCTTCACTTCGCCCTAGGATAAAAATAGCAATGGCACTAATGCAGAGCGCCTTTTCCTGCATTAAGCTCAGGTGCTTCTTCTACATGCTTTATGGATGTTAGCATCATAAAGGCTTCATTGAACTCAAAGCGGGCGATGGCGGTTTTTAATTTCTGTAGTTCTGGTTCAGTCAAATAGCTACTTACTGAAATTGAGTCTACTAGCTCTGTGGCTTGAGTATCATAATCTCTTAACGCACACGCAAGCTGGATAAGTTCCTCTAATTGACTATTGCCACCTTTTTCTTCGTTGTTTTTCGTTACATTTTTTACCTGATGAGACGCTTCTTTTTTACGACGTTTTTGGCATTGTTCCAGTGCATATTTGACGTATTTAATCAGCTCGTCAATTTCGCTCGCATTAGGTGGGCGGACATTAAGAGAAGCTTCAATGTGCTTAAACTCTTCAGTCAGCCTAACAATCGAAAGATTAGCACTAGCACCTTTTAATGCATGTAACATGCTATGTGCCAGTTCAAAATTCTCAATGGCTAAAGCCTGTTTTAAATTGATCAGCTCTTCAATCTGCTGGGATAGGAACTTTTCTAAGATATCGAAGTAAACCTTTTGGTTGCCAGCTGCTCGAGCAATACCTTCGGCAATATCAATGCCTTCAAACTCAATGACCTCATCAACTTCCTCTCCTTCTGTAGTGACTTCTGGTTGGTTTGCTACAGGCGTTGCTGAAAGGTTACTGGTCTCAGCGCTTGCATATTTCAAAATACTTTTAACGAGTTGCTCTACGTCGATGGGTTTGGTGACGTGGTCATTCATACCAGCATCGATGCAAGTCTGGATGTCTTCTTCCATGGCATTGGCGGTCATCGCGAGAATAGGAAGTGTATTTTTATCGAACTCTATACGAAGGTTTTGCGTCGCGGTAATACCATCCATCACTGGCATTTGCATATCCATTAAAACAATATCTATATGTTTGCTATGAACTTGCTCAATGGCTTCTTGCCCATTATCAGCGACCGCCACTTGAGCTCCGAAGCTAGATAAGATCTCCACTGCGATTTCCTGGTTGACAGGTTGATCCTCCGCAACCAAAATCGATATGCCATTGAGTGCTTGTTTACTAATCGTTTGTTCTTTTTTGGTGATAGTGGTTCTTATTTCTGGTGAGTCAAACACGGCATTTTGAATAACGTCCACAAGATTTGACGGATTAATCGGCTTTAAAAGTACACCATCGACTAAACTGGCTTGGCTATCGTTGAGGTTTAATTCTCGACCATAAGCTGTGACTAAAATGAACTTACTTTGCGACACATCGATTTGCGATTGCAGCTTGGTGATCAGCTCGATACCATCTAATTTCGGCATATGCCAATCGACGAAAATAAGATCGGGTAAATCTTGAGTCAGGACGAATTGATTTAACGCCTTATGAGGGTCTAAATAAGAGCAAACCTGCATACCAAAGTTTGTTAGCATACCGCTTAACACGTCCAATGCGTGTTGGTTATCGTCAATAATTGTTGCTGATAACTCTGATAAGTGGGTAGAGGCCATTTTCGCCTGACTCAGCTCGTCACTGACTTCCATTTCTAATGTGAAATAAAACTCCGAACCGACGTTCTCCTCACTCTCAACATATATTTCTCCCCCCATAAGCTTGACCAGTTGCTGCGAAATCGTGAGGCCAAGCCCAGTACCGCCATATTTTCGGGTGATTGAATTGTCTGCTTGCGAGAAAGATTGAAATAGGTTTTTTTGCTGACGTTTATTCATGCCAATACCGGAGTCTTTGACGCTAAACTTAATTTTCGCTAACCCTTTTTCGACATTGACGAGGGCAACACGAATAACAACCTCGCCAGTTTCTGTGAATTTAACCGCGTTACCCGCTAAATTGATGAGTACTTGGCTTATTCTAAATTGATCGCCAATCACGCAGTAGGGCACTTGTGAGTCTAAATCAAAGACTAACTCTAGTTGTTTTTCTTGGGCTTTTACACTGACGATGGTGGCAACACTGTCGAGTAGCTTTTCTGTTGAAAAAGCCTGATATTCTAATTCGATTTTGCCAGCTTCGATTTTTGAAAAATCGAGTATATCGTTGATCAGTCTCAGTAATTGCTTTGCCGCAGTATCTATTTTTGATACGTAGTCGTGCTGTTTAGCATTTAATTCGGTCGCAAGTGCGAGATGAGACATACCAATAATCGCGTTCATTGGGGTTCTAATTTCATGGCTCATGTTGGCGAGGAATTCGCTTTTCGCTTTTGCCGAGTTTTGAGCCAAGTCTTTTGCCTCTATTAGCTCACGTTGCAGTTGGTTCCTCTCCGAAACATCTAGGTACATGCCAACAATCCCAGCTACAGCACCATTTTCATTAAAAAATGGCGCTTCGTATACAATCAGTTCCCGCGCCTGCTCTTGGCCATCAAGCAATAGTACTTCGTAGGTTTGCTCTTGGGTTGTGGTGATAATTTCGTGGGCTTTGGACTCAAATAGGCTGGCTATTCCTAAATCAAAAATTTCGTCTAGTTTGGCGCCAATCACATCTACTTCAAATTGATCTAACAGTGCCAAAAAGGACTTGTTTACCCCCATAAATACACCGTCAGTAGAACGGTAGTATGTAGGGTTTGGGATAGCATTGATAATGTGGTGGGTAAGCTCAAGTTGTTCGCTTAAGGCCGATTCTGTCTTTTGTTGTTTTTCGATATTTTCATTAATAGCAAGCGCGAGGCTTAAGTCCTTACACAAGTACTCAAGCGCTTCAAATTGGCTGTCTATCAATGCCTGTGCACTACCGACTAACAGCACATAAACTACATGATTACCGATGGCTAGTGGAAAGCAATAACGGCTTTGTAACTTCACTTCAACCTCTTCTTCTTTGAGCCACAACGGTTCTTGTTGTACTTGTGGTTCATTATTTGTTGCACAAAGCGCTATCGTGGATGCAATAATTGAGTGGCTTGGTGTCACTCCATGGCTTTTCACTAATGACAAGGTGTCGTCTTCTAAATTGGCATAGAGACAAACACTCGGTGCATTGAACTCATTGGCAATAAACTCTAGTGCGTGGCGCACGATAGGTTCGGAGCCGGTAATGGATTTTAGTTCGCGATTATAGTTTTCGATAATTGCGGCTGACGCCAACTTTTGGCTTTGAGAGGTGGTGGCAGCATGGATCGCTTGCGTGAGCCGTTTTACATCAGCGTCACTGTTTGTGGGTGCTACTGAAAGAGGGGCGCCATTTAACGCTTGTGCACGTAGCGTATTGACGATGCGATAGAGCGGGGAGAAATGTTTAGTGCGCATAAACCAAACATAAAAGCCTAAAAATAGTGTTAACACCGCGAAAGCAAGGCCAGTAATTAACAGTATTTTAAGTTGTTGATTGGTGCGTGTTTCGAGTTCAGCGTTTGCAATGAGAGGCAGTTGCGAGATGGCATTTTGATAACTTTGAGGTAAATCGACCTGTTCAACCATGTTTGCTAAAAATCGAGATTTTAATCTTGTTTGGGTTTCATAAATTTGTTGTAGCGGTAGTGGCAATGAGTGACTTGGTGCAGATTTGATGTCATCGAGCCATTGGGCGTTTTTATCTTTGCTATACATCTCAAGTGAGAGGTGGTTGTGATAAGCGGTATTAACGTCGGTCGCGAGTGTGCTATGAGTGGTTGTTGAGTAGTAGATAAGCGTTGCGCTTCCTAGGGCTGCCATCAAGGCGAAAAGTGCGATCCAACTTAGTAATGCTTTTGAGGACATAAGTTATTATTTACGCGTGAAAATTTATATATAAACATAGTCGCGATATACAATTTCTCAAGCTATGCTGTAAAAAGTGTCTATCTTAAGGACTTGAGTAACATTACATGTCAGACATTTTAATTGTTGACGATATGCCGGAAAACCTCCAAGTATTGCAGCTCATACTAAGAAAGGAAGGATATAAAGTATTGGCAGCACGAGGGGGGGACATTGCCTTAGGTATCGTTAAAAAGCATCAGCCTGAACTAATTATTACTGATATAAAAATGCCAAATATGTCGGGGATTGAGCTGTGTAAAGTGCTTAAGTCCGACAATTCAACGGCGGCCATTCCCGTTATTTTTGTGAGTGCCTATGAAGACAGCGAGAGCCTGGTACAGGCATTCGAGGTCGGTGGTGTTGATTATATCACCAAGCCCTATAAACCCGCTGAAATTATTGCTAGAGTAAACACCCAATTTAAGTTAATTGAAGCGCAAAAGTTAGCGGTAAAACAGCAGCTATCTAAGGCAATAAACCAAATGGTGATGGGGATTGCACACGAAATCAATACCCCGCTTGGTACCAGTATTACGTCCAACACCTTTTTAGAAGGCGTCATGCAAGAGCTACAAAGTGCACTTACCGCAGGTACGCTTACGCAGGATGGGTTGGTTACGGGGTTTGAACAGATCAAAGACAGTAGTGCGCTGTGCAGCCGTAATCTAGAAAAAGTGGCTAAGTTTGTCAGCTTATTAAAATCGGTCTCTCAGTCTGAGCGAGATAGCAGCTGTGCTGACGTTAAATTACAAGAAATAGAAACAAGACTGAAAAAAGATTTTTCCAAGCAAGACGTACAAATCCAGTTTGTTGGTAACACAACAACTGAGGTTTACGTGGATGGACAAGCTCTGGTTGAGGTGTTGAGCAACTTAGTTGAAAACTCTATTGCGCATGCCTGGATTGACCATGATCACCTTGCGACTATCACCTTCACGCACTCGGGTAACAATTTACATGTGAATTATACTGACAATGGAATAGGGCTTAGAGGAATTAGTACACAAGAGTTATTAAAACCATTTGTTACAACAAAAAGAGGTAATGCAGGCCATGTTGGGTTAAGCGCAAATTTAACTGCCAACTTGGTTTCAGGGGCACTCAATGGAGAGTTTAGCGTGAAAAATACACCGCAAGGATTGGAGTGGGATATCCAAATACCGATAGATGCCCCCGATAATGCTTGATCTGCATCAAAAGTCTCAGGTCCTATACATAAAAGCGGACATAAGTCCTTATATCATTTGTCCTAATTCAATAAGCTCGCTCGCTGTTAAAACGTAATCTTTAAAAAGTACTCTGCTAACCATGTAATTAGCTACACTTTTTGAAGAATTATCGACAACACGATCGTATAAGGGCTTTTTAGCCTTTGCTGTTGCTGTTTTGAGTGAGGCTTGTTAAATACAAGTTTACTGCTTAAAAACAACCCCCTAGGTTAACAGACCCGATAACATACGCCTTACCTTCTACTAGGTACGCAGTGTTGAGATGACACGGGAAGTGCGTTATTTACTCCAATGTGCAATTGAGTAAATAACCATGAATTACTAATAATTTTGGTGGAACCATTATGCAACAGTTACCTACCGTAGACTATCAATCGCCAAATGCTGCGAAAGAATTTGTAGAATCTTTAAGAAACACGGGTTTCGGTGTACTAAAAAATCACCCAATCCCACAAGAGTTGGTTGAATCAATCTACAAACATTGGCAAGAATTTTTTAATTCAGAAGAAAAACACGAATTCCTTTTCAATAAAGAAACCCAAGATGGTTACTTCCCACCAGAAGTCTCTGAAGTTGCGAAAGGTTTTACAGTAAAAGACATTAAAGAGTACTTTCACGTTTATCCAAAAGGTCGCGTACCGGCTCAATTAGAAGCAGAGATTCGTGAATATTACCGTTTAGCGAGCGAGTTTGCTCAAGAGTTGCTAAGCTGGGTACAGGCGGAAGCGCCTGCAGATGTGAGAGCGAGATTCTCTATTGATCTCAAAGATATGATCAAAGAATCAGAGCAGACATTACTGCGTATTCTTCATTACCCACCAATGACAGGCGATGAAGAGCCAGGTGCAATTCGCGCCGCAGCTCATGGTGATATCAATCTACTTACTGTATTGCCTGCGGCAAATGAGCCTGGCCTACAAGTGCAAAGACAAGATGGCAGCTGGTTAGACGTACCATGCGACTTTGGTTCGCTAATTATTAACATTGGTGACATGCTGCAAGAGGCGTCGGGTGATTACTTCCCATCGACAATTCACCGTGTGATTAACCCAACAGGCAAAGCGTCGACGAAATCTCGTATTTCATTGCCGCTATTCTTACATCCAAGACCGGATGTTGTATTGTCGGAGCGTTACACTGCAGATAGCTATTTGCAAGAGCGTTTAAGAGAACTTGGGGTTAAGTAATCTGCGAATAACCTGAACGATAAGGTTAAATCGATAAAGCGACTTGATGTAATATTGAGTCGCTTTTTTATTATGTGTCTAACAATCCCTAATCTCTGTTAGTCCTTGTAATTTGACGATTATTGCAATTTTTCACTGACAATCCTCACAATCTGTGCAATATTAGTTTTTTTCAAAATGAAGAAATTTCTTGAAAAATTTAATGACAACGCTGTCATTTGTTGTGTAACATCAATTCAACATGAATGAAAAACCGTGTCTAACGAAAATAATAACGCGGTCTAATCCAGAACAAGGTAGGGGTCTTTACATGATGGCTAAACAGGTTAACCAAGACCAACTATACATCGGCGTCGATGGTGGTGGAACAAAATGCCGCGCTACAATTTATTCTCTTCAACATGGCGTTTTGGGTACGGGTCTAGGCGGTCCTGCGAATCCCTTACATGGTTTAGAGCGTACGCTTGAATCCATCATGGTGTCGACACAAATGGCGTTACAAGACGCGGGTCTTCGTGTTGAACAAGTACATGAGCTAAATGCAGGTCTTGGCCTTGCAGGTGTTAACTTACCCGCGCTCTATGACAAAATCATGCAATGGGAGCATCCCTTTAAACAAATGTTCCTTACCACAGACTTACACACCGCGTGTATTGGTGCTCATGAAGGTAGCGATGGTGCCGTGATTATTACGGGCACCGGCTCCTGTGGTTTTGCGTTAGTTGATGGTAAAACAGTGAACTATGGTGGTCATGGCTTTGCTCAAGGCGATATGGGCAGTGGCGCATGGATGGGATTAGAGGCGGTAAAAGCTGCATTGCTCGATCTCGATGGCCTTGGCGAAAAAACGACATTGAGCCAAGTGTTACTTGAGCACTTCAGTGCGAAAGGGGCAATGGGTATTGCAGAGCAAATGGCGGGACAACCGTCTAGTGGTTATGCAAAGCTGGCTCGTTATGTATTAGAGCAAGCCAAGCTAAATGATGAAATTGCTCTTTCTATCGTAAAGTCTGGTGCGGAATATATTAGTCGTTTAGCTAAGCGTTTACTTGAACTAAACCCACCTAGACTCTCTATGATCGGCGGATTATCAGAGCCGCTACAACCTTGGCTCGACCCAGAAGTTGCAAAGCAAGTCCAATTACCGAAACAACCTCCTGAAATGGGGGCAATTTACTTTGCAATTCAAAGTGCAGGTCAAGAATTAAAAAAGGCGAACTAATGACGACTCAATGTTATTTTGCTCCAGAATTTTTTGATGGTGAAAATTTTAGAAAAGACGTTTATTTCGAAGTAAACAACGGCCAAATTGGTTATATTAATGAGTCGCAAGCGACCAATGTATCCAAGTTATCGGGACTAGTTGCACCAGGTTTTATTGACGTACAAGTTAATGGTGGTGGCGGTGCATTTTTTAACGCCGAGCAATCCACTGAATGCTTGGCGATTATGGTTAAAGCACATGGCCAATTTGGTTCCACGGGACTAATGCCAACCCTTATCACTGACAAAATTGAAGTAATGCAACAAGCGGCAGCCGCAACAGCAGCAGCTATAGCAGCTAATCAGTCAGGGGTGCTTGGGATCCACTTTGAGGGCCCACACTTATCTCACCCTAAAAAGGGTACGCATAGCGAAAAGTTCATCAGACCAATCTCAGAGCAAGAGTTTGCGGTATACGCGCGTCAAGATTTAGGTATCAAAATGGTGACTTTAGCACCTGAAACCGTGCCACTTAGCGATATAGAACGCTTGATTTCACTGGGTGTGAAAGTGTGTATTGGCCATTCAAACGCGGACTATGACACCGCTAACGCTGCACTCAATGTTGGCGTGGATGGCTTTACGCACCTATTTAATGCAATGTCTGCGTTTACTTCCCGTGAGCCGGGCGTTGTCGGTGCCGCGCTTTGGAATGACAATAGCTGGTGTGGTTTGATTGTTGATGGCCACCACGTTCATCCATTGTCGGCGCAACTTGCGATTCGTACTAAGCAGCGTGGCAAAATGATGCTAGTGACGGATGCCATGCCTCCGGTTGGGACAGATGATACGGAGTTTGACTTTTTTGATGGCAGAAAAGTTATTCGTACCGGTGATCGGTTAAATTCAACAACCGGTGAGCTTGCAGGTAGTGTATTGGATATGGCAAGTGCGGTGCGAAATACCGTCAATACGCTTAACGTGAGTCTAGCGGAGAGTTTGCGCATGGCCTCTCTTTACCCTGCGCAATATCTTGGCCTGTCTCAAAAGGGGCATCTAAGATCGGGTGCTGATGCTGATTTCGTGGTGCTCAACAGCGATTTGATTGTGAAGCAAACCTATATTGGTGGTCAGTTGCTGTAATTGATTTGCAATTGAATAGTGGACGGAAACGGCCGCTTAAGTTTCCCTGATAAAACCCCGCAGCAGTACCGCGGGGCTTTGTTTTTTAAGCTTAGCCGGTATTTGGTTAAGCATGGGTGGATCGACAACTCAGGAAGTTAATGTCGTGTGCGTAATGATAGAGTCATGATTGCAACGCGCATCAAAACTAACCTTGAGTCAAATGGATTTGCTTGGTTGAGCGATCCATAGTTAATGTTTTCACGCGGATAAATAACAATGACAACGAATAATAAGCCAAAGCGACTTGCGTCTTTAGATGCCTTACGCGGCATGGATATGTTCTGGATCTTAGGTGGCCAGTCTATTTTTGCGGCACTGTTTGTATTGACCGGATGGCAAGGCTGGAAGGCGTTTGAAGCGCACACGCTGCACAGCCCTTGGCATGGCTTCACTTTTTATGATCTTATCTTTCCACTGTTTATCTTTTTATCGGGTGTGGCGATGGGCTTGTCACCTAAACGTATCGACCATCTGCCCTTTAATGAACGTAAACCGTTTTATCTCAAAGCACTGAAGCGGCTTTTGTTACTGTGTGCTTTTGGCGTGTTATACAACCATGGTTGGGGAACTGGGATCCCAATGGATCCTGACGGTATTCGCTACGCCAGTGTATTAGGTCGCATTGCGTTTGCTTGGTTCTTTTGTGCTTTACTGGTTTGGCATACGAGCTTGCGAACCTTGGCTTATGTGGGTGTAGGCATATTGATATTTTATTGGTTACTGCTTTGCTTTATCCCGGTTCCTGGTGGGCAAGCGGGGGACTTGAGTGCAAATGGTGTTGGTAGTTGGAATGCGTTCATTGACACATATTTACTGCCAGGGATCAGTTATCAAAATCGTCCTGTTGACCCAGAAGGTGTGCTGTCAAGCTTACCTGCCATTGTAAACGCTATCGCAGGTGTATTTGCTGGTCGTGCTATTGCTAATGCACAAACGCAGGGAGAGTGGAAAACCGTTGGTATTTTGGCAGGCTCAGGTGTACTCGTCTTAGCACTAGGTTGGCTTTGGGACATGCAATTTCCAGTTAATAAAGAATTGTGGACAAGCTCATTTGTGCTAGTAACCGTCGGCTGGAGTGCAATTCTACTTGCAGTATTTTACGCGATAGTAGATGTACTGAGTTTTCAGCGTTGGGCGTATCCTTTTGTTATTATTGGGGCTAATTCCATTATTATTTATTTAGCGTCGAGCTTAGTGAATTGGACCTTTATTAGTAAAAGCGTATTCGGTGGCGTGATGGCCGCTGTGCCAACTGCGTGGCAACCATTAATTGCTGTTTTTGCGCTACTGGCGGTACAGCTTTTAGTGCTGCATTGGATGTATAAACGCCGTATTTTTGTAAGTGTATAATATTCACCAGCCTCCTTTCAAAAAGCCCACCGTTGTGGGCTTTTTAACACCTTTCGATTGCATAGAGTAAAAAATATCCATATTTTTTTTCACTTTTGCTTTACAAGCGAATTATTTCTGATAATAATGACAGCGTTGTCATAATGGTAATAACCTAATGTTGTGTATCCCAATTAGGTTCGATCTGACCTTGCTTTGATTGCACGCGAGGCAAGGCTCAGATCCCATTTTATTCTAATCATCTCAACATTTGGTTAATCGTATGCAAGTAGTCATTTTAAAAGACGCTGCCGAAGTGGCAGCATATGGTGCAGACATTTTTACAACGCAATTAAAGCGTAAAGCTAACTCTGTGTTGGGATTAGCGACGGGTTCAACACCGGTCGCTTTGTATCAAGAATTAATTAAGCGTAACCAAGCGAACGAAATCAGTTTTGCTGAAGTTACCAGCTTTAACCTAGATGAATATTTAGGCCTAGATGGCTCGCACCCACAAAGTTATCGTTACTTTATGCAGCAGCAGCTGTTTGACCATATCAACATTGATAAAAGTAACACGCACGTACCGCCGGGTGATGCAAAAAATCCAATTACGGCGTGCGGCGAGTATGAAGCGCGTATTAAATCGGCTGGTGGTATTGATGTACAGCTGTTAGGTATTGGCAGAAATGGCCATATTGGCTTTAACGAGCCGTCTTCTGGCTTAACGTCACGCACTCGGGTTAAAACCCTAACGAAAGCGACGATTGATGATAATGCTCGTTTTTTTAAGGCTGATGAGTACCAACCTCACTTGTCAATCACAATGGGTATTGGCACGATTTTAGACGCTAAAAAAGTCGTGTTATTAGCGACGGGTGAAAATAAAGCCGATGCTGTTGTTGCTATGGTGGAAGGCCCGTTAACTGCGGCGTGTCCTGCTTCGGCACTACAAATGCATCGTGATGCTGTAATCGTCATCGATGAAGCTGCGGCATCTAAGCTAAAAGATATTGAATTTTATAAGCATATTGAAAACGAAAATCAAAAGCTGTTGGACTATCTTGCCTCTCTGTAGTGTGAAATCACACTGTAGTTTTCAAAAGCCCATTTATGGGCTTTTTTTTTGCCTGTACCTTTGTGCTATGGTAGTTTTAAGGTCTCGCCGAGGTGGATAAAATGTTCCAGAACACGAAGGAATAGGGGCTTGCTGTATTACACGCAAATGACGTTGGACAGAGCATCTAACGAAAGAAAAGATCAAAACTGGTTATTATCTCAAATGGGTGACAATAGTCGCTGGTTATTAATTCAAGACGACGCTAATTTAGTGCGTGCCCGAGATAATGAATTACATTATCTTTCTCGCAGAGAAGTCGCTGATTTAGCGCTCCAAGACGCGATATTCTTAGGCCGTGACGAAGCGCACAGCTATTTTGCGCTTGACGTCTCTAAACAACGAGACAAGCTTTCTTTTATTGACTCCGAGTCAGAATTCATCGACATGCGCCAAGTGGGTCGTAACTTACCAAAGCAACAAGGCTCAATTGGCGTGCTTGCACGAGGCTTATGCTACTGGCATAAAACCCATTGTTTTTGTGGACGTTGTGGGCAACCCAATAAAATGGTTGAAGCAGGTCATGCAAGACGTTGTGTTAACCCTGAATGTCGCCATATGACGTTTCCACGTACAGATCCAGCCGTTATCATGCTTGTCACTCATGTTTTCCCTGATGGCGTTGAACGCTGCTTGTTGGGCCGTCAGGCTGTTTGGCCAGAAGGTGTATTTTCGACTCTGGCTGGGTTTGTTGACCCCGGCGAGTCGTTAGAGCAAGCAGTTATAAGGGAAGTGATGGAAGAGGCGGGTGTTGAAGCATACGACGCCACTTATATTGCCTCACAGCCTTGGCCGTTCCCGTCATCACTTATGCTTGGGTTTATCGCGAAGGCGAAAACCACGGAGATTTTTGTCGAGCAAGATGAGCTTGAGCAAGCTAAATGGTTTTCACGGGCGGAGCTTAATACATTTTCAGAGTGGGGCGATACAAAGCCCGGCTATAAACTTACCAGAGAAGACTCTATCTCCAGATATTTAGTTGAATACTGGCGTGCACAATCAGAAGAGTAATTATGAAAAAGCATACTAAAATCGTTGCTGCTGGAAGAAAAGCAGAATATACCAAAGGGGTAGTAAACCCAGTTGTTCAGCGCGCCTCTACCGTAGTTTTTGAGAGCGTTGCCGAAATGCAAGGAGCGATAAAAGGACGTGGACATCGCACTTTGTTTTACGGCCGCCGTGGCACCAATACCCATTTCGCCTTGCAAGATGCCATTACAGAGCTTGAAAATGGTGCAGGTTGCGCCTTATATCCGTCTGGTGCTGCTGCTATCGCACAGTCACTACTGTCATTTTTAAAAGCAGGCGATCACTTGCTGATGGTGGATACTGCCTATGAACCAACCAGAGATTTGTGCGATAAGCTGTTAAAAGGCTATGGTATCGAAACCACTTATTATGACCCTATGGTTGGCGCTGGTATTGACGCGTTAATTCAAGACAATACCAAAGTGTTGTTCTTAGAGTCTCCAGGTTCAATCACCATGGAAGTTCAAGATGTGCCAGCGATGGTTGAAGTTGCAAAGCGCCGTGGCGTTATCACTATGCTTGATAATACGTGGGGTAATGGCTGGCAGTTTCGTCCGCTCGATCATGGTGTTGATATCAGCATTCAAGCCGCAACCAAGTATATTGTTGGGCATTCGGATGTCATGATGGGGGTTGCCGTTGCAAACGAGCGTTATTGGCCTGAGCTTAGAGAGCACTCGTATTTACTTGGTCAATGTACCTCTGCAGATGATGCTTATTTAGCACTACGTGGGTTACGTACTATGCCTGCGAGGTTAAAACAACACGAACAGTCGGCAATGACGGTGGCGAAATGGCTCGAAGCGCATCCGCTCGTGGACCACGTTAGACACCCTGCTTTTGAGACTTGCCCCGGTCATGAATTCTTCAAGCGAGACTTTGATGGCAGTAATGGTTTGTTTTCAATCGTAATGAAAGAAGGTAGCCAAAAGGCGATTAACCGCTTCTTAGATGCTTTATCCCATTTTAAAATGGGTTTTTCATGGGGCGGCTATGAAAGTTTAGTTACAGCCAATAAAACCATGGAGCACTTGCGATCAACCACAGGTTGGGCATTGGGCCCCGTGATCCGCCTTCACATAGGTCTTGAAGACGTAGAAGACTTGATAGAAGATTTAGAACACGCACTTAAGGTCTACGAACAAAACCTCGGTAAATCTTAAAACCTCGATCAGTATGGGGTGCTTCATTTTATATGAGGTACCTCGGATTTATTGAGCCACAATAGCTGTTGGATCAAGACTGAAAACTGTAGAGAACAATACCAGTTTGGCGCAGTTTAAGCGTAAAGCACAGGGAACCTTTAGAGGGAGGTTATGTCTAATAGCGACGTCATGAAAGTATTGCAAACTGAATTCAAGGAAAGGTGATGAAGTTAAACAGACTGATTATGTTACCGATAATCTCACTCAGCGCTTGTGTAGTAATGCCTGTGCAAGATACTGCTCACACCAACAAGTGCGAGATTTCATCGGATAGAAAAACCCTAAAGATAGTCGATGTTGCAGATGAAACCAATACCTATTATTCCGTGAGTGGAATTATATTAACGCCGATACTCGTTCCTACTACTGCTATTATTTCGGGAACTTATGTGCTGGCAAATAATGCCTATCGTCTTGGGGAAGAGACGATAAAATGCGATAATAAATCTTAAAACAACTACTGACTTGTATAATTGTTGCGTCGTGTGTTGGTTTAAGCACAGCGCAACGCTCCAAAACCACTTGTGCGAGCTACTTGGTTTGCTGAATTTTTATTAAGTATCTAGCCCTCAGATATCTCCTTTTTACAACTGTTTTCTAATGCATTGAAAAAATATAGATATTTTAATGCTTTTAAGTTGTTTACGTTTAGTTTTTCCCATTCAGAGCGAACGTCCATATATGTCACTTATTTTCCTCTCAAATAGGCTAACGCGTTAAGTGCAATTTTTTGTGTGCTGATAGCCACATTTCGTTGGTTGGCAAGGAAGGTTAAAAACTGTGTAACCTCTTCCGTTCCCATTGTCTCAGGGTGTTGTGGTGAAAGTTAATGAATGCCTTAATCCAATATAGGTAGGTTTTTTCTGTACTAATGCTGTAACCACGCATACGCATTTCTTCCTGAAGACCTTTCAGAAATGGGCTTTTTAGACTCATGATAACTGCTTACCTTATGTGGCTGTATATATACAGTGTTATCTGAAGTTCTCGGATATCAAGGAAAATAATGAAAAAATTTTTGCGCGTTTACGCATGAATAAATTAAAAATGTTATTTTTTATCAATAGGTTATTTGTTTTTGATTTGAGGTAATAGGTTTGGGAAACGCGCATGCGCATTTTTCCAGATGGTATATTTAGAAGAATGCTGATAAGTTCTTTACATACTGATAGTTAACTGTGCGCGTTTTCATTGGTCCAACGAGGTAAACGCGCATGCGCACGAATAAAATGTTATAACCACAGTACGGAGAGACATTAGCCTATGGAAATACGATTTGACTTGAGAGAACTTGACGGGCTAGAGGTCTCGCAAGAAAAGCTTGACCTGCTGCGTGCTTCGATGGGCCTGGCTGATACAGATGATCTCGCTCCACGCTTAACCAATTTGGCCCACGCAGGACTAATCGAGTATCTAGAAATGCTAGCTGGAAAAGGAATGCCTAACCGAGCGGACGAAGCGAAGCAAGATCGCCTCCTCTATATAATAAAGAAAGTATTTTCTCCTCGTCTCCCTAGTGAAGATGATATTTCTATCATGTTCCAATTGACTACAACTCAATCTAAAACTCTTCTGCGAAATACTCTTTCTAGGTATAGAACTAAGCTGCATGAAGAGCTCCACCAAACTTTAGAGGAAATATACCGATCGGCTGAGGTTAGTGGTGAAGGCTATGATGTGACAATATTGTCGGATGTCTTCGTCGAGCATTTAAACCTTATCGTTGCCAAAGAAGGGGCTGGTTATAATCCCATAAGAAAAAGATCAGTAGGTTCAAGAAAGTATTTCATTGCTTCTGACACCCACACCGCCCTAGGGAATCATTTTGGAAACTAGCCTACCAAACATCATATCTGCTTTAAGTGTTCTCTTTGGTGTTGCGGTTTTCCATATGGGCGCGAATGCAAATAAAGTGAAAGAAGCGCTTGCAATTGATAAGCCGCCTAGGGAACAAGTTACTACTCTTAAAAAGCAGCGATCTACAATAGCAACGACTATCTTGCTGAGCAGTATGCCTAACTTTGCGATGCTAGGTGCAATTTCGTTCGTAATGCTTCCTCAAGCGGTGAAGCATATAAGTACAACGAAACTTAGTTTGATCAACTTTGATTTTATGATAACGCTTTACCAGTTAATCTGGATCATAGTAGCTTTTTACACGATGGCTTCGATGGTGAATATAATAAAACTGGTTAATAAATGGTTAGAATTTGGCAAGGTATAACAATACGCGTCAGCCAGACAGTTTGTTCCGTGGCTCTTTTTGTGCTGGTCGCAACGCTAGCAATAAAAGGCCACTCCACAAACTGCCGCTGCGCTTTGCGTTAGCTGTACAGCAGCATGAGCTTCCAGATAAGTATCTTTAAATGAAGAAGGATTTATGAACACTAAGGTTGATATCACGCTTGTTATATATGGATTGGCACTTTTCTCTGGTATTTCTTACTTGTGGGGCTTCTGGATTAACTTTGATATTAACATTCTCTCATATGTAGCACTAACTGATATCGTCAAAGCGTCAGTTTATCCAGCCTTGCCTGCAATCGGAGTACTTGCTTTTTATTCTGCTATGGATGGCTACAATGCGATGTCGAAGAAGAAGCACGATGAGATGGTTGCAGAGGGTGGCGTTTTTAAAGGATTTACTTATTTTGTTAAGTTCTATGCTGTTGTAATGAAGCAAATCGCTGACACCCACCACTAATTTAAGCAAATCGCTGACACCCACCACTAATTTGCACCTTCCTAAAATACCGCCTAAGCTTTAACTCTGCACTCAAAGGATTGAGGAAAATAAACTATGGCAACTGCCCGTAAAAAACAAATCAGTTTAACCGACACCAAATATTATCACTGTATCTCCCGCTGTGTAAGGCGCGCGTTTCTGTGCGGTGAAGATAAATTTACGGGAAAATCATATGAACACCGTCGTGATTGGGTTGAAGAAAAGCTATTGATGTTGGTGTCTGTGTTTTGTATTGATGTTTGTGCTTACGCCGTGATGAGTAATCACACTCACATTGTTTTATATGTTGATGATAAAAAGGCTAAGCGTCTGTCGGATAAAGCAGTTGTGATACGGTGGCACAAGTTGTTTAAGGGCAATTGGATAAGCCAAAAGTATATTGAAGATGAGCCACTCCGTGAGTCGGAGCAATTGATACTCGACGAGCATGTCGCCAAGTACAGAGAAAGACTCGCAGATATTAGCTGGTTTATGCGGGTACTTAACGAAGACATCGCTCGCCGAGCAAATAAAGAAGATAATTGTACAGGTCGGTTTTGGGAAGGTCGATTTAAATCCCAAGCATTATTGGACGAGGCTGCATTGGCTGCTTGTCTAGCCTACGTAGATCTAAACCCCATTAGAGCCAAAATCGCAGCAACACCTGAAACCTCAGACTACACCAGCATCAAAAAACGAATCGACCACGCTAAGCTGGGAAAACAACCAAAAAGCCTATTACGCTTTGCTGGTAGCCCACGAAAACACATGCCAAAAGGCCTACCTTTTGAACTCAAATCCTATATTGAATTAGTTGAACTCACCGGCCAGTGCATTCGCGCCGACAAACGAGGCTATATTAACGAAGCACAACCCATACTCACTCGACTAAATATCGAACCGGAGAACTGGATAAAACTCACTACGCAGTTTTCACGGGTATTTCACGGTGCCGTTGGCCGAGAGCGAACAATAACCGCTTACTGCGAAACACTTCAAAAACGACGACGGACGAACCGAACAAACTGCGAGCGCTTGTTGGCTTAGCAAAACTCACATTCTCAACGCTAGAGTTTCTTTCTGTTGTATTTGCAGCGCCTTGTCGTGCGTGATAATCCTGTTTTAGTGTAGAGATACGCTTGAGTGCTAAAAAATAACCTATCGATGAACGTTTTTGAACAAAGTGATTGAAGTATTTTCATACTTTTTTACTTGGCCTCCTCAGATCGGGTATTAATAGTAGTGGGTGTCAGGGATTTGCTAAAAAAATTTTGCGCGTTTACGCATGAATAAATTAAAAATGTTATTTTTTATCAATAGGTTATTTATTTTTGATTTGAGATAATAGGTTTGGGAAACGCGCATGCGCATTTTTCCAGATGGTATATTTAGCAGAATGCTGATAAGTTCTTTGCATACTGATAGTTAACTGTGCGCGTTTTCATTGGTCCAATGAGGTAACCGCGCATGCGCACGAATAAAATGTTAGATGCAAATGAGAGTTTTATGACTGATCGTGCAGAACGATATAAAAAATTCGACGAGTTTTACGAAGATTCAAAAGACCTATTCGAGGCGTATTCGAAGGCCTCTGAGAGTAGTGTTCGTTTGGATGGCTTGTATTCTTTCTACGTCAGTCCGGGTGGAAGGCATGGCGGGCTGAACAAGAAAATCGTAGACGTGTTCTATGGCAAACGACCATTTGATTCAACAACAACAATGGGAACCAACTTCCAAAAGATCGAAAAATTGGAAACAGCACATGGGGCCACACTTTCGTATCAGCGAACGGATGATGGGCAAGTATTATGTACACTGAGCCCGGCAGCCTCGGAGAATTTCCATCACCCTGAAGACTTTATTCTTCTGAGTAAGATTAAAAATCCGACTGAGCTTAAGCGCAAATCAAAGTGGCATTGGGAAATGTTTCAGGCCTATATGGAGTCAACATGCTTGGATGGTAGGCCGAGCGTCTTTCAAAAGCTGGCGGTATTTTACCTTCGTAATTTCAAAGAATACGTCGCAAACAAAACGCTACATAAGAGAAGGGCGACCGTATTTTTCAGAGAAATAGCTAAATACACAGCAACAGTCGGGTTAAGTGGATTTATTATTCTGATAGTTACTTGGTCTAAAGACTCTGTTGAGAGCAGCCAAGCCGCTGAAAGACACCTTGAGTTATTAAACGCCTATTCGCACATCGATGATAATGTACGAGCAATAGCTAGTTATTCCGAGGCGATTGAAAAAAGCATTGTCGGGCTTGATAAGAGAACAAATGATAATCTGGAGTCACTTACATCTGCTATCTTTGAAAGTGCTTTAAAAATCGAAAGTTCGATAGATAACCTTAGAGAGAAGAATGAGGCAGAGGCTATGAAGGACAAGGGTGACGATGCTCAAACTGAAGGCAAATAGTCTGTCAGCATCTAACAATTTGCTGCACACGGACAAATTGGTCGCTGTGCTCCCATTTTCCGGTGAGCAAGGCGTTAACCCATAGAAATTTTTATGCGAAATTCGCCTAATACAGCCGACGACCTAAAACATTTCTGTCCAAATACGAGTTGGATGAGCACCCGTTATCGTTATTGGATTTAAGATATGAAGTTGAACGGCTGAGTTTGGCACTTATGCGAAAGTCGGATTTGATTAAGCCCTGACAGATAAAGCTTAGACTTATTCACCTCAAGACTGTTTATCTTCAAAATAAAAATGAGGAATTCGGATCAAGCCAAGGCTTGATCCGGTTTTCGCTTAGTGTTGTGGCTGTGGTGGGAAGTTAGCCAGCAACTCCGAAATGGTTTTGTTAATTGATGCTGTTCTTTGATCTGGTGATTGGTTGCTACGTAAGCGGCCTTCTTTTGCACCACGCCAAACTAGCTGGTTAGACGCTTTGTCTATCATATCGAGTACTAGCGTACCTACTTCATATTCACGTGTTGTGGTCTGTGTTTGCCAACCAATACCCCAGTAGTTCCAACGCGCGCCATACGTGGTGTGAAGCGAGTCAGATTCAATTTTTGTATCAACTGATGCGTGATAGTTAACCAGTAAGTCGGCCGATTGCGGATCGGTGAGGGTGAAACCTTGTTTGCTCATTTCGTTTTGAATTGCACTGCGGATCCGCTTTTCCATTAAGTCATTGACCTGGTATTCACGACCATTATTTTTTAGGTCCGCTTCGGGTGACCAAGCATAGGTTTTGTAGTTAGCGAATTGTACAGACTTATCATAATCCCAATCAGGGGTTTTGGCGCAGGCCGCTAACATCAGCACCAAAGTGGCGATAACAATATTCTTAAACATGTGTCTTTACTCCTTAGTCGGATGTTTGCTCTACCTTAACGTGTTAAGGCGTTAAATGGTAGAGACAAGCATCCTTTAATAATTGTGTCTAAGACATTAACTTGGGATTAATGTTCCACTTCTATCCAGTCTTTTTCATCCACCCAGTTTTGGCTACCTTGTGCGACACTGCGGATCGGCACCAAGTAGTCACAGCTGATCTGTGGTTTCACCGATGCAAAAATTGGTACAAACCCAAAGCTTAGTGCGGTTTCGATAATAGCCTTTTGGTTTTGTGGGTCGATATCTGCAGCTTCATCGATGTAAATTGGGATACGATACATTGCTTGCTCTTGATCAGATAGCAGATAGCGGATAAATAGCATGCCACATAAAAGCTTGATGGTGATCCGCGTACCGTTAGAGCCAGCCGAGTCAATTTTATCAAAGTGCTCAGTGTCACCTGCGCGGTTGACCACTTCAAAGCGAATGTCGAAGAGATCGGTTAACGTCAATCCCGCTTTATCACTTGCTAGTTTGATGATGTGATCTTTTGCCTCATTAACAGACTTTTCTGAACTAGGCTGCTCGCTCAGTAAGTCTAAGCTTTCGCCTTTTTCATATAAATCTGAAGTGCTGATAATGGTATCTATGCTATCAACTAGCATCTTACGAGGGATGACATTGATTTTGAATGCCTGCAAGTTAGAGATACGATGCTGGCTTATGCCTTTGTTAAAGCTGTTCATCTCTCGGCGTAAGCGGTCTAAGTCTTGACGCAGTCCTTTAATGGTTGCGGCCACCTCAGTGAGCGCCACTCGTGCTTGTTTATCGACGGCATCTCGTTCGTTATCCAAGTTGTGATACGCGCTGATCAGCTTTTGATACTTAATAGTAACGTCTGACTCGTTTTCAAACTTAGTGATCCCTGCGTTGTAGATATGCAAGTAGGTATTACGCACATTAACGTCTAAGTTTCTAAGCTCATTACAGTCTTTATTAAACTGGTGGATCACTTCAGAGAGGTTATCAAAATCTAGGTTAATTTCGATTTCGTAAGGTGCCAGCTTACCCGAATATAGGTCTAGTGTGTGGTCGATACGTTCTGACTTCACTTGCTTTAGGCGGTCGGCTTGGCGCACCAATAAGTCTTGCTTGCTTTTAATGATAGAACGGCGGTCTGAAATCGAACCAGCATTACGTTGAATATCATGCAAATATTCATCAACTTGCTCTCGTTCCATCTCTAGCTGCTCTTTTAGTGCTTGTTGAGCATCAACGGATTGCAACATGGTTTGATATTGCTCAAAGCGTTTCATGGCCGCTTCTGTTGCCATGAGTTCATCATAAAGCGCATCACGTTCTTTTTGCTTTTCAGCGACGTTTGCAGCTACTTCACGCTGCTGTTTTAAGTCGTTAAGCGACTGTTGTAGTGACTCCAGCTGTGCTTGCAATTGGGCTTTGTTCTCACCGCTTTGCATTTGTACTGGACTCAGCTTTTTCAACTTAACGGTAGCACCAGGCACCTTAAGCTCACCACCTTGAACTGACTTAGATAGCGACTCCAAAAATGCGCCAAAGGCATCTTCGTCGGTGATATCAATTTCACCCTGAGAAGTGGTTGAAAATGATAATAGATCTGGATTCAAGATCCGTGAGATTTCTTCCACTTCTTTTAAAGAAAGATCTTCACGCATACGAGTAAACAGGTTGAACTCAAGGTTCTTGAGTTGCAGTTTTAAACTCTTAATCTGCTTTTGCGTTTCGTTGATGCGAAAATCAAGGGTATGGAGACTTTGCCCCTGTGCACTATTAATAGAGAAGGAAAGTTGCTCATATTCCTTTTTCAACAGCGTTAAATTGGTTTTAAGCGTTGCATGATTAGTTAGTTCAAATTCACGCTTTAACGCGTGGAAATCGGTAAACCATTGCTCGATTTGGGTTTGCTTACGCTCGATATCGCGAGACTGTTGGACGTACAGCTGCTGCTTAGACTCAAATTCGCGCTTTTCGGCTTCGATGTCTTCTAGCTGTGTTGCCAGCTCTGCAATTTGCTCGTTGTGATAGTTATCATATTCAACCAAAGCTAAATCGAGTTTCGGGGCGTAAGCCGCCAGTTTACCTTTTAATACGGCTTCATTTTCAAGCATTTTCTCAAGGGCTGAAATTGGCTCTTGCATCGACTCCAGCGCATTCAGCTCACGGCGCGCACGGTTGACCTTATCAAAAGCGCGACGCCAGACTTCATAAAAGTCGACTTTCGAGTTCGACATATGGCGTTCGAACACCTTGAGCATAAAGCGCTTTACGTCCTGTGCGCCGAGTTTGTGCAGATTCAGAATACGACGGAATATTTCTTTGTATACAGGCGCATCTTGGACATTATTCAGTGGGATCATCTTCAGGTTGATATCACCATCAAATGGGGTGGCGCCACCTGTGAGCAAGGCATTAAGTTCTTGTGCTTTTAGCTCTACAGGCTTAAGTTGTTTTTCCTGTAAGTGATTAAATAGCTTAGTGTACTTGATGATACTTTTACCTTGAGTGTAATCATCAAGATTCAGTTTGCCTTGATAGCAAAAAAACTGGTGCGCGTAACCGGCGATTTTACCCAGCCCCGCAACGCCAATGACCACATCGCCGTGGGGGAGGTTGGCTTCCAGCAAAATATAGGATTGATCAGAAGAGAAGTAAAACTTACGCGTTTCTTCTAAATCGTGACCATCCCATTCAGTCAGTCTTAAATCGTTGATCAGTGGAAACTGCAGCGCATTGATCACCGAGCTTTTACCAGTGTTATTCGGAGCGCAGATAGACGCGCTTTTATCCAGAGGAATGACACACTTAGCGTATCCGGCGGTATTTAATAATGCTAGTTTACTTAAGCCGTACAACTGCTCGCTCATAGCTCGTCCTCAATATCATATTGTTCTTCGTTTACTTCCATTAGCGCGTCAATGTAGCGATAAATCGGTGCAAGTAGCATGAAGCCTTGCTCAACCTCACGGGCTAGACCCAGTCTCACCATACGTAAAAACACGTCTTTTCTGAGATCAGAGCCCGAAAATATTTCCAACTGGTCAAAAAGATGCTTATTGAGCTGTACTATGGTTTGCATTAGCTCTAAATCGCAGCTTTCATCAAATAGTACGCGAAGCGGATCTTTACCTTGGTTGGCATAGTGCTCAATCAAAATATAAATGGTTAGGGCAATCGCGCGGGAAATTTTCCCCATATTTGGCGTGCTTTCATCGCTTGCCAAATAGTAAAAGCCACGGGCATCGTGCTGTAAGTCATGGCCTAAAGCTGAAAATAGCGCTTGATAGCTATCAATTTGCTGATCTAATTCTTGCCAAAGGGTAGTGTCTTGCTCACTGATATGATACCCGCTCACCAGTTTTTTATTAATGGCTTGGAGTTCATTGAGCATGTCTAAGTTAATTGTCGTCATAATGCTAATCTTGTTTTGCTTTGGCACTAAATGGATATAAAGAGAAGGTATGCGATGCGATAGTGATCTTACTCTTTTGTTGCTCTTGGCTAAGTGCCAAGTCAGATTCGTTGATCAGCTTTTGATAAAGAAACAGCATTTCGTCTGCTTCGAGATCTGGGTAGCTATCGCTTAAAAAGCCCAATAGTGCCTGGCGCTTTTTACCGGTTTGTTGAAATCTCGTTTTTACCGAGTTGTAATCTGGAATGTTAGGGCTTTGATAAGCTGGCACATCGTCGTGATCGGGCAGCTGATATTCTTCATGCTCAAACTCAACGAGACTTGCCATATAAGCGACCATGTGACGCTTTTGCCCGAGGTTGAAACGTTGAATGTCTGACACAAATTCTGGTTGAACTGGTGAGAGTAAACGGTCAACGCCGCGCTTTCTAATTTGTCCAAGGACTTTAGAGGCTTGGCGTGTAATGAGTGTATTGCGGCGTAGCTCTTCTCTTAACGGCATAAGTAGGTCGGCGCTGCGGCTTAGACTTTCTCTACCAATGAGGTGCATATCTAAAATGCGTGTTCTGAGCTGCTCCAGCATACGCTTGTCTGCAGCACCACGGCCTAATTGTTCAATCTCGTCAATCTGTTCACTGACCTGAAGCTCTATTTGATCAAAGCAGCGTTGGAAAGGGCCATGAATATCGACCATTTCCAGCATAGGTTCGATATATTCGTCAAACGCTTCCAATACTGCTTTATATCTCATGCCAAGAGAAAGCGTTGAGGTGTCAGACTTTGCTTGTTCAACCAAGTTCATGATAGCGCTTTCGTTATGCTCGAACAGCTTAACAATTTTACGAACGCGTTCGTCCATAATGCGGCTAAAACGGCGTAGCTCAGAGTAGTCAGCCTCTTCACCGGCTTGTGCGATGCGATTACCTAATCTTTCTAAGTCTTTTACCAGCACTGTGATCTCTTCCGCTAAACCAAGGCTCTCTTCTTGTAAAAGAAAGCTGGCGAAGTCAGCGATGGCACGGTTGATTTCTAACTGTGAAGATTTAGCTAAAGGGATAATAATTTCTTGTTGGAGTAATCGATTGGTTTCTTTATAAATTCGTTCACTCGACCAGCTAGGGTTTTTCTGTTTTAGGATGTTTTGTACATCTTTTAGACTGAAATCTGCGAGCTTAAATCGTTTAAAAAGTAGCTCGAGTACGCTCCAGTGTTCATTTATCGTATTTAATAATTTTTTTGCTGGGATCATAACTTTCCAGTGTGTAGTAGCTAAGTTACATCGCTACTTCATCAATTTGTCACAAAATGTTTATCGTACGTAGCATGGGGACTGTGATGGTGCTAGAATCCGCCGCGAAAACGAACCCACCCCTTGTTACATTTAATTACAGGTTGTTTACGCATTATGGTCACGCCCATTATTCTAACCCTGATCGCCATCGCTTTTATACTCATCGTTATAGAAGATATTATTCACGTAAACAAGGCCAAAACAACGCTTTTTTTTGGTACTTTATGTTGGATTATCGCCTTTATCTCTCCAATTCATGGTCAAAGCCCAGAAATTGTACAAATTGAGCTAGACCATAACATTTTGGAAATCGCGACGCTTTGGCTGTTCTTAATGGCTGCCATGACGTTTGTGGCCTATTTGAACTCAAAAGGGTTTATCCAAAATATTGTTCACCGGATCATGCCAACCCATATTAGCGAACGCAAGCTAATGTTTTTGGTCGGTGCTTTTGCATTCGTATTTTCGTCAATATCGGATAACATCACCGCGACGCTTATTTCATTAGCTGTAGTCATGTCTTTGAAATTAGACCCGAAAAAGCTAATTAGATATGCGACGTTAATCATCTTCAGTGTTAACTCCGGTGGGGTATCATTGATCACCGGTGATGTAACCACCTTGATGATATTTCTAGCCGATAAAGTGACTATCCCTGATCTGCTTTTACTAATAGCCCCCTCTATTTTTAGCGTATTTATCTTAGCTGCGATGCTGTCAATCGGCATGAATGATAAGATCACCTTTGAAAAGGCTGAATTACGCAGAATTGAAAAGACTGATATCACCATTGCGCTTATCTTTTTATCAACCATTTTTGCCACGTTATTCTTAAGCGTGCAATACCATGTACCGCCGATGCTAACTTTCTTATTTGGCTTGTCTTTGATGTTCTTAATGGCGCAATTCTTGATGCGCAAGAAAGACGTTAATAAGAAAATCATCGACTATATCCGTGAAATTGAATACGACACCTTATTGTTCTTTGTGGGTGTGCTGTTATTAGTTGGTGCGTTGAAAGAGGTCGGTGTACTGTCTAAGTTTACCGATTTATATCTGCATCTTGCGCCGGAATACGCAAATTACTTGGTCGGTTTAATGAGTGCGGCGGTAGATAACGTGCCGTTGACGGCGGCGCTATTAAAAGCAGACATTACGATGACTCCAGCGCAATGGCTAACCTTTACTTATGCGACTGGCGTTGGTGGCTCTATGCTTATCATTGGTTCTGCAGCGGGGATCATTGCAATGAGCAAGGTTAAAGCCTTAACTTTCTCAAGCTATCTTAAAATGAGTATCTACCTGCTTATCGCATATACCATTGGATATAGTGGTGCGTATTTCGCGGGTCAGCTTATTTAAGACCAATGGATTTAATTTTTTACCGCTTTGGAATAAGTTTTTCATAAATAACTTGACACCTAGACGGCTAAAAGATAATTTTCTTACATCGCCCGCATTGATTGCGGGCTTTTATTTTGTTTTTATTCAGATTAACAAAGGCAAAATAAACAGAAGAGGCGCGATGCTTAGGTAGTTAGTGTGAGGTGACGAGACCAATGACCACTAGTGAGGGAAGTATTCGCCGAGGAGAAAAGTTGCTCGTCGCAACGATTCTTCGGTTTACGAGGCTGAATCCTCGGAACTGTCACCGTATTGGTGGAGAGCTTCTGGCAAAGGTCATTTCAAGCGTTCGTCTTTCTAGAAATCCCATGCCGAGTTCTCCTTATAAAATTTGACTGTGCCAACAGTCGAGAGGAGAGAAAATGAATTCGCAGTATGTTGTAGCCAAATTTGGCGGTACCAGTGTCGCTGACTTTGAAGCTATGTCTCGTTGTGCCCACATTGTTCGTGACAACCCAAATGTTCGAGTGGTGGTTGTGAGTGCATGTGCTGGCGTAACCAATCACCTGGTGACGCTAACCCAACAAAAGGAAGATGAAGCCGGGCGCAAAGCAGTTGTTGCAGCGGTTGAAAACATACAGCAAGCGATTATCGATCAAGTGTCTTTGGATGCTGATCTTGCAGAGGGTTACAAGCAAACTTTCAGTGAATTTGAAAGCCTTGCGAGTTTACCTGCACTTAGCAGACAGCAATGCGATGAAATGTTGAGCTTTGGCGAACGTTTTTCTTCTTATTTGTTTACCCAAATACTACGTAATAATCAGGTTCAGGCGTCGCGCTTTGATGTGCGTAAAGTGCTTAAAACAGATAATCAATTTGGAAAAGCGAATCCAAATGTTGCAGCTACGCGTGAAGCTGCGCAAACCAATTTGGTCGCGCTACTTGGCGACACAGTGCAGGTGACGCAAGGGTTTATTGGTAGTGACCAATACGGCCAGACGACCACGCTTGGTCGTGGCGGTTCTGATTATAGTGCTGCATTGTTAGCAGAGGCAATTGACGCGTCAAGTGTGCATATTTGGACCGATGTTGTTGGTATTTTCAGTACCGATCCGCGTTTGTGTGTAAAGGCTAGACCTATTCCTCGTTTGAGTTTTGATGAAGCGGCCGAAATGGCGACATTTGGTGCCAAGGTGTTACATCCCGCAACCATATTGCCAGCGAGTCGTAAAGGTATTTCAGTATTTGTTGGTTCAAGTCGTGATCCGCAAGCGGGTGGCACTTGGATTGAAAAAGAGAAAACGGCGCAAGCAGGCATTCGTGCAGTGACACAACGTAAAAACCAAATACTATTGACGTTAAAGAGCCCTGAAATGCTTCTTGCTAGCGGCTTTTTGGCTCGTATCTTCACCATTTTAAGCAATTACAATATATCGGTTGACTTGGTAACGACTTCGGAAATTAGTGTTGCACTTACGCTGGATAATGCGCCGAATGCTTCTCGACCAGAGCTAGAACAAGCTTGTTTGGATGAACTTGGCGAGTTTTGTCATGTGACCGTTGAAAATAATCTTACTTTGGTGGCCATGATAGGTTCTGAGATCCAGTTGAAGAAGTGCCAACTTAACCTGATGGATGTGTTGTCAGAGTTTAATATTCGATTGATATGCCATGGTGCGAGCAAGCACAATCTGTGCTTTTTAGTTGAGCAGCAGGAGTCAGATCAGGTCGTGCAGTCAATTCATGCTAAATTACTAGAGGTTGCATAAGTGAATTTATTGCCCATTCGGAACTAATAAAAAAGTTGCATTATTGAGTGATGGGTGGCACTTTGTTTATAACGGTTAGGGTCTGCTGACCATCAAGTTTGTTTTTCCCTAGGAGTGCCATCATGAATTATAAAGACGTCTACGAATTCTGGTTTGTTGAATGCACTGAATCAGATTGGTGGAAGAAGTCTGCGGACTTTGATCGCATAATAAAAAATCGCTTCGGTATTTTGCACCAAATGGCGCACCAAGGTGAGCTTTCGAGCTGGAGAGCAACACCACTTGGCGCGCTGTGCGAAATCATTATCTTAGATCAGTTTTCACGCAATATATTCAGAGACACTCCAGAGGCGTTTGCCAGTGATCCTTTGGCGCTGAGCCTCACCCAACACGCCATCGAAAAGGGCTATCACCGCCAGCTCAATGATACTGAATTGATGTTTTTATACCTACCTATGATGCATAGCGAAAGTCGCATCATCCATCGTGCCGCTGATCATTATTTTCGCGACCTGCCCAATTATGATTTTGAAGTCGCGCATAAAAAAATTATCGATAGATTTGGCCGATATCCCCATCGAAACGAAATACTCAATCGCGATTCAACAGAAGAAGAAATGGACTTTCTAGAGACGCCCAACTCGAGTTTCTGAGGCACGGCTCGAACCTCTCGCATTTTTAGCGGAAGTACGTATAATCGGCCGTCTACAAAAATAATGATTGATTACAGACATGGCTCATACGCGCGATGGATTTCAAAGCCGACTTGGCTTTGTGTTAGCAGCAGCTGGTGCGGCTGTTGGACTTGGTAATATTTGGGGATTTCCCACACAAGCTGCAAACCACGGTGGCGGTGCATTTTTACTGGTTTATTTTGCGGTAATTTTCTTACTCGCATTACCTGCACTTTACACAGAATTGTACTTAGGCCATCAGGCACAAGCAAATCCAGTTAAAGCACTTAAGACAGCCTGGCGTGAAGGTAATCCGAAAATAGGAGCCGCGGCGGGGTATATCGGCCTTGCTGGTGCTATCGTGATGCTCAGCTTTTATTCCATTGTGGCTGGATGGATGCTGTCTCATGCACTTGATCCTCTTGCGCAAATGGCTGAACTAGATGCTGCACATCAGTTTCTTAGCGGTGACTCAATGCTGAGAAACTTTATCTTTACGCCATTGATGTTAATTTTGACTGCGAGCATTATTCTTAAAGGCGTAAAATCAGGCATAGAAGCTTGGTCGCGCAGACTTATGCCGTTGTTACTGGTATTACTGCTCTGTCTTATTGGTTATATGGCGACATTAGACGGCGCAGCAGAAGGGTTTAGAACGTATTTAGTTCCGGACTTTTCAAAAATTAGCGATCCTGATTTGATCATCGCGGCGATGGGGCAGGCGTTCTTTTCGTTGTCGTTGGGTGTGGGCTGCATGATGATTTATGGCTCGTACTTAAAACCGAATGAAAATCTACCTAAGCTTACGTTTAGTGTTGCAATGCTAGACACTAGTGTCGCATTTTTGGCCGGTTTACTTATTATCCCTGCAATATTCGTTGCGCAGCAAAATGGTGTTCAAGTATTTCAAGACGGCAAATTAATCGGTGAAGGCCGGTTGATTTTTGCCATTTTACCCGAGCTATTTGCCAATATGGGGGAAATGGGATTATTAGTTAGCCTGACTTTCTTTGTGCTTATGTCTATTGCGTCGGTAACTTCTACCATTTCTTCAACAGAAATTCCGGTATCGTTCTTGGTGGAAAACCATGGCTTTAAACGTAAACAAGCGACTTGGTTGGTTACGCTAGTTATCTTTTTAGCATCGAGCACGATTATTCTAAACTTTGATTGGCTGTTCGAATTGGTGATCAGTCTATTCACGCAATATCAGCTACCATTGATGGGGCTGTTCTACTTTATTACTGTTGGTTGGGTTTGGAAGCGCGGTAATCAGCTCCACTTAGAATCCCGTGGTGCACATTACTGGTTTGCTCAGTACGTTAGATTTGTTTGCCCAATCTTAATGACCGCGGTATTTATTAACGTTGCACTGGCAAAATAGTGATCATTTATTTTCAAAAACGGGAAGCATAGGCTTCCCGTTTTTATTTTGATAACAAGACTCAGAAATCACGAGGGGAAACGAACTCCCCAGCTTGAATGCTCTCGTAAGTTCGTTGCGCCAATGAATCTAAGTTGGCTAAATCTTTTCCCATTGAAGCCAGTTGGTTTGTCACTGGAATAATATCGATATCTTCAACCCCAGAAAGTTGAGCCACTCTGGCAAAAGTATATGCGTGCTTATACTTTTCGTGTTTGTAGAAAATACTGACTAAAGATGAATAGACTTCTGGGTTAGGGGTATGGCCTCTCTTGTTTAGCTCTAATACGCGGTAGAGAATATCAACGGTTTTATCATCATCTACTTTGGCGTAAAACTCTGCGAGGAAAAGCTGAATTTCGGGATCGTTCTGAACTCTAGGGTCATCCTGCATGTTCAAAAGCTTGTTCATTGCTGTGCGATCACTGTTACGAGACCAATGATAATAAAGTAGACCTGGGTGGTTACTGCCTTTTGTTTCGTTATAAATACGTGTCATTTCTTTTAGTGCAGTGAGATGACCTTCCACTCGTGAAGTGGTTTTTTCCTTTAACTTGATGTGCTCAATTTTGGCGGCGCGAGAAACACATAGGTTGTAGCTTTCTAAATTCTGCAACAAGTCATATTTGTTTTCGTCCGTCGGTGACTTGTATTCGTGATAGCGCGCGTAGATAAGCGACGCACGTTCGTCTTTACAGTGACTGTCTTTATTTAAGTCTTCACAAAAACCAGGCGTTTCGCTACACACTTGGTTCAAGGTTAGGGTGTCGTCGCAACCAGCAAGTAGTAACGCTGCAAAAACTAGCGACTTTTTAAACGCCATAGTTTGACCTCAATGATTTTTTATAATTATAGGGGGTTACGCCCGAATAAACAGGGTAGAGCTAATAGTTTACTAGTTTAACGCAATGAATTGTTCGGTAACAGTGGAGAATCACGGCAGTTTAAATTAGAATAGCCGTGCCCATTCGGGCTATCCGTTCAAAGAAAATTGTTTATTAGGCAGAAAAAATGACCTTATCTCACGAGCAAGAATATCAAAACAGCTGGCAAGAGCGTCAAGATTATGCAGAAAGCATGCAACCCCTAATCGGTCGTCTATACCGTAACAAAGGCGTTGAAATCTCTGTATACGGTCGTCCTCTTGTAAGCGCAAGCACCATTGATGTTATCAAAGCACACAAAACAGTAGCACGTTTTGAAGAGCGTAAACTACGTCTCCGTGAAAGCTTTCCATTCTTAGAAGTGATCAGCAAAATGGAATTAGCGCCAGGTCGTGTTGACCTTGGTAAGCTAGCTTATGCCTACATTTATAAAAATGCAGGTGAAGGCCGCTCAATCGAAGAGTTTTTAAATGCAGAACTTGCAGAATTACTAAACCAAGGCACACGTCCAGAACCTCGTGACGTCGTTCTTTATGGTTTTGGTCGCATTGGCCGTTTATTAGCACGCCTACTTATCGAACGTGGCGGCTCTCACGCTGATTTACGCCTACGTGCAATCGTTGTTCGCGGTGGCCGCGATGGTGATCTTGAGAAACGTGCAAGTTTATTGCGCCGTGACTCAATTCATGGTCCTTTCAATGGTTCAATCACAGTAGACCATGAAAAAGGTGCGATTAAAGCAAACGGTAACTACATTCAAGTTATCTACGCAAACTCACCTGAAGAAGTGGATTACACAAAATACGGTATTGAAAACGCACTTATCGTAGATAATACAGGTGTTTGGAAAGACGAAGATGGCTTAGGTAAACACCTTAAGTCAATCGGTGCGTCTAAAGTATTACTTACAGCGCCTGCTAAAGGCGACATCAAAAACATCGTTTATGGTGTTAACAACTCAGACATTCAGTCTGAAGACAAGATTGTGTCTGCAGCAAGCTGTACAACTAACGCAATCACACCGGTATTAAAAGCACTTAACGACAAGTTTGGTATTAAAAATGGTCATGTTGAAACGGTTCACTCTTACACCAATGACCAAAACTTGATCGACAACTACCACAAAGCTGAGCGTCGTGGTCGTAGTGCAGCATTGAACATGGTTATTACTTCAACCGGTGCTGCGAAAGCGGTTGCTAAAGCACTGCCAGAGCTTGCTGGTAAACTAACTGGTAACGCAATCCGTGTACCAACACCAAACGTATCAATGGCAATTCTTAACCTAAATCTAGGTAAAGAAACAACTGCTGAAGAGCTAAATGAATTCCTTCGTGAGTCTTCACTTTACTCTGAACTACGTGACCAGATTGACTACACTGCATCAACAGAGATCGTGTCTACTGACCTTGTGGGTAGCCGTTATGCAGGTGTGGTTGACTCAAAAGCAACTATCGTTGATGGCGACCGTGTAGTACTTTACGTATGGTACGATAACGAGTTTGGTTACAGCTGTCAGGTTGTACGTGTAATGCAAGACATGGCGGAAGTAAAATTCCCGAGCCTACCTCGCTAACACGAAATTTACGATAAAAAGCCAGCACCAGCTGGCTTTTTTAGTTTTTGAAACAAATTGGTTGTGGTAGGCTTGCAAAGATAGGTCAGCTACAATTAGCTAACAAAAAGTTACACCTCAACTTTGTGCAAAGACAGGCATAGTATTACCTCTCTTTGAGGTTTAATATAATTCTCGACTGAAGCATAGTTGAGTATGGTAACAGTGTATTTACACAGCAGTTTTTAACTTATTTAGGGAAACCTATGCGCATTACGAGTAATTTCGATAGTGGTAATATCAAGGTGGTAAAAGCAGAATCACCTGCAGATATTCAACTAGAAATCAATAAAGACAATGAGTCTGACTTTTTTCAATGGTTTCACTTTAGACTTGAGTCTACGCCTTTTTTAGAGCACAAAATTCATATCAATCAACTACTAAACTCAGCCTATCCAGAAGGTTGGGATGACTATCATGCGGTTGCATCTTATGATCGTCAAACTTGGTTCCGTGTGCCAACCCGTTATGAGAATGGCACGTTAACTATCGATTTTGAGCCTGAATGTGCTCACACCTACTTTGCTTATTTTGCGCCTTATAGTTATGAGCGCCATTTAGACCTAGTCTACTGGGCTCAAGCCCATGATGCGTGCGTTGTAGAGACGCTAGGTCAAACGCTTGATGGCCGTGATATGAGCTTACTCACTATTGGTGAGCCGTCAGATGAGAAGAAAAAGATTTGGATCACGGCGCGCCAGCACCCAGGTGAAACGATGGCAGAATGGTTTGTTGAAGGTTTGCTTCACAAACTATTGGATGACGAAGATCCACATGCCGCTGCACTGTTATCGAAAGCGGTATTTTATGTCGTGCCAAATATGAATCCGGACGGCAGCGTTCGTGGTCATCTGCGTACAAATGCAAAAGGCGTTAACCTTAACCGTGAATGGCAAGCTCCAACACTTGAGAACTCACCTGAAGTTTATTATGTATTAAACAAAATGCATGAAACTGGGTTGGATATGTATCTCGATATTCATGGTGATGAAGCACTACCGTATAACTTCGTTGCGGGCAGTGAAGGTATTCCGAGCTATGATGAGCGTCTACAGCGTTTGGAAGAATCTTTCAAAGCGGCACTGTTAACTATTACACCTGAGTTCCAAGATGAATTTGGTTACGATAAAGATGCACCGGGTGAAGCAAACCTTACCGTTGCTTCGTGTGCAGTTGGTGAAGCGTTCAAAGCGTTGGCTTATACCGTTGAAATGCCGTTTAAGGATAATGCAAATCTGCCGGATCCTTACTTCGGCTGGTCAGACCGACGTTCATATCAGTTTGGTCAAGACACCTTAGCTGCAATCTTAAATGTGGTTGACGACTTAAGATAAGCTTAAAGACGGGTAATCACCATATTGATTACCCGTTTATTTTTGTGCGTTTAAAAGAACAACAAAATAATATTTAAAAATAATAAGGTAGAGCACCTCGACAGGGTGTAATAACAACAATAAAGGGGAATATTCGTGGATGTGTTAGGCAGCTTATTAGATAGCTTAGATGGAATGTTAGGTGGTTCACCTTGGTTCCCGTATGTTCTGTTAGGGGTAGGTTTGTTTTTTACAATCTACTTGAAATTTCCACAGATCAGATATTTCAAACATGCGTGTAAAGTCGTTACTGGTAAATATGATAAAAAAGGCCTAGAAGGCGATACCACTCACTTCCAAGCACTCGCAACGGCACTTTCTGGCACAGTTGGTACTGGTAATATTGGTGGGGTGGCGCTGGCAATTTCAATCGGTGGGCCGGCAGCATTATTTTGGATGTGGATGACTGCTTTTTTTGGTATGACAACCAAATTTGTGGAAGTCACATTATCGCATAAATATCGTGTACAAACAGATGATGGCACCATGGCCGGTGGTCCTATGTATTATATGGATCGCCGCCTAAACATGAAATGGTTAGCGGTATTATTTGCAATTGCTACTGTGATTAGCTCATTTGGTACAGGTAGCTTGCCGCAGATCAACAACATTGCTCAAGGCATGGAAGCGACCTTTGGTTTTGCACCGATGGCGACAGGCGCTGTGCTTTCAGTTTTACTTGCGCTTGTTATACTTGGTGGTATCAAGCGCATTGCTGCTATCACTTCTCGCGTTGTGCCATTAATGGCCGCGATTTATATTCTTGGTTCTTTTGCCGTTATCTTCTACAACGTTGATAATATCGTTCCTTCTTTCCTTTCTGTATTTACAGATGCTTTCACGGGTTCTGCGGCAGCGGGTGGTTTCTTAGGGGCTTCTTTTGCTTATGCATTTAACCGTGGGGTGAACCGAGGTCTGTTTTCTAACGAAGCGGGTCAAGGTTCAGCACCAATCGCGCACGCCTCGGCAAAAGCCGATGAACCAGTGTCTGAAGGTATGGTTTCCATTCTTGAACCGTTTATTGACACAATCATTATCTGTACCTTGACGGGATTGGTTATTTTGTCATCGGGTGTGTGGACCGAAAAGTTCGAAACCCATTTCGAGCGCTCGTCTATGGTTATCTTAGACGGTAAATATGACGAATCGAATCAACAAGACCGAGATGCATTGTACGCCTACTTGAATGGTAAAAAAGAGCATACTGTCAAACCTTTCAATGGTGAGATTGAAGTTGTACAGGGTAAAGCGGTAACGGAAAACTTTACCGTGATCCACTCGCGTTCTATTGGTGAGCAAGTACGTTTTGGTATTACAGAGCGTCACAAGTACACAGGAACGGTCGAAGTGAAAGACGGCTTGCCAACAGACAATAGCATCAGCGTGATTGGTTACTCTTTAGTGCATTCGGCAGAGCTAACAACCAAAGCATTTACGCGAGGTTATTTGGGCGAAAATGGTAAATACATCGTTTCGATTGGTTTGTTGTTATTCGCGTTTTCTACGGCAATTGCATGGTCATACTATGGCGACCGCGCGATGATTTATCTTCTTGGTAGTCGTTCGGTTATGCCGTATCGCGTATTCTATGTTGCAGGCTTCTTCTGGGCGTCGTTTGCTGATACGACACTAGTGTGGAAGTTGGCTGCAGTAGCCATCGTAGTGATGACGTTACCTAACTTGTTTGGTATTTTACTACTCAGAAAAGAAATGAAATCTTCGGTTAAAGAATACTGGGAAGATTTCAACAAAGAACACAAACAGTGAGCGAATTTTAATTAAAATTATCTTGTCATGTAAGGACAAGAGTTCGCAAAGGTAGTAGAATAGGGCGCCTCACAGGTGCCCTTTTTTGTATTATGGAGAAGTAACACGATGGCAATAGCACAGTGCCCAAGCTGCGGTAAACCTATTTCCTCCAAACATAAGTCCTGCCCGCATTGTGAAACCAATTTAGCAGACTTTTCTCAAGAAGACAGAGAGAGAGCGGCCTCTAGAAATCGTGTAAAACGTCAGCAATCTGTAATGAATTACTCGTTTATTGCACTGATCCTAGTACTAGGTGGATTCTTATATATCTATTGGCAGCAGCCTGACCCTAACTCGTTTGAAATGATCGCAAGCAAAAGTGCTATAGGCATTGGTGCGGTTTGGTACTTAATTAATCGAGTCATCCTCGTTATTTTGAAAAAGAAAAAGTAGTAATGAATGTAGATAGCTTAGTTCAAAATATTACCCCTGAAGTATTCGAGCGTTTGCAATACGGTGCGTCAACCGGAAAGTGGCCTGATGGTACGCCACTAAGTGATGCGCAAAAAGAGCAAACCGTGCAGTTGGTCATGCTATATCAAGCAAAAGTAGCTAAGTCCAATGAGCAGTTCACCATCAACGAAAAAGGTGAAATGGTGCAAAAATCCAAACGCGAATTACAACAAGAATTCAAAGCCGACAATGAAATAGCTAGGTTCAGTGAAAATGATCTTTAAACACCTTTTTACACCGAAATGGAAACACCCTAAGGTTGACGTTCGCTCACAAGCAGTGGACAAGTTAGACTTAAGCAAAGACGCAACTTTACTACATACGCTAGCACTTGAGGACGAGTCTGCGCAGATCAGAAAAAAGGTACTTACTAAGGTAAATGACCTTGGTCTTTGGTGGAAAGTTTATAAGCAAGATAGCGAGCTAAAAGAGCTTGCTGAGCAGAAAATTTCGAGTGCGGTTATTAATCAAGACACCGCATTGCAGAGCAACATTCGTGAAGAATACATTGAACGCTATGCGCCAGCTAAAACGCTTGAGAAAGTTGCGTTAATTGAGACCGATTTAACGAACAAAGTTAAACTGCTTAAGCGCCTCGCGAACGCCACGTTAATCGAAAAATCGTTCAAAGAAGGTGATGAAGCACTTCAGATCGCTATGTTGGAACTGATTGCACAGCATTCACTTGAAAAGAGTGTCCTAAAAGCAGCCAAAGGTGAAGCGCTGACTTCTCTTACTGGATCACTGGAACAGCAGCGACTAGCAAAAGAAATGCCTGCTAAAGTTGCTGAGCAAACGCGGGTTGTACTTGCCAAGTTAAACGCGTTAAGAGATAAGCAAAGCTATGAAATTGTGAACGCGCAAGCACAACAGTTATTTGCACAGTGGCAAAGCATTGAGCTTAAGTGGTTAGATGCTGAAACGGTAACTGCACTAGATGCAAAGTATCAACAAGTAGCAGATAAATTAAACCGTCATCTCAATGAGTTACAAGTTAAACATCAAGCGCAGCAAGCTGAGTTAATGCAAAAGCAAAATGAAGCCCTAGAGGTCGCGGAATTAACTGCTGAACTTGAGGCCATTGAAAAATCGGTCGAAGTTGCATGTAAAACACTAGACTTAGCCCCACACGATGCATTGGTTCAGCGTAGTGAAGTATTAAAAGGCAAAGTGTCTGCACCTCAATATGTCACTGTTGAAGCGCTTGGCGAGTTCACAAGAAAACTGCAAAATATTGAGCGTGATCTTGCCGATTTACCCGCACTTATTGCTGCAAGTGAAACCTTCAATAATGCCTTAGCAGAGTTAAAGGCAGTTGAAGTACCAACTTCGTTAGAAGCGCTTGATACCCAAGTACAAGCACAAAAAGACCGCTATGTTACAGCGCGTAAAACGTTAGATTCACTGCCTAAGGTATTGCATAAATCAGCAAAAGCTGAGCTATCAGATGCAAGCCAAGCGTTTATGACAGCTATCGAGCCGCTGAAAAATGAGCAAGAAAAGGCACTCAAAATCGCGAAGAAGAAAGCACGCGATGTTCAACGATTAATTGATCAGGGTCGATTCAACGTGGCATTTGGTGTTTTTAATGGCTTTATTGAGCAGTTTGAGTTGCTTACGCCAAGCTACAAAAAGCAGCTTGAAAACCAGCATGAAAGCTTGTCTCAAGCATTAAAAGATCTTAAAGATTGGCAAAAGTATGCAGCTACACCTAAACGTGAAGAATTGCTTACGGAACTTGATATCAAACTGGCTGAGGAGTCGGTTGACCCTGTTAAGCGTGCTGAGGAAGTAAAATTACTTAGAACACGTTGGAACGAACTTGGTCATGTTGAAACGGAACAGGAAAAGGCGCAAGCAGCTCAATTTGATGAAAAAATCGAATTATTGTTTGTACCTTGTCGCGCTTACTTTGCGGAGCAAGAAGTACAGCGTGAGCAGGCAAAAATAGCGCGTGAAGCGGTGATTGAAGAAGTTAAAGCACTGCTTAGTAGTTTGGATAACGAGGGTATTGATTGGCGAGAAGTAGAAGCACAATTTAACCGCCTAGCCAAAGTGTGGAAAAATGCTGGTAATGTGGATGCCAAAGTCTATCAAAAGCTGAATTCGATTTACCGTGAGCACCATCAAGCGGTTTACGAGAAGCTTAAAGCCTTCCATCAAGCCAATGCCGTTGAAAAGGCCAAGCTAGTTGAAACTGCACAGCAGCAGCTTGAGGCTGAAGATTTAGCAGCAGCTTGTGACTTACTGAAATCATTGCAAAAACAGTGGCAGCAAATTGGTTTTGCTGGTGCCAAACAAGAGCATACTCTGTGGAAAGCATTTCGTGCCCATAATGATGCCGTGTTTGAAAAGCGCAGCGCACAATATGCCGAGCAAAAAGCACATGAGAAGTCGCAGGAAGCCGAGCAGCGTCAGTTGCTTGCAGAGTTCGACAACAAGGTTATTGAAGCGGTCACTCAAAATGAACTGGCTGCCATTCGTGATGAACTCAATACGTTTATTGTAGTGCCAGGACTGAAGCAAGAAAAGAATCGTTTATTGTCACAAGTGAAGTCGAAATTAGATGATCTATTTTCTTCACAGCGTCGTGAAAAGTTCAATGAACTGGTGGAAGCGGTAGAAACTGATGGTGATATTCCTAGCTCTTGGCAAGGTAATAATAAAACCTCGCTAAACGCCGCCCAGTTGCTATTGAGACTTGAGATTTTAACGAATCAGTCATCACCGGAAGCCTTGCAAAGCGAGAGAATGTCTGAGCAAGTCGCGATGCTAGATGCAAAACTGCAAGGTGAAGAAAGCAGCCTTGAGACTTACCTTATCAGTTATCTCGCTGAGGCTGACAAAGCCGATATAGTGACGTCAAAAGGCAGGTTACTTGCTGTTTTGAACGCATAGTCATTATATACTTTGAGCCTACTCAGAACACTCTGGGTAGGCTTCTCCGATGTAAACTCTATCCGCCTCTAACACCTCTTGAGCTCGGTTTGAATGCTAAAGTTATGAGAAATCTGCTTAGTGGCTCTAGGTAGTTACACCACTTTATTTTAATACTTTGCTCTAGTAACCAATAATCAGAAGAAAAAATAATGACCAACAAACTTTATCAATATCCACTTGCGCTTGCGTTTACCTTCAACTTAGTTGCATGCTCGGTAGGTAATCTTAACGCTACTCATGGTGAAGACTTAAGCCATTTTGCTGGAAATATTAATGTGGCAAGTGGTCAAAGAGCCGGGAACTTATCCCTACAAAATGGCAATATTACGCTAGCTGAAGGGGCCGAAGTTAAATCTGCAGAAGTGACTAACGGTAATATTCAGCTTGATAAGCATAGTGAAGCACAGTCGGTTAATATTGATAATGGTAATATTATGCTGATGGAAAAAGCGCACGTATATGGGAGCATTCAAGTTACTAATGGTAATATTGAGGTTGGTGAGTCGGCTCTAATTGAAGGAAACGTCATTAACGCGAGCGGAGATATTACAATTGCCAGCGGCGCTACTATTTTAGGTGATGTGATTTATCGTCAGGCAGGATATCTTGCTTCTAAGCTTGAGAAAGACATACCAACGCTTACAATTAGTGATGGTGCAAAGATTGTCGGCACTATCCAGCTTTATCGTCCTATTCATATTGAACCTAAACATCTACAAAGTCAGATCACTTATCACTATAAACAGTAAGCTGCATGAGAGTAGTAACCGCTTGTGCAAACGCTTGTGTGGACACCCACCATTAGTTTGCATAAATCAAACTCTCCTCTTTCGAGCATAAATTTCCTTCTTCAATAAGCTGAACCAGCTGTCAGAAAGGTATTACATCAATTAGTCTTAATACTTGCCCAATTTGAAGGAGTAAACTTGGCGCTAACTGCGTTGAATTTACTTCCAATAGCCAGCTATTGGTGCGTAAATTCCCCTTGTTATCCCCAAAACTGTCTGGCTAGATAAGGGGATAATTTAATGTGGGCTTAAAAGCAATGAGTTAGCTCATTCCTTCCCCAAACCTCAGGTTAAATAGCAAAATTCTCGTCTTGCTAACATGAATGTGGGTAGCCTGGCGATAGCAGGATTATCGACAAGATTTTCTCGCCTCAAAATGATCACTTGATTAAGCGGATTGGTATTAATTATCCGAAATACCAGCAAAGTTACTATGTTTGGCTATGAGTGAGGCTTTTTCCCAACGCTGGTTTGACAATTAAGTGTCGTTGATAAGGAGTTGTTATGTTTTGCCACAAGAGAGAATTTTTTGTTGATACACAGAGGTTTTTTTTGTGATAATTTTAGGTAAAACTGAAAATGGACATTACATGAAAAACTATAAGCTCACTTTACTATCATCATTTTTAACACTAACTCTGTCAGCATGTGGCGATTCGTCATCGAATGATACAGGGAAGATTGGCGGAGGTACAAAGCCAGCTACTCAAACGATTTCACTTAACACTTACCAGCACCAGTGCGGGAAGGATACAGGTGTTAGCACAGATATTGTTTTTCATGATGCCAATGGTAAACCCGTCGGTACTGCAAAAACAAATAGCAGTGGTACGTTTAGTGGTGAGTTGCCTAAAGGCACGATGCATCTATCTGTAATAGGTGATGTGAAAGACAGAGACCTAGAAGAGTTTAAACAGATATATACAGAATTGGATATCTCACAGAGAAAAAACCTCGGAAACTTTTACTTCCAGAATTACAGCGAAAATTGTGGCTGTTCAGTATACAATATAGATAAATCTGAGTTAACCGGAGATTATGCCAATGCTAGTATTCGATATGGTTCTAGCACTTTCTTACGTGACTCGGTAACAATTTGCCCTGATATAACTGAGCTATATATTACTGCAACCGCTCCCTTTATTAATCTTGGTAAAGCAGCCATTATTGAAGTTCCCACAGACAGTAATACCATTAAACTAAGTAACAGCGACTTTGTTTATGATGGTTTGGCAATTGAGCCTATTTCTTGGACTAATGCGGAATTTATGTCTACTCGAGGTTATCTAAAGAGTCAAAAGCGATATGTTTTCGGTAATGCCGTTAGCGGTCAGTCTGCAGATCCTATGTATATTTTTCCAACTCTTACTGATGTTAATTTCTTAAACCAGTATATTACTGAAAGTACTTCGGTCAACAGCGTTGACATCAACTTTTACATCCGTGCGCAAAATTCAGTTGAGAATGATGGCAATTATATGCTCACGCAATTACCTGAAATTTCGCCTAATCTATTTGATGATTTGCTCGCAGCATCCAATAGTTCAGATACTAATTATGATTTCTCCTCAACCGACGAGCGCTTAGCACGCGCGCGTTGGGGATTTAGTTTTCTCGTTGACGACGCGGCTGAAACTAGGTTTGATTGGGATATAGAAGGTGGTATCCGTGGAGAAATCCCTGATCTGTCATTCGGAGAAGTCTTCCCTGAGCCAGAAGGTCAAGTAGACCTTGAAGTATTATCTATCTATTTATATGGCTATGAAGGTCAAGCGGTTGATAATAAGTCTTTTTCGGCGTTATTGGACGAAAAATGGAATAATGATCTTAGAGACGATAGTAAATTTGATAATTTTGTATCTATGCAAGTCGTCGCGAATTTAGACACGGCGTATTAAGATTATGTTTTTGCCTACTTAACAGTTTATCGTTAAGTAGGCCATTTCTTTTAGCTATTTTGATTGCTGAGCATATGTACGAGGTTGTTGATTTCTTCAATTGCAAGCGCTTTAGATTGCTTATGCCTGTCGTCGCCAAACTCTTGATACTCAGATGCGATTTCATAAAACGCTTCAGCACCTAAATATGGAGCCAACTGCTCGATATGGCTACTTAGGTGATTCAAATGATATTGTGACTCACCTTTTTTAAATGCAAACTCTCCCCAAGATGCCAGTAATACGAGAGTTTTACCCGATAAAATTGGCTCAAGTGGTTTATCACCTCGTGCTAAATCAAAGCTGAAGGTTTTATTTACTCGGATCACCATATCAAACCAAGCCTTTAGCACGGCAGGCATGCCGTAGTTATACATAGGGCTTGCGATCACGATAATATCGGCATTGGTCACTTCTTTGATAATTTCGTCAGACTCAGCGAGTACTAAGCGTTGCTCTTCGCTCAACACTCCTTTTGCAAATGCAGCCGCTATAAATGCTTCATCAATGAATGTAGGTTGTTTTACGGATAGGTCGCGATGGGTGATTTCCACTTCATGTGTGCAGCAACTAAACTCTGTCAAAAATTGCTCACCTAACATCCGGCTAATTGACTGATGTTGCGAACTCGTCTCACTATACTTTCTTACGCTACTACTTATATATAGAATGTTTTTCACGGCTTTTCTCCAGTTGTGTCTTGTGTTTTATTTTGTTCCTGCGAGAGCAATGTGACAACTGAGAAGAATCCATAAATAGATGAGATAAACTAACCTATAGGTTTGCTATGTTCACACATTTACCGTCTTTGAATAACATAAAAACCTTTGCTGTTGCTGCGCACTACTTGAGCTTTAAAGATGCGGCGCGAGTACTTAATGTTACGCCTACGGCAGTGTCACATCAGATAAAGTCACTGGAATCACAGTTAAGGGTTCAGCTTTTTGAGCGAAAAACGAGAGCAGTGCAATTAACATTACAAGGACAGGCACTGGCAAAGGTGTGTATTGATTCGCTCAATATGCTTGATAATGCGTTTATTGAGTTTACTGAGCAAAAGAATGATTTGCTTATTTCATGTTGTAATTCATTTGCTGCACTTTGGCTTGCTCCGAATATGACTGCCATTAATCATGCTTTGCCAAACCAAACCGTCACAATATGCGCGAGCGATCAACTCATTGATTTAAACAAAGAGAAACATATTGATATCGCCCTGCGTTATGGCAAAGCGGATCCGAATTCTAATGAAACTCATCTTATTACCGAGAAAATAGGGCTTTATGCTAGTCCAAATTATCGGGTGCCAGACCGAGGTAAACCTGTACTATTTCTCACCCATTGGCAAGACGAAACAGGGCTTGAAAATATTCCTTGGCAAGCGCACATTGACGAAAGTCATTATGACTTGCGTTATTTTGAGCAAGAACACTTTGTCTTGCAGGCGGCTGTGGCCGGGCAAGGGCTGGCACTATTGAGCGATGTATTAGCAGAGTCAGCAGTAATACAGGGGTGGTTAAGTAAAAGCCCAACAATGGAGGAATTTTCAGGCTATGGCTATTGGCTTAGGCAAACGACTTATCGCAAGAGTTCGGCGATTGTTCACCATTTTACCATTTGGCTGGCAAGCGCGTTACAAAATATCAAGGCCAACAAAGATAAGGACATAAGATAAAAAGATAAAGGACAGGCACTTTTATCAATGAGCAAATAAGCCGTTTTTTAATATTGATCTATACTTTTGTGGAACTTAAGTCCTTATTCGAGAAGTGTTTATTACTAGGTGGTGATGTGATGATAAAAATCCTGCTGATGAGTCTCATTTTATTTCCCGCTTTATGTTTGAGTGGTGATTATACCTTCGCCTTTGTGCCGCAGCAGTCTGCAAATAAGTTAGCCAAAAATTGGCAACCTATTCTCGATTATCTCAGTGATAAAACCGGAGATAACTACACATTTAAAACCGCTAAAGATATACCAACCTTTGAAGCCAGGGTACTGCAGCAAGAGTATGATGTGGCATACATGAATCCCTATCACTTTGTTGTATTTAATGAGCGGGTAGGTTATCAAGCTATCGCCAAGCAAAGAGATAAAATGATAAAAGGGATCATCGTGGTTAAAAAAGGAGCGGGTATTACTGACTTATCGCAATTACGAGGAGAAACGCTTGCTTTTCCGGCTCCTGCTGCATTCGCTGCGAGCATTTTGCCCCGAGGGGAATTGGCGAAGCAAGGTATTGAATTTACGCCAAGATATGTATCTTCCCATGACTCCGTTTATCTCAACGTGTCGAGAGGATTTGTCAAAGCGGGGGGCGGTGTCATGCGTACTTTCAACAACGCCGATCCTAAAATTAAATCACAACTCGACATTCTCTGGATGACAAAAGGTTATACACCACATGCATTTGCTGTAAAAAGAGCAATGCCAGAAGATGCAAGGCAAAGATTAGTAGCGGCGTTGACCTCTCTTGAACTGACTGAAGAGGGAATGAGGCTACTCGAAGCGGTGAATTTCAAGGGCATTATGGCAGCGTCGAACGAGGACTGGCAAGACGTAAAAGCATTAGAATTAGAAACCTTGGTTGGCAAATAGTACTGGGATGATTAAGAAGCGCCACGACTGAATGAAAAGGCTATCGTTAAGACTCAAAACCATGATTGGCACCGCTATTATTGAAGCGGTGCTGTTGAGTGCGCTCATATTTGTGGTGATTGATTTTATGATGGAGTCCGCAAATGACGCCATGAATAAACGCGCAACCACGACTGCACGTTTGTTTGCGAGCGCGACCAAAGATGCCGTGCTGTCGTACGATTTAGCCACGTTAGATGCTTTTACCAATGAGTTATTAAGTAACCCAGATATCCTTTACGTTAAAGTGATCGATGGTGAAAGCCAAACACTTTCCTTTGCAGGAAACGAGCGCTTTAAAACGCGCACATTTGAAGATGATACGTTAGTTGCGAAAGTCACGGACGGTATTTTTGATATTCATGCTGATATTGTTGAGGGAGGGACACTATTTGGCACTATTCAGATAGGCATAGATATTGGCACCATAAATCGAACGATGTCAGAAGTAAAACGCTGGACGGTTTCTATCGCGCTGTTTGAAATGGCGTTAGTTGCTATTTTCTCTTATTTTCTGGGGATATATCTCACAACCAACCTGTATATATTGAAAAGCCAAGCTAAATTTATCGCTCGTAATGTCAAAAAAGGCGAATTTGATTTCAAATGGAAACCAATACAGAGTAAAGATGAGTTACAAGAACTGTCTTTAGCGTTTGATGAACTATCACAAACTTTAGCCGAAGAGCATGAGCGTCGAGAACGATATAAGCATGATTTGATTGAGCTAAATAAACACTTAGAAGAACTAGTGGCACAGAGAACGGAAAAACTGAACCAGAAAAATCAGCAGCTTGAGGCTACGAATAGAGAGCTTGAAGCCGCTCAGCAACAGCTTGTTCACTCAGAAAAAATGGCCTCTGTGGGTCAATTGGCTGCGGGAGTTGCCCATGAAATAAATAATCCGCTCGGTTTTGTGATGAGTAACCTTGATGTGATGCGTCACTATCATGGCGATTATGCCGAACTAGCAAAGCGTGCGGTTCAGCTCGGACTTGAACCCGGCGAACGTAATGCGTTCAATCAATTTGTTCAAGACAAAGACTTTGCTTTTATTAATAGCGATTGTACTGAACTGATTGATGAGTCGATGACTGGGCTACAAAGAGTTTCTGCGATTGTGAACGACCTCAAGCAGTTTTCAAGAGCTGATACTATTCAATTGCAACCTTGCGATATTAATGCATGCATAAAGACAACGTTAAATCTGGTTGAGAGTAAGCTCAAATATCATGCGAACGTGATCACACAGTTAGGTGAAGTCCCTCAAGTACTGGGGAACCAAGGCAAGCTAATTCAAGTAATGACAAACTTACTCATCAATGCAGCGCAGGCTTTAAAGAGTGAAGGAGAGATTAAGGTAACAACGTATTTGGAAAATGGCAGTGTTGCGATCAGTGTGCAAGACAGTGGCATTGGGATCCCCAAGGAGATCATTGATAAGATATTTGACCCGTTTTTTACTACAAAGCCTGTCGGTAAAGGCACAGGGCTCGGGCTCTCCATTAGCTACGATATAATCAAAGAGCATGGAGGTGAGTTATTGGTTGAGAGTGAAGAGGGCATTGGGACATGTTTTACTATTTTATTGCCATCATGCAAGTAAGCACGACCCTGATACGAAACGTTTTAATCCACAGCTAATAAGTCCTTTGTGGTTAAAAGCGATCAATGGACACCTAATTGTACGGAATAACGGTCGCTGTGAACGACCGTTTTGCAAATTGTTTTTTTACTGTAACTCAACCGTCAAGGTGCGACCGTAACTGGGGGTGCCGATATGCAGACGAGAAGGTTCGTCAACTTGAAAGTCCATTGTACTGATGTCAAATCTTAGTTGTACATCGATGAGCGCTTTACATGGATCATATTCACTCATATCTACTAAGTTAAACATATATTGAGGAGGAAAGCTTTCTAATGAAGTGCCATCCCACTCTAGTGCAAATATGTGTTGAAAACAACCACCACCATACCTTGCATCAATGACTAACTGGCTTGCAGAACGGTCATAGTGAGCGCCTTTCAGCCAAAGCATATTTGCCTGTTTTTGCGTTAGTGTCTTGACCGTTTTACCTTTAAGATGAACGGTCTCTTTATCCTGTGTGTTAGGGTCATTGCTTGGCTGAATGATTCTCGCACCATTTGCTTCTGAATTACCTATCCAAGGGGCATCAACTACAAATGGGACGAGCATATCTGCGCCAATCATAGAGGTAGGTGTAACAGTCAACTCGTAGTTCCAAATCCCGTCTGCGGGAGGAACTACAGGGATCATTTCATTCAGTGAAACATTTAAGTTCGTACTAGAGAGTTGTCCGCTAACTTGAACTCTTCCGTTCTCAGTGATGTCGATCGATTGAATATATGCAACAGCCATTGTTATCTCCTATTTCAGCTATTCCCTGAAACTTCTAAACTGGGCTGGGAAGTCCCAGTTCAACCACATAACAATAGAGAGCGACAGAACGATTCTATCGCAATTTTCGCTGATGTTAATTCTTCAAGTGTTGGTGTTGCTATGGCCTCACACTAAATGAAGAATTCACAAATGAGTAAACAAGTATAGACAAAATTACAAATCTGGTAGCGAAACAACTCATGCTTAAGATGATGGGCTAATATAGAACATGTTTTTTGGTTGCTTTCTTTAATTGGTTTACTCGTTATTTTTATTAATAAAGACGCGAATACGATGTTTATCTGGGTCTAATACGATAAAACTATCGCCATATACCTCGGCTTGCGGGGCCTGAGCAAACTCAATATCTAGTAACTTCCATGTATCGTATAAAGCAAAAAACGCCTTTTGGCTTGGTTGCATAATAGAGATTTCAGTACCGCCCCCGATAATGCGACTTGGTGGTGTAAGGGCTGTGTTTTGTTTAAGTGCAATGGAGATGTTGTTTGCACACTTCATAGAAACAAAAGTTGGAGAAAGCTTTACAGTCTCACATTGGAATAGCTGTCTATAGAACGCTTCGCTAAGCTTGATATCGCTTACATATAACACCAAAGAATCAACGGTGACCATCATGGAATTCCATCATTTTTTAAAAAGTTGCAGCTACAATACTCTCTCGGTGTGTCAGTTACTGTCAGTAGCTTTAGCCTAGAGGTAGAGGCTCTAGTTATGGTGAGTAGATAGTTTGTTTAAAAATAACCGGCGATCGTGTGAAAACGGATCACTCAGTTGTTGGTATCTGCCACTCGAAAGTCGCTCGGATGCCATTGCGAATTGACACTGACACCCTCGGAATTTGGTATTTAACCTGAGGTTTGGATAAGGAATGTTCCAACTCATTGTTGCTAAAGCACAACTTAGTTTTCTCCTTGTCTAGCCAGAGAGTTTTAGGGAAAACACCGCTTCCGCGTCCTGCTCTCGCTAAGGTACCTACATCCTGTAGGCAAGGCGAATTTACGCATCAATAGCTGGCTATTGGAGTGAATTCAACGCAGTTAGCGCTAAAACTGGCTGCTAGAAAGGCATTAATTATCCGCAGCTCAGGTTATTTATTTGTTGTTTTGAGTAAAGCTCATCAGCCAATTAATATCCCATGTCTCACCGTCATCTACCGAGAAAGCTTGTTCCCACTTTGGCTTGTCCGGGGTGGTAGCATCCCATCTAAACCTGACTTTTGTAAGTCTGCCACCAAGTAACTCCTCTGCGTAAAAGAGGCCGATGTGATTTTGAAAGAACCCCACGACTGGAACACTGATTTGATCCGCAAAGCGGCCATCAAGCCACCAAATAGACCATAGCTTACTGTTGGGATTGAATGAGCGGATAGCCGCTGCTCGAAATGAGGCGTCAGGAAAGTGCAGCAGGTTATCTTCTATATTCCCACATCCGCCGAGGATTTTGCGAGTTGTTGACTCCGCTGAAAATTCGACCCAAGGTGAGTTGCTATCCAGTAGATTGTGACGTCGTCGATGGGTAACTTTCCAGCAACCAATTGCAAAATCAAAATCATTTATTCCCGCAGAGTCGGACTTAATAAGGTCGTTACTTTGTTTCGTCGTTATGGTCATTATGTATCTCCTATTTGTGGAAAATTTGATCTGAAAGTTTCGTTCACTTAATTGCTAGTCATGTTAGTCTACTTATATAGCTGCCATTTTGTGTCACATTTAGAGTATGAAAAGAACCACCTCATCAGGTCATTTAGCAAGGCTTGATAAACTCGAGAGCATGTTAAAGTCGGAAGATTTTTTAACGGTGCGTGCCCTGTCTCATGCTTTGCACGTATCAACACGAACTTTATATCGAGACATTAATATCTTGAGAGACAGAGGGCTTCCCATCGATGCTGATAAAGGTAAGGGAGGTGGTGTTAGATTGCATCGTAGTTGGGGAGTGGGGAAACTCAGCTTAACAGAAGAAGAGGCGGTGGATTTATTACTGAGCCTTGCAATGTCAGATAGACTAAATTCGCCGCTGTTTTTGGAGAGTTTGCAATCTATAAAATATAAATTGTTGGCGCTGTTAAGTTCTGATCAAAAGCGAAAGATAGAGAATCTGCGTAGTCGGGTACTCATAGGCAGCTCTGCATCGCCCTCGGTACATGCGTCCTATGAGCAATCAGACGTGCCAATTTGCAGCGCACTGAAGCAGGCCTTCATCTCTAAGTTATGCTTGGAAGTAAGCTATGAAGATGAAAATAAAAGAGAGACGCATAGAGTCATAGAGCCCCATTATTTGTATTTTAATACGCCTGTTTGGTACATATTTGCTTGGGATCATTTACGGATGGACTTTCGCGTATTTCGTGTGGATAGAATGAAGCGGTCATTCGAGTTGTCAGCGCGTTTTGAGCTCAGACCAAAACAGGAGTTTGAGCATTTAATCGAGACAGATAGTCCCATATCACTTTAACTTCATGTTATTAACGCTTACAGTAAGCTCGCACACTGTCTAACGGTGTGTAGAGCAATGTGAAACTGGTATTTTTAACAAAAAGGAAAGGTTGTATGGTTACTTGCTACTTAAAATATGTTGTTGATCCGGCAAAAATTGCTGACTTTGAGGAATATGCCAAAATGTGGATCCCACTCGTCAATCGTTTTGGTGGGCAGCATAATGGCTACTTTTTACCATCGGAAGGTGCAAGTAATATTGCCTTGGCATTATTCACCTTTCCCAGTTTGGCGGCCTATGAAACGTATCGCAACGAATCGTTTCAAGACGCACAGTGTCAGGCTGCAATTAAATTTGCAGAAGATTCCGGTTGCATAATCAGCTATGAACGCAGCTTCTTTAGACCTGTATTTGAATAGAGGTGAGTAAATGGAGCTGAACATCCCGTGCAACTAGATATTTCTGCCAATCTCAAACTACAAAACCTTGCTTTGACGCATGCAAAGCCATTATTTGATTGCGTACAAAGTAGTCGAGCAAGTTTACAAAACGTACTGCCGTGGGTTGCGACATTACATACCGAGGCTGATGCAGAGCGATACATCGACACACGTATAAACAACCAAGTCGGCGGACTTTGGTCTGCTATTGAATTTAATTGCGAGTTTTGTGGTGTGTTTGGGATCAAGTATATGGATGCGCAAACGCAAACTGCTGAAATCGGCTATTGGCTTGGCGAAAAGGCAAGAGGTCACGGCTTAATCGGTCTAGTGCTTGAACAGGTTATTGCCAGGCTTCGAGAAGTAAGTGATATTAAAACTGTGGAGTTTCAATGTTTACAGTCAAATATTGCGAGCCAGCGGATCATTGAAAAAATAGGCGGTCAGTTTGTTGAGTCCTGTGTCAATGATCTGGGCGTAGCAAGTGACGAGCCGTTATATATCTATCGACTCGCACTTTAGTTTCCCCTATTTGGGGGGAATGAGCGCATAGTTGCTATGCGCTCAACTGATTAGTTTACCTCACACTTAGCAGGCACAGCTCGGCTTCGTAGGGTAGTGACGATAATTTGCGGTAATAGCGGCATTACAATCATGCCAACCATCAAACTATACTGAAGCGGCGTGAACGTTTCGCCCAGTAGCACCAACCCCGTCAAAATACCTGCAACCGGATTTGCAATACCACCAAAGGTAAAGTCCACTACAGACATACGCTGCAGTAACCACACGTACAAGCTATAACCCAGCGCAGTGTTCAGGAGTACAACCCATAATATGCCGATGAGATTGGTCATCGAGAAATTGTTAAAAGCTGCAATATACTTAGCTGGTGCGATCACACCGTGAACGCTTGATGCGAGCGTGAGAATAACGCCGCCAATAATGAGTTGCCAAGTTAACACTGTCCACCAATGCATGCGATCACCAAGAGATTTAGTGATTGAGCTGCCGATCACGATACAGGTTATTGCCGCAAGTATTGCCGCTAAACCAAGAGGGTTTAAACTCAGTGAACTCGGATCAAATAGCAACCAGGCCAACACAATAAGCGCCGCGCCGCATAATGCTTGCACCAATCCCGGGCGTTGCTTATTGACCAACCAATGATAAAGCATGGCGAACACTGGCACAGACACCATGCCCACGCTCGATATGGCAGATGGTAGCGTTAACGACATCACGAAGATCATGCTAAAAAAGGCCGCGATATTAATCGCCCCAAGGCCGCATAGTATTTTCCAGTCTGCTTTTTTTGGCAAACTCGGCTTAACTGCCAGCAAAATAAGCCCAGCCGGAAGCGCTCTAATTGCGCCAAGTAAAAGAGGCGGCCAGTCCGCGAGGGTGTATTGTGTCACCGCATACGTGGTGCCCCATAAAAATGCAGGGATCATCGCAAGGAGTATATTCACATTAACTATCTTTATGTTGAGATACTTTGCGGTAAGGTATTACTAAAAATACTTTTTGTAAAGTATCTTTATGTTAAGATATTTCTTTACAAAGTTTGTTGTCGGGGCAAATATTGATGGATGCGATTGATAGAGTACAAGAGCAGTGGGCTCGCGAAAAACCACAGTTAGAAACAATACCCATGGCAATAATGGGTCGCTTAGTGCGCATAGCTAAACATATGGAAGCCGAAGTTGAAAAGCTGCACAAGCAATACGGCTTAAATTTGGGCGAATTTGATGTGTTAGCTACCTTGCGCCGCAGCGGCAAACCATTTCGCTTAACCCCATCAGAGCTATTTAAAACCATGCTACTCACCTCTGGTGCGATGACCAACCGTTTAGATAAGCTAGCGGCAAAAGGCCTTATTAAGCGTGAGCATTGTAAAGAAGACCGCCGCAGTGTAACCGTTGAATTGACAGCAGAAGGCCTCGCCCTGATTGAAGAGCTGATTGAACCGCATATCGCCATTCAAGCCCAATTGGTTGAAGGGATGAGTAGAGAGCAGCAAACCTTGCTAAATAGTGTGTTAAAAGAGTGGTTAACGCAATTTGAGTGAGGATATAAACAGTTTTGTAATATGTCGGTTAGGTTGAAATAAGTGAAGCACCACCACAAGTGTTTCATAGTGTAAATAACCTAGTGGGAGGCGGTTTACCCGCCGAGAAGTTATGTTTTCGAGCTATTGTTGATGATGAGCTTGCAAGCGACCACTTCGAGTTGACTGATGAGTAGAGCCCTCGTTGGCTAATATCAAAGCGCATCCATGCGCTTTTCGTTCATTCTTTTGAAACGACGCGATCGAGCGAACCAAGAAAACGTTGCCCCAGCATCACACTTAATCCTCAAATCCTAAGCCGATATAATGCAACCGTCTTGTAAGGCACGTCCCTGTACCAGACAAGACTTGGCCGACATCCTGTCGGCACATTGCATATCGGCTTACGCTTTTCGGGTGTGATGGAGGGGAAGTAGCACTGTCTGTTAGCTCTGGTTTTATCCAGTAAAACAGCTAATTAGCTTGCAAGCACCAAAAAAACTTTCAGCACCGTTTGCCTCCCTCATCACACCCGAAAGTAAATTGCCAATGAGTCATTTCAGCGCATGGATGCGTGAAAAGCTGTGACAGGGCCAAGGATGGCCCTTACACAGCGGTGACGTTCATATTGGCGATTTACTTGAGGAGTCAGTGTGATGTCGGGAGTGCCCTTTCTTTTGCGCAACGATTCTTTGGGCATCAAAGAAAAGTATGTCGTAGCCCATGGATGGGCATCGAAATCTGTCAGGAGGACGGGCTGACTTTACGATAAATGTTAGCAACATAAACCTCCATGTTTAATATCAAAGCGCATCCATGCGCTTCTCGTTCATTCTTTTGAAACAACGCGATCGAGCGAACCAAGAAAACGTCGCCCCAACATCACACTTAATCCTCAAATCCTAAGTCGATATAGCGCAACCGTCTTGTAAGGTACGTCCCTGTACCAGACAAGACTTGGCCGACATCCTGTCGGCACATTGCATATCGGATTATGATTTTCGGGTGTGATGGAGGGGGAATAAGTCGCCTGTGGATTTCTACTTTCTCAATAGCGATAGAGTCGTTTACAAGTTTAAAAAATTGAGGCTCTAGCCTCACAGTGTAAATAGTTTTGTGGGAGGGGGTCACCCGCCGAGAAGTATGTTTTTCAGGTGTGACGAAGGAGAATAAGCTGCATGTGAGATCTTCTACGACTTTACAGTAAACCCCAAACCCAAACAAAAAAGCCACCTTGTTAAGGTGGCTTAATCTAACCCCGCATCCGGTTATTTATGCTTTACAGCCCACAGATGCAGTAGTTCGTGTGCAATGGTGGCGGCGGCGATTGCAGTGAGCTCGCTTTGGTCGTAGGAAGGGGAGACTTCTACTACGTCCATGCCTATCATGTTTAGCCCTTGCAGTGCGCGTAAAATCTTCAGCACTTTGTCGCTGGTTAGGCCGCCACATACTGGGGTGCCGGTGCCTGGTGCGAATGCTGGGTCTAGACAGTCGATATCAAAGGTTAAGTACACCGGCAAGTCGCCAACGCGTGCTTTGATTTGTGCTGCTATTTCTTCGGCACTTAAGTCATTTGCTGCCATAGCATCAATCACGCCAAACTCGTGACCTTGCTCTGTGTATTCGGTTCTAATGCCAATTTGCATTGAATGCTCTGGGCTTATTAGGCCTTCAATCGGAGCATGATAGAACATAGTACCGTGATCATAGCGTGAGCCTTGGCTGTATGTGTCTGTGTGCGCATCAAAATGTACGAGCGCCATTTTACCGTGAATTTGCTGGTGAGCACGCAGCAGTGGCAGGGTCACAAAGTGATCGCCGCCTAGGCTTAATAGCGTTTTGCCTTGCTGCAAAATTTGCAGAGCAGCTAGCTCGAGTTGCGCAGTAAAATACTCAGGATCGCCAACTGGGTAAGTGAAATCGCCAGCGTCCTGAAGTTTAATTTTGTCCCACAATGCAAATGACCAAGGGTATTTTTTACTTTCCCAAGCTAAGTGCACGGATGCGCGACGTATTGCATCTGGACCCAAGCGCGCGCCTGGGCGTCCAGAGGTTGCCAAGTCAAATGGCAAGCCAAGTACCACAACGTCTGCATCAATATCTGTGATATTGCGTACCATTGGCTGACGTAAAAACGTCATGCCGTTGGAGTACAGAGAATGATCGGTGTGATCGAATAAGTGGCTCATGGGTTAAAAATCTTCCAAATAAGTATAGCCGTCAAGGCCGGTTTCAAGCTCTGCTAGGCAGGTAGCTCGTTCTTCAAGCGGTAGTTTGCTTTCAACTAGGTTGGCAAAGTTACGCTTAAATTGTTCAACATCAAGGTGTACATAACGCATCATATCGGCAACGGTGTCGCCCGCATCAACATTACCAAGCGACAATTCGCCCTGGTCATCTAATGTGGCTACAACGGTGTGGGTGTCGCCAAATAGGTTGTGCATGTCACCTAAAATCTCTTGGTATGCACCCACCAAGAAAAATCCCAATAAATAGGGTTTATCTTTGCAAAACTCTGGTACTGGTAGGGTGGCTTCAATACCTTGGCCATCCACATAATGCTCCACCGTACCGTCAGAATCACAGGTAATATCCAGTAATACCGCGCGGCGCTTTGGCGCCTCTGTTAACCCGCTGAGTGGCAGGACAGGGAATACCTGTTCAATACCCCAAGCGTCTGGCAAAGATTGAAATAGCGAGAAATTCACAAAGAATTTATCCGCAAGCTTAGCACTGAGTTCGTCAATAATTGGGCGATGGAAACGGTTTTTGTTATCCATACGCTTGTTTAGCTCATAACATACGCGCAGGTTTACTTGCTCCGCCCAAGCTCTTTGCTCAAGGCTTAATAGGCCCATCGCAAATTGGCTGTGTACTTCTGCCAAGTCGCCCTGCGTATCATGAAAAATTTCAATCAACGCGCGGTCGTCGCTCTGCTCGTTGAGCGCCTGCCAAGACGTCCACATATTGTGTAGCAGTCTTGGGGCGTCACTTACCGGTGCAGTTATCTCTTCTACTTGATAGCTTTCGGTGCCAATCACATCGGTAATTAATACCGCGTGATGCGCCGTTAGCGCACGACCCGACTCAGAGATGATCTTTGGCATTGGCTGATTGTATTGCTTACAGGTATCGCCTACGGTGTAAACGATGTTGTTTGCATATTCAGCTAAGCTGTAGTTCATCGAGTTGGACGACTGGCTACGCGTTCCATCGTAATCCACTGCAAGTCCGCCACCTACGTCTAAATTCAACAGGTTTGCACCTAAACGGCGTAATTCGCAGTAGAATCTAGCTGCTTCACCCACACCAACGCGCACGTCACGAATATTGGCCATTTGCGAGCCTAAGTGAAAGTGCACCAGTTGCAGCGCGTCTAGCATGTCAGCTTGCTTTAATTGGTTAACAACCGTAAGGACTTGCGATGCAGACAGACCAAATTTGGACTTTTCGCCGCCGCTTGCTTGCCATTTTCCTTTACCTTGTGATGCCAAACGTACGCGTAAGCCTAAACGAGGTTTAACGTTGAGTGCTTTGGCTTCTGCCATCACGATGTCGAGCTCAGAACGCTTTTCTAAAACGATATAAACCTGATGGCCTAATTTTTCACCGATAAGCGCAAGACGGACGTATTCTCTGTCTTTGTAGCCATTACACACGATCACTGCGCTGGTTTTTTCACTGAGCGCCAATACGGTAAGTAACTCAGCTTTACTGCCAGCTTCTAAGCCAAGCTGTTTTTTATCGCTGGTTGCTTGGCTTGCGATAAGCCCCTCAATGACTTCTTTTTGTTGGTTTACTTTAATTGGGTAAACCAATAAATAATCTTCTGGGTAGCTGTAATCAGTAATCGCCTGATTAAACGCACCAACAATATTATGTACGCGCTGTTCTAGAATTTGTGGAAAACGCACTAGCGCAGGTAGGGTATAACCCTCAGATTTAATTTGTTGTGCAATGTTTGTCAGAGTTACGGCGTGCTGTGGCTGCTGTTGGTTCGGCATCGCAGTAACCTCTCCCTGATCATTAATACCAAAGAAGCCTTGGCTCCAGTGGCGCACGTTGTAGCATTCACGTGCTTGCTCAGAAGAGGTAAATTTGGTCATTCAAGTTCCTTAACGTAAGTTAGAGTTCAGCCTGCAGTGCGCCATCAATGGCGGCTACTCACTGAGTGATAGGTCTCATTAATTTTCGCGCATTAGACACAAATAGAAAGTCTCAGTCTAATGAGTTATTTTGCTCGTCAAGAGTGACAAATCTTTCCCTTAGTTTAGTTGCGCTATAACGTGAATTAAGTGAGTGTAAACAAGGAGTAGTAAATTCTACTCTCGGGTTTTTTAAGCTAACGTTTCATCAAAACGCAAGGTTTGCATCGATGACAATCAATATTATTTATATCGCTTTGCTCGGTGTGCCTTTGCTTATTTTAGACGTTAAGCTTAGTCGTCGAGAAGGTGGTATCTTGTTTATGGGTTATGTAGCTTATTTCATTTATACGTTGAGTTAATAAGGTTTCAGAAGTTTCTGAAACTTTATTGCGTTTATCGAGTAAACTAATTTAGTATGTTATTGGGAAAACTTAAAAATGAGAAAGGACAATGAAAACAATAACATCAGCAGTACTCGGACTCGTCGCTTACAGTTCAGTGGCCAGCGCCAACCAATCAGTTCATGAACACGATTATCAATATGTGGAAATAAACGGCAATAAACTTGCCTATGCTTGCAAAGGAGAGGGCGAAACAACGGCACTTTTACTTGCTGGAATGGGCCTTGATGCTCATGAAACCTACAAAAACACCATTCATAACATAAATCCAAAAGGCTATCGCTTATGTTTTTATGATAGAGCGGGCACCGGAAAAAGCACTTTTGCGAAGCCTCGAGTACGGACTATGTTGGAGCTTACACAAGAGCTTGAGGCATTCACTCAAGCCACTAAAATGGATAATTTGGTACTTGTACCTCACTCTTTTGGTGGTTTTGTTGCAAGAGCCTATGCCAACCGAAACCCTGAAAAAGTGAAAGGGATGGTACTTATTGATATCGCTCATGAGTCTTGGTATCACAATATGAAAAGTAAGATGTCCAAAGAAGCATGGAAGATAATGGATTGGATCATCAACTGGGAGCGAGATACTCATTCATTAGAAGATTTGGAAGAAGCTTCTGCCCATACAGAGATGTACAATATCAACCGGAAAATGCCAATTACTATACTGTCACGTGGGATCCCTCATGTTTCTATTCGCTCTACTGGTATGAGTTATGCCGATGTTGATGTTTATACTCAAACTTCAAAAGACTCCCAAATAAAGCTGCAAGAAATTGGCGATAATGTTACGCCCATTACCATGAAATATGCGTCTCACCTGTTTGATGAAACAGACCCATTTATTGCCATCAAATATATTGAAGAAATGGTGAAAAAGGTACAATAATATTTTTTACGCAAAGGGTTAGGGGTTATACTGCTGCTAACCCAACTAACAATAATAAAAGCAATGTTCTCTCATCACATAATTAGTTCAAAAATCACGACTTTCTTAGTAGCTGCAGCCGGTTTTGCAGGGGTGGTATTGTCAGTACTGGGTGTATTTAACCATCCGGAATTGACGTTAATCCTAGACTTTACAGCAAGCTTTTTATGCTTGATGGTCGCGTATAAGTTATATCAAAAACAACTCAGGGCCTTAAGTTGGGCAGCGGTGCTCGGCGCGCTCATGTCCATTGGCATAGTCGTCGATGATACGCTAATCCAATTTTCATCAGGGCTGCTATTAACGGTTCAGTTGAACCTAGAAACCATAGCGGTAAACATCAACTTGCTTGGCTTGATAATCATCGCGACTGCGCTCACGGCAAAAATAAAGCTAACAAATGTAAAGGAATAATCAATGGAGCTACTTACCTATCTGCAGACGCATTTTATTACCAAAGAGACTTTGCTACGCGAGTCGCAGTTATCCCATCTTGAATTGGCTACGTTAATTGAAAAGCGTTTGATGCCAAAAGCCGCCTATAAGTTAGCATTAAAGCTTGAATGTGATTCTTTCTTTGGCGAGCACAGTGATGAAAGCTGCCTAGAATTTTATCCGCAAGGCACTTTAGTGTGGCTTGGTGCTGTGTTGCAAGTAACGGATGAAGCACAAGCCTTTGCACTCTTTAGTAAACGTTATAAAAACCAACTGCATAGATTAAAAGCGCAAGGCTTTAATCCGCGAGATGCAAAACTGAATAACAACATCGATGCACACTTAGAAAGTGAATGGCAACATTTCCTTGGCGGTATCTACGGGCTTTGTACTAAAACGGGTTTACCTGAAGATATTGCAAATAAAGAAGCCGCTATCGTTATCATCAATGAGTATTTAGCACGAGATGAACATTTGAGCCCAGATGAACTAACCAACCTTCACCAAGTGGTTGATTTATTGGATGAGGCCAGTGCCTTATTTGCGCCTCATGAGCGTGAACGTAGCTCACGCAAGCGCTTAATCGACGACGTAAGAGCAAAATTTCCAAAGCCTTTAACATCATAATTAACTGTTTTTCGCTTTTTAAATCATGTGAATTGACTTCACATCCATTTCACACCTGTCCGCATAAAGTGTCTGTAACAAAACAACACAAGGGTCAACAGGCCCGAGGACAGGATGATGAACAAATCACTATTAACCTTATCTCTCGTTGCTGCCTTATCAGCAACTTCAATCAATGCGGTTGCGCAAGATAAAAATACACCTCATGTGCTCATGGTGCTCAGTAGTTATGGCGAAATGGGGGCTGATGGCTCTTTAAGCAAACCTGGATTTGAATTTGACGAGCTCAGTAAAGCGTATGCCGTGTTCAAACAAAATGGCATAAAAGTCACGTTAGCCTCGCCAAAGGGCGGTGAACCACTGGCCGATAAGTTCGATAAGAACAAACCTTACAATCAAGCATACAGTAACGATACGACTGCGATGGTGCAGCTTAAAAACACTAAAAGACTGAGTGAGTTAGAGCCCTCACAATACGATGCTGTATTTGTGGTTGGGGGCAAAGGCCCAATGTTCGACTTGCATGACTCCAAGCCGTTACAGGCGATTATTCGTGATATCTACGTTAACAACGGCGTGATTGGTGCGGTTTGTCATGGTCCTGCTGCATTGGTGGATGTAAAGCTTGAAAATGGAGAGTACTTAATCGCTGGCAAGCGAGTAAATGGCTTTACCAACGAAGAAGAAGCAGCGTTTGGTAAAAAGTGGACCAAACAGTTTCCATTCCTACTTGAAGATAAACTCATTGAGCGTGGAGCATCGTTTGTGCAAGACGGGTTGATGTTGAATCAGGTCAGTATTGACGGTCAATTGATCACAGGGCAAAACCCTTTTTCTACGGTAGACACTGCTAAAGCGATGGTTGCGGCGCTAGGTCTGACGGTAAGCGAGTTACCGCGATTCAAAGACGATGAAAGTATTTTGCTGGTAGAGCAATTCTTTTCAGATAGTAGCAAAGCGAAGGCACGTTATTTAGCGGATAAGGCATCATTTGATCCTATGTTGCTCGGGATCTCTGGTTTATATCAAGCGCAGCATGCGCAAACTGCTCATCAACTTGCCGTGGCCGTTGAGTTGATGCAATTAACCCTTGCAGATATCGATCACCCCATGTTGTACGAAGCGCTAGTAAATGCACAGCTCAAACTAAATGATGTATCTGGCGCAAAATCCACAATAAAAGCAGCGCTTAAAAAGCACGGTACGGCGGAGAGTTTGATTGCACTAAAAGAGAAAGTTTATGGTTAAGCAAAACTGGAGAAAAGCAATGTTAGTAGTGACTGGAATTATCGCGGGCGTTGCCGCTGTTTGGTATGCAGTATTTGGATTAAAGCCATACAGCGTTACGCCAGAGGAATTAACGCAAATATATAGCTATGAGCAAAAGGCGGTGGAGGTAAAGCTATCGCCGCTCGAGGGCAATCAATTTTCACTCGAATACATTAGTTTTGACGGTGATAAAGTGAATGGCCAAATCATTTACCCCACTAATTACGATGCTAGTAAACCAATGCCTATCATGGTGGGTGTCCATGCGATGGCTCGTAGTTATGTGCGTTGGATGCAGGAGAGTTTTAGAGGATATGATACGTTTGAGCAAACCGATGAACTTACCAAAATGGCACTAGCAAACGGGTATGCCGTGGTGGCCATTGATTCAAGAAATCATGGTAAGCGTAAAGATCTCGAACATGGTATTTTTAAAATAATGGATGATTTAGATTGGTGGGGCAAGCGCGAACCGTACGAAAAGTTAATTATTGATTCGGTAAAGGATCACAGGGTACTGCTTGATTGGATTGCAACTCAACCGCAATTTGATCAAGACCAAATCAGTGTTGCGGGATATAGCATGGGAGGTCAAATCAGTTTAATTCTAGCAGCGCTGGATAAGCGAGTAGATAATGTATTATCAATTGTGCCGCCTTACCTGACTAACGCGGTGGCACGAGTGGCGATTAAAAACTTTGCGACGGCAGTTGATTCTCCCAAGGTGTGGTTGGTCTCGGCGGATGACGATGAATACACAAGCGAGCGTGAAAATAAAGCATTATTCGAAGCCATTGCGAGTGTACAAAAACATCATGTAGTCATTGAAGGCGGACATCTCTTGCCTGAAGGCTACTACAAAAAACTACAAGGCTGGTATTAATGAAAACAAGCTCACAACTCAATATTTTAGTGATTGAAGATAACACCGCGATTGCAAGTAATATAGCCGATTACTTTGATATGCAGGGACATAATATGGACTTTGCCTATACGGGAGAGCAGGGTTGTGAGCTTGCATTAGCGCAATATTTTGATTGTATTATTTTGGATATTATGCTGCCAGATATTGAAGGGCTAGAGGTCTGTCAGCGATTAAGGCTTCAAGCCGACAGGCATATTCCCATCATCATGTTAACTGCTCGAGATACCTTGGACGATAAATTAGCAGGATTTGCGCAGGGTGCGGATGACTACCTCACCAAACCTTTTTCACTAGAGGAGCTCGCCGCGCGAGTCAGCGCATTAACTTGCCGATTAAATCCCACATCTGCTGCAAGAACGCTTAGTGTAGGGGACGCAGACAAACAGGTTACGCTCAACTATCAAAATCAAACAGTAACGCGGGGTGAGACTGCACTCGTGTTACCGCCAATCTTGTTCAATATTCTTAAAATTTTGATGGAAAGTTACCCTCGAGCGGTGTCAAAGAGTGAGCTTGTTGAGCGTATTTGGGGCGAGGAGGGCACTGACTCGGATTCTTTACGGTCACACATCTACCAATTACGCAAAGCGGTAGATAAGCCATTTCCAACTGCCATTATTAAAACCATTCACAGCGTTGGTTTAGTGCTGGATTTATAGCTGAAATAGCAATTGAGTAAAATGAAAACAAAACAACTAAGAAACCGCATCATCACTTATTTTGTCTCTATCGTCGTGTTGCTCAGTGTATTATTTTCACTGATCACTTTGCTTTTTAGCTACATCATAGAAGACAGCTTTTTTTATCAAATTTTAGAGGATGAAAGAAAGCAGATAGCGCTTCAAATCGTCAATAACGAGACACCAAAAGCACATTTTGACTTCGTTACATTTCATCCTACAACCGACACTTTACCCGCGGTGGTAAGAACGCTACTCGCTGAGGAACCAAACCGCAAAGAGTTTAGCGCTGAGGCGGGTAAACATTATCATATCGCCTTTCTAAACAAGGATGACCGTGAACAAGGCATATTGCTTGCTGAAGTAAGCGGCCATCTTGTAGTGCGCGAACTGCGAGGCTTAATGCTTGGTTTTTCACTGACCCTATTGGCGATTGGATTAGTGATCGCGTTATTGTTAGCACTCGGAACGGTAAAGCTGGCAAAGAAACTACTTAAACCTTTGGATGAGCTTATGGTAATTGTAGACGGGAGTCCCGTTGAAAACCTACCGACCAATTTTGCATCTCAGTTTTCGCAAAATGAAATTGGTAAATTTGCACAAACGCTAGAATCGGCCCTTGCTCGCATTCGAGCATTCGTTGAGCGTGAACGCCAATTTACCAGAGATATTTCCCATGAATTGAGAACACCTGTGACCATTTCCCAAGGGGCGGTTAGTTTACTCAACCACACTGAGTTAAACAGTAAACAGCAAGAGCTGGTGGCAAGGATAGCGGAATCTGACCTGCAGATGCAGCTAACACTAGAGGCGCTACTTGCCCTTGCCCGGGAAAAAGCCGATACACCGGAGCAGACTAATTTACAATCCGTGATTGAAGCTTGCATTATTAATAACCAAGCGCTGTTTGAGCATAAAGTCCTAAGTATTGACTTACCCGGCAATGTATTTGTTCCTATGGCCGCACAGGAGCTAAGATTAGTGGTGCAAAACCTGTTACAGAACGCTGTACATCATAGCCAAGGTGAGCAAATTCATATTCGTTACAGAGATAATACACTAACGATTGCGGATAATGGTCAAGGGTTACCAGAGATCTTTACGGCAAACGAGCAAGCCTTTGAGTCTGGCATGCGGGGTCCTAATAGTTTAGGTACAGGCATTGGCTTATCGCTAGTAAAGCGTCTTTGTGAGAAGTTTTCTGTAGAGGTGATGATTGAAAGTGGCGAAACGGGTGTATCGGTTCACTTAAAGTTTGCTTAGGGTCGTTGTTGACCTGACCCAACACACAATGAAAAGGCACGGTGACTTCCGTTATCGTGCCTTGAGATAATTTAATTGAACTTAAGAAAACTCAGCGATAACCAATACTCTCTTGTGTTTAGCACTATAAAAAACAATCCCTTCGCCACCGCCCTCAAAATAAGTGGAGAAGCAGAAGGTGCCAAGGTAGGCAAAATCTACGTCATGCTCTTCATCAAAAAAGCCAATTTCACGAGTGGAGTAGTGGCTGTAGTTCTCGCCACTTTGCTCATCCATAGCGTCAAAATAGCGCGTTTCATCATCGCCTTCTTCATCCCACAAATAGGCGTCCCAATTGCAACCGAGTATGGGTTGCCCACCGAATTCAAATAGCGGAACGCTTTCATCGTTTTCGTCAAGGGAGTAGTTAAGTCGTTGATGTTTGGCGTAGAAGCTGGCTGCTTGCTGATAGTATTCGCTATAGTCTTCAAAATCCACCTTCTCTTCACTTAGATTGTCAACATTGTGAGCGTCAACTTGCCACCCATTGTCTGTCAGTGAGTAGGAGATATAAGGAAGGTCGCCATCAAAAATCTCCATAGAAATCGGTAATGCGATAAGTACATTATCATCGCTGTTTACGTCTAACTTTGAATAGGCAAGTAGTCCTATTGGTAATAGCTGATTGTCATTAAACGCGACATCTTGGCTACTCGGGAATGGCTTGTAAAAATCAGTCGCTTGTAACACTTTTGTCGCAGGGCATGCGAGCGCCGAATCTTTAATGTAGAGGGCCATAAAACAACTCCTTTTTATGGTTTATTTTTTGGTAATTAATGCGTTAGGCTTGTATTTGGTGCACACCATATAGCGATGCGTGTGGAAAATCAATCAGTGTAATAATTGTTCGGGCGTTAGCGTGCCTGTCCTTTATATTTGTTCATGTCCTTTATATTTGCTCCAAATTTGTGGCTTATTATGCCTATGATAGGGCCATTGCAGTGCAGGATTGTCCGCTATAATACAAACTACATCAGGTGAGGAAAGTAGACACGCCATGGAAAATAGAGCATTTAAAATAAAAGTAATGGACCCAACTGAATTAGAAACTGCAGCAAAGTGGGCTCTGCAAGAAGGGTGGAACCCTGGGCTTAGCGACGCACAGTGCTACTATCAGGCCGATCCAAATGGCTTTTTAATTGGCTATCTAGGCGATGAGCCTATCGCATCGATTTCGGTGGTTAAGTACGATGATTCATTTGGTTTTTTAGGCTTTTATATTGTTAAACCAGAATATCGAGGTCAGGGTTATGGGATGCAGATTTGGGAGGCTGGACTTCAATATTTAGCTGGTTGTAACGTCGCACTGGATGGAGTGGTCGCGCAGCAAGAGAATTACAAAAAATCGGGTTTTAAGCTCGCCTATCGTAATATTCGCTACGAAGGTGTGGGTGGTGGCGAAGCGCCAGATAGCACAAACTTAGTGGCACTTGAAAGATTACCAATAGAAGAGGTCATTGCGTACGACAGTGCGTTTTTCCCAGCAAAAAGAGTAGCCTTTGTTGATGCTTGGATTAACCAGCCAAACTGCCACGCTTTAGGCATTAAACAGGATGACACTCTTGTAGCCATTGGTGTGATCCGCCCTTGTCACGTCGGCTATAAAATAGGACCTCTTTATGCTGATAACGTAGAACTTGCAGAGACACTCTTCTTAGCGCTTAGGTCCAAGGTATCAGCAACTGAGGCCATTTATTTGGATGTGCCAGAAGTAAATGCAGCTGCTGTTGCGCTTACACAAAAGTACAAGATGTCGCTTTCTTTTGAAACCGCGAGAATGTACACCGCTGAACGCCCAGATTTGCCATTAACGCGAGTGTTCGGGGTAACTTCGTTTGAAATTGGTTAGTTTGATTCAATCGAAGCGGTATTGCTGATAGGTTGAAGTCAATAGCTCAACAAACTCCCGTACCTTTGCGGGAGTATATTGCTTCGACAAGTACAGTGCGTGAATAGGATAACTTTCATCGTGTAGTTCAGGTAGTAGCTGTACACAATTGCCCATAGCTAATTCATCTTGAAATGCCCATAGCGGCCCGTAATGCACACCAAGGCCAGCGTTTACCCAATTTTTTAGCACTGCAACACTGTTGGCGATGAGTTTACCACTTACCGTAACGGCTTCACGGTGCAGGCCTTTACCGAGAATGAGCTGATCACCAAGTTTAGGTTTATTGTAAAAGATAAAATCCAGTTTGCTTAAATCGCTAAAGCGTTGCGGTTGTCCCATGCGTTCAATATACGATTTAGAGGCCACCAAGACCCGTGGTACATGGCCTAGTTGTCGACAAATCAAGGAGGAATCATCCAGTTTGCCAATCCTAATTGCAATATCGATTTGTTTAGCCTTGAGATCTTCAAAATGACTGCCGAGCAGTAACTCGATATTGAGATCTGGATAGGTGGTTATCATGGTTTGTACCACAGGAGCAATGAAGCGCTCAGCGAAGTCGTGTGGAGCTGCAACCCTCAATGTCCCAGAAGGTACTGCTGAGGTGCCTGAAATCGATTCTTCTAATTCCCTTTTTTCATCTAGTAATTGCTTTACGCCTTTATAGTACTCAAGACCAACTTCGGTTGCGGCCGTTTGCTTAGTGGAGCGCTGTAAAAGTTTTACTCCTAATCGACTTTCTAAGTTTGCGAGCTTTCGGCTTACCGAGGAGGGATCGGTACCTATCACTTCAGCCGCAGATTTGAGGCTGCCAGATTCAACGGTAAGAACAAACAAATCTTCTTCAGTAATCGATTTCATAGCGGATGTAAAAAATGCAATTAGTAAATGACTAAAATCACTATACCTGTATCCCCTTCACCTAGCTACACTAAAAGTCGATTGAATATTTCAAGTAGGAGAAATAGGTATGTCTAAGCAATTAACAGGTAAGGTTGCGTTTATCACAGGGTCAGCCAAAAATATGGGCAAGGATTTTGCCATAGCGCTGGCAAAGCAAGGCGCTGATCTTGTTATTCACTATCATAGTGAGCATTCTAAACCACAAGCACTTGAAACCCAGAAGGAAGTTGAAGCGCTGGGTGTTAGGACGACGCTAGTACACGGAGATGTCAGCAATAAAGCGCAGGTAATGAATATATTTGAGCATATTATTAGTGAGTTTGGCGGCGTAGATATCGTTATCAATAATGCCGGTACTATCAGCAAAAAACCGTTTGTTGAGTATAGCGAGGAAGATTTTGACAGGCTATTTGGGATCAACTGTAAAGGGGCATTTTTTGTGATGCAAGAAGCCGCTAAACATATTCGTGATAACGGTCGGATCATTAATATGGGCACTTCGCTGCTGGCAGCATTTACTGGAAATTATGCGCTCTATGCTGGCTCAAAAGCACCACTTGAGCATTTCACCCGTGCGCTAGCAAAGGAAATCGGACATCGAGGAGTGACCGTCAATACCATCGCACCAGGTCCAATTGACACTGACTTTTTCCATGGCGAAGAAAACGAGCAAACCGTTAATTATTTGCAGTCTGCAAGTGTAATGAACCGACTAGGGCAAGTAGACGATATTACCCCTGCGGTGCTTTATCTTGCGTCGGAGCAATCACGCTGGACGACTGGGCAAACTTTGTTTGTTAACGGAGGCTTTGTCACTCGTTAAGTATGCTATGAGGGCACAAGTTGGTTAGGCGGTTTGTGCCAACGTTTTGTTCGCCAACAAGATGGTAAACGTTGTGCCATTTCCGGCTTTGGAATTGACTTTTAAGTCACCTTCTAAATGTTTTTTGACGAGATTATAGGTGACGGAAAGTCCAAGCCCGGCATGACCATGTTGGCGAGCTGTGGTGTAAAAGGGCTCAAAGATCCGGTTTAGGACCTCATTACTCATACCGACGCCTTCGTCTTTGACTCGAATAAATATTTTATTGTCAGTGATCTCTAAACGAACAGCGGCAAACGGCTGGGTGTCGCTATCATTACTAAAACCATGCACTCGGGCATTCTCTAGCAGCTGCAACAAGATTTGCTGTAGCGCCTTAACGTTGATTTTGACCAGTTGTTCCAGTTTTCCTGTTGCGCTAAATTCAACGCGCATCTTTAACTGGAAACGGGCCGTTTGTTCGCAATAATCGCGAATAACGGCTTCTAGGTCGACAAGTTGCTCGACGTCAGTTTCTTGCTCTGCGGAGATATTCTTGAACTCTTGTACTAGCTTTGCCGTTTTGCCGAGATTTCGCTCTGCGATAGACAACCCAGAATCCAATGCTGCCATAATTTCTAAAAACTCAGCGTGCGACAAACGCTGCGCTTTCATGCCGGTTTCCATCACATCCACTTGCTCTTGGCAGGATGACACTGCGGTAATCGAAACGCCAAGTGGGGTATTTACCTCGTGAGCCAATCCCGAAACTAAACTACCTAGGCTCGATAATTTTTCCGCCTCTACCAGTTGCTGGTGGATCACATGAATGTGGCTAAGGAGCTGATTGATGGCAAGGCTAACATCAGTCAATTCATTGTGGTTATCAATGTCGATACGTTTTTCGAGACTCGAGCTCTCAATAATGTGATTGATTTGCGAGCGAATATGATTGATTGGATGTTGAATAGAGCGATATAAAGCTAAGCCAACGGCGATTAAGCTCACCAATACAATCCCAGAAAAAATAATGAGCAACAACTTTAGTTGGCTAAATTGTTGCTCGGTTTGCTCCACAATACTGAGTGCGACGTCATTTTGTACCTCGGTGAGTGCTTGTAGTGACGCAGTTAACGGATCGAACTTTTCATAAAGTGCAGTAACAAACTGATTTTGTGGAATCGCTAAAAATGTCCCTTGATTTATCGCGCTTTGGAGCGTGGCAATATGCGTAAATACGGCCTGCATTTGGAACTCAATGAGTTCAACTTTGACTTGCTCCGCCGTCACCAAATATGTGTTTAGATAGCTTTGCCACGCGTCGTTCATGACCCGAGTAGCATCTGCTATTTGCATCAACACCTCGTCTTGGGAGACCAGCCCTGCACGATACTTATGAAGTATGTCGACAATCTGAATCGCACCGTGATCTGATACTTTTTTTATTTGAATAAGCGGCACAACACGATCGGCGTATAGAGATTCTACTTCTGACTCAAGGTGAGCGTAACGGTTAAAAGCATATCCAAGCAATAAGGCAAGCGCAATGACGGGAAACACAATTAGCAGCCATAATTTATGGCGAATATTAATTAGCTCTAGCACTACAGATAACTCATTTTTTGCATATCAACTTGAAGTATAAGTGCTGTTGATAATGTCGCCATTTTTCGTGGTGAAAATTAAAAAAAGCACGATGTGCGACTTGTGTCGCACTTTTTTGTTTGTTAATGTGTGACATGTGTCGCAGTTGTGAGAAAAACAATGAAACCTAACTCAACCGAACTAATCGTTTTAAAGATCCTTTGGCGTGAACAGCCAAGAACGGGTAAAGAAATTCACACAGAAATAGGATCAAAGCTCAGCTGGAGCTACTCATCAACTCGAAAAACTCTTGAGAGAATGTGTGAAAAGGGTTATCTCGCCGAGCAAATGCAAGGCAATAAAAAAATATACTCAGCTGTCCTTGCTAAGGTACCGACTCTCGCACTTTATGCCCAAGAGTTTGCAAAGCAAATCATGGAGTTGGATGAGCCTCTGCCAATCGCTATGTTTTCAGATAGTAAGTTAATTGCAGCGGATGAATTAGATGAATTAGAAGCCATGTTAGATGAGTTAGCTAAGACGCAAGGTGATAAAGAGTAAGGTATGGAACTAATATTACTTTCGGTCTTGCTGTGGGTGGCGCTTAGTGGCTTAACGTACGCACTAGGTGTGAAATTTTCCGCTCGGTATGTACAGAATAAAGGACTTTGGTGGGGCGTGCTGGCAGTGACTTTTTTGCCTTGGATCCCACTTGAACACATGGAGCAACACAATGCCATTCCAGCCGTATTGTTTAATGCCAATTTACAACAACTTGCAGAGCCGCTGCTGGCAATGACGAAGCGCACTCAAGTTGCGTCTGACTGGCTAAACCTGACGCTTATGGCTGTATTTCTGGTCTATTGCGTTGGGCTAATCGCTCATCTTTTGGTACTTGGGCGACAGTATTGGCGAGTAACACGCCTCTGTAGCACCGCCTCAAAAATAAAGCTCGGTGCACGGAGTTGCTATCAATTGCCAATTACTTGCTCTCCTTTTGTGTTCGGACTGTGGCAACCTAAAGTGTATTTGCCGGTGGAATTTGACACGCTACCAGAGGCAGAGCAGCAAGCACTTATTCTGCATGAGTTAACCCACATAGATAAGGGCGACCATATTGCCGTCGTAATTTGGCGAATACTCGCGACGCTTGCTTGGTTTAATCCGTTTATTGCGAAAATGGAACTGGGCTTTATTCGAGCGATGGAATATTGCTGTGATGAGGTGACGATAGCGAAGCACAGCCTTGAGCCTTTGGCTTATAGCAAAGCATTAATGAACTCTTTAAAACGGGCTGCTGCTCCGCCGAAAACGATGAATATGACAGCAAATTTTGCATCTAACTCATTGACTTTAGATGATTATAAAAAGCGTTTTAGCGTTATTCTTAAATCTAAAAAGAAGCCTAGTAACCTTGTGTTGATAGGGTTTTTTGTGTTGCTTAGTTCAGGTTTAGCCTATGGCAATATTCAATGGACAATGGGAACGGCAATGGTGAGTAAAACATGGACATACCCGGTCGCCACCCCTGAAATAACATCAAGGTTTGGGCATGTATCGAATTTTCGTCACAATAAAGCACATCAAGGGCTGGATTTAGCTGGCGGCGTTGGTGAACCTGCGATGGCGGTTGCCAGCGGTACGGTCACGATTGCCGATGATAAAACCTTGCCTGAGAATTACGGTAAAGTGGTGTTGATCCATCATGACAATGGTTATCAAAGTCTCTACGCACATCTTGATAGCATTGATGTTGAGGTGGGTGAGCAAGTATCACAAGGAGAAGTGATCGGTACCATAGGTGAAACCGGTCGAGTCACTGGTCCACATCTACATCTAGAAGCTCTACATAACAACACGCGCATTGATCCGCTTACCTTATTGGAAAATTAACATGATTAAAAAGCTTTCTATCGCCATTGCAATGATGGCAACTTTTGGCTGCTCGAAACAACCCGAGCAGACTCATTCGGTCAATAAAGCGCAAGAGAACACCTTTGTGTCGGCGCAAGCAGATCAAGAGCAAGCTGTTGTACATAATGGATCCGCTGAAGACTCAGTCGCGGCCCAAATCACCCAGGAGCTAAAGCCAGTTCAAGATATTCGTTTACTTGAACTTAAATCGGGTGAGAGTTTAGCGAATCTTTTAAGTGAGTTTGCATTCAGTGATCGCGATAGTTGGCTGGTAGAACAAGCCGTGAGTACGTGGACATCACTGACTAAGCTCAAGGCTGGACAGTTAATAGAAGCAGAGCTTGTAGACGGACAAGTACAGCAGATCCGCTTTGAATATGCATTTGCCCAGGTTATTGAGATTAAAAGAGTGGATGAGCAGTGGCATGCATCGCTAAGTGAGCTTGAAACCGTCACGCAAACAAAGCGTTTATCGACAAGCATAGATTCTAGCTTTTTTGTGGACGCCAGAAAAATCGGGGTGCCTAACGACATTATCAATCAAAGTATTGTCGCCTTATCTCACCTTGTCGATTTTCAAAGAGAAGTATATGCCGGCGATCAAATTGATTTTGTATTTCAAGAACAGCAGCTTGTGGCAGCCGAAGAGTTACTCAAGCAAATCTCCAAACCTATAGAATTACAACATGTTGCGCTACTTTCAGGAAAAGAAAAATACCGCTTATACCGGTTTACTGATAATGGTGGAACGACCGCTTTTTACCACTCAGATGGTACCCTCGCGCAAAGCTTTCTAATGAAAACGCCCCTTAACGGTGCTCGATTATCGTCAAACTTCGGTAAACGTCATCACCCAGTATTGGGCTATACCCGAATGCACAAAGGGATCGATTTTGGTGCGCCTGTTGGTACGCCTATTATGGCTGCGGGTTCTGGAAAAGTACTCAAAGCTGGGTGGGGCGGCGGCTTTGGTAATCGCGTAGTGTTAGATCACGGTAAAGGCTATCAAACACTTTATGCTCACTTAAATGGCTTTGCGAACGGTCTCAAGGCTGGGGGGCGAGTAAAGCAAGGCGATGTGATTGGTTATCTTGGGAATACCGGCCTGTCGCAGGCGCGTCACTTACATTATGAAGTGCATAAAGATGGAAAAGCCATCAATCCACTCACCCTAAAACAACCAAAAAACACCAAGCTAAGTGACACGCAATTTGATGAATTTAGCGCGCAGGTTGCACAAATTACCACACTGCTCGATAGCGAAAACACAAAGCTAGCTCACCATGATGGACAGTCGGGCCGCATAGGTAATGCCGATGACTAGTCCTGAAAGAAATCGTATTAACAGCCTCGACTTTATTCGCGGGATAGCAATCCTATGTATTTTACTTATCAACATCGAAAGCTTTGCCTATCCCAATCCATGGGGCAGTTACCAATATGGCTTTATGACGGATATAGACAGTGAGGTAAGGTACTGGGTTTATGTATTTGCTCAGGGCAAGTTTTACGGACTGTTGGCGATGTTATTTGGCGCAGGTCTCACCATTATTCTTCAAAAACAGCCATTTGAATTTGCTATTAAATTAAGTGCGGCAAGGCTAGTGGCTTTATTTATACTCGGCCTTGTTCATGCTTATTGTATTTGGAGTGGCGACATTCTCTATCACTATGCCGTGATAGGAATGATTGCCACCACCGTCATATTACTTGGCTCCCGGGCCATCAAAGTCAGCATAGTAATTTGTTTGGCGTTTATGTTAGTTGCAGGTTTTGGCAGAGCAGAGCGCACCATCGCCCAATACGATGCTTACCAAGCAGCACTCAATGTGGACGAAGCGTCTCGCACACGAGACCAGCAAAAAGCGATTAATCGGTGGCAGAATAAAACCGAACCACGGACAGCCATCCATCGTACTTTGGAAGAAACGCCAAGCTTAACTGAGTATTGGCAGGAAAACTTTGACAGCCAGCAAGTCCACAAAGGTAAGCTGTTTTATTCAAGTATTTTTTGGTCCACGCTAATGATGATGCTGATAGGCTCGCAGCTGTTTCAATGGGGATTGTTCTCAAAGACTAAACTTAGCCCATTTGCGGTAGTGGCACTGCTTTGCTTGATTGCGGTGTCATGTTATGCCACTCAAGCTCGCTATTATCATTGGCTACAAAGTTCACATATCCCAGTGTTGTCTTACGCTAAACAAATGGTCATCGTACTTAACCGGGAGCTGCAAGCGATTGTTTACTTGGTTTTGTTATCTTTGCTATATAACCGTTGGTTGCATCGGTTCAAACCCCTTGAGGCGATAAATCAAGTGGGTCGATTTGCGCTGAGTAATTACATTGGACAGTCACTGTTATTGGTGGTGATATTTTATGGCTTTGGATTACATAATACGCTAAGTCGCAGTGAGCTCTTGCTCTTATGGCTTGTTATTATGGCAGTGCAGCTGCTATTAAATGTGATTTACGGGCGATTCTTTAAGGTGGGTCCCGTTGAACGTGTATGGCGCAAACTAACAATTAAGTTACATGCATAATCGACTCGAATTTTTTACAAATTCGAACTTCATACCTAAGCTAACTTTGACCTAAAATTGATGTCTATACGTTAGCTTGAGGTAAGGTATGGAAATAGAAATAACACAAGGATGGGACATTGAGCATGCGCAAGCGGCTGCTGAGCTTTATGTTGATGCGTTTGGTAGCAAATTCAAAGCCGCAGTGCCGGATCGCAATAAGCTGATCACTATTATCGCGAAGAGCTTCATCTCAGAATACTCGTTTGCTGCCTTTGCAGACGGCAAGTTAGTGGGGGTTGCGGGCTTTCAATATGGCAAAAGCGGTTTTACATCAAATATGGGCTTTACTGGACTCATTGATGAATTAGGCTTACTAGGCGGGGTTAAAGCCGCAGCGGTGTTTACCCTATTTGAGCGAAAGCCTGCGCCCAATGAAGTGGTGATGGACGGCATCGCAGTTGCAGAATCGGTCAGAGGACAAGGTGTTGGCACTGCGCTTTTAGTGGCACTGCAGCGCTATACCAAACAAAGCGGGTTTCACGCTTTACGACTTGATGTCATTGATTCTAATCCTCAGGCAAAAAAGCTTTATATGAGAATGGGCTTTGTTGCCTCCCATCATGAAGATTTTTCTTATCTCAATTGGTTAATCGGTTTTAGCGGGGCAACAACGATGTTGTGGCGTCCATAAGACTGGTTTCCTTTGCTGCAAAAAATAAACGTGAAAGATAAGCAGACCTTAGGCATTTGCTTTTGCTATGAAGTAACAAGTAAAATGCCGAACTTTACGCATAACCAGACACCGACATGACAGCAATAAACCCTGTATCGACCCTCCTTAATCATTTGCAAACCCAAGCCGTACCAAACGAGCTTAGACGTCTATTTCATGGACGTGGTCGTTGCTATGAAGGGCTTGAACAAATCACAGTAGATTGGTTACAAGGTCAGCTTTTAGTCTCTTTATTCAAGGAGCACGACGTTGACTTGATAGCGTCGTTAAAGCTGGCATTATTATCGCTTGTGGAGACCAAAGCATTTAACGGAAAACTCTCTGCTATTTTGCTGCAACATCGTTATTTGCCTGACTCAGATCTTGAGGTTTTGTATGGTGAATTAACCGCTATGCCTATCGTTGAAGAAAATGGACTTAAATATGGCTTAAAGCTTGGCGTAAAGCAGAACATGGGACTGTTTTTAGATATGCGTTTGGGTCGTGAGTTTGTTAAAGCTCAGTCAGCGGGGGCTCGGGTACTTAATCTGTTTTCTTATACTTGTGGGTTTTCCGTCGCGGCGATTGCGGGCGGTGCTGCCCATGTTGTGAATCTAGATATGGCAAAAGCGGCGCTCAAGCAAGGCCGAGTCAACCACCAACTCAATGAACACGACCTCAGCAAGGTGTCTTTTTTAGGCCATGATTTGTTTAAATCTTGGGGAAAAGTGCGTAAATATGGGCCGTACGACCTTATCGTAATTGATCCGCCAAGCTTTCAAAAAGGCAGCTTTGCATTGACCAAAGACTATCAACGTATTTTAAGAAAGCTTCCTGAGTTACTTACGCCAAATGCCCAAGTGTTGGCGTGTGTGAATTCTCCCGATGTTTCAAGCCAATTTCTGATTGATGAAATGACCAGAGAGGCACCAACGCTCACATTTGTTGAACGTTTACAAAACCCACCTGAATTTAAAGACATTGATGAGCAAAGCAGCCTCAAGTGTTTAAGATTTAAAGCAAGTTAATCTATTTTTTAGCACTTTAACTTGGATGTAAAAGTGTGGACTAATACAGATAACCATTTAGCATTGAAAAGCGACCATTCAGCAATATTCAGAGTGCTTTTCGACGCTAAATGCGTACCATGAACGTATTCAGTCACTATTTGTATTGATTATGGTCAATCTCACATTGCAGCGAAATGAACAATTCGCAATTTTAGCCATCGTTGCCGCAATAAGTTTTGCTATCAGTCTTACCGATTGGGTGCAGCGGGGCATGTTGTTGTCGGCAAATATCGCGCTTTCTTCTATTTTGGCGGTTGTGTTCCTCTACTGGTTACCTATGGTGATAAGTTACGTACTCATTATCCGTTTCAAGATAGGCAATTGGCCGCTGCAATATATCGGTTTTTATGGACTGATGGTAATGGGCTGTTTATGTTGGGGTGTACTCAGAAGTGGAATGTTAAATACCCATGCATTTTCACTGTTTGAGGCGCTAACCATCGCACTGCCTTGGTCTAGCGGTATTTTTGTGGTGATTAAGTTCTACCTTTCCCAAAAGTTGTTAAAACAAGAAAAACAGCTTCGCCAACTCGCTGAAATTAAGCTATTACACAGTCAGTTAAACCCGCACTTTATGTTCAACAGCCTCAACACAATTGCAGCCTTTGTACCAAATCAACCAGAAGCAGCACGGTCTTTGGTTCATAATCTCGCTGCGGTATTAAGATATTCATTAACGCATTCTGTGACAAGCGGAAAAATACCGAGCAAAGTGTCCGTTGCCGATGAGCTAATTGCACTAAATCAATGGTGCGAGATAGAGCAAAGCCGGTTTGGGGATGCGCTTATCATCGACTTTGATATCGACGATGCATTATTGAGCGAAGTAATACCGCCAATGATTTTACAGCCGCTTTTGGAAAATGCAGTGAAACATGGCAACAGAAAGCCGCTTCACATTGATGTATTAATCAAAAAGTTAGCGAACCAGTTAATGTTTAAAATCAGTGACAACGGGGTGGGCTTTAAGGAGCAGGACATATTGGGTTCGTCAGATGCGGGACTCGGTCTTTCGATCACGCGCTCACGATTAAAGTTAGAAGAAAATGCTGAACCTAGGCTTGGTAACGACATGCACACAGGTGGTGCGGTTGTCAGCTTTTTACTCACACGAGGAGCAAAGGAATGTTGAACATTGCCATTGTGGAAGATGAGCAACCAGCCATTGATAAATTAACGGAACAACTTAGCCAGATCACCAAGCACAACTTGGTACTGACTTGTAACACGCCATTAGTATTTCTTGATACATATCGAGAACTGGCGATAGATATTGTCTTTGTCGATATTAACTTGCCAGAATGCAATGGTGTTACTCTGGTCGAGAAACTTCAAGGGACGGGGTTTGCAGGTGCGATAATTTTTACCACGGCCTACAGTGAGTTTGCGGTTGAGGCCTTTACGCTCGGCGCGGTTGATTATTTGCTCAAACCGTATAGTACTGAACGCTTAGCCCTGGCACTATCAAGAGTTAATCGTGTTATCACGACAGGATTAGCCGCTACTTTAACGAGTAAGGTGGCGGGGAAAACCTCACTAATTGATGTCAGCAGTATCGAACTTATCAAGCTGGAATACGGTCAAGCCATTGCGTTTAGTAATGGACAGCAATATCCCATTGATGGCTCCCTTGAGGAGATCCAACAGCAATTGCCAACACATTTCTTAAGAGTTCACCGTAATGCCATTGTAAACCAAAGCGCGATAACTGCGTTTGAACGCTGGGTTACAGGGGGTTACCTTGTCAAGTTGCGAGATAGCAATTTACAAGTTGTGACTAGCCGGGGCGGTGCAAAACTACTCAAACAACAACTGAGCAACATAGGGCTCAGCTAACTCAAAAAGGTAATAAAATGATGAAAACTATAATGCCATTTTCTTTGGTAGGGCTTCTTGCGGCCTGTTCAAACACGACTATACCAGATGTTAAACGTCAGTTTATCGATGATGGTCAGACTCATCCATTGGTTGTGGTGTTAGGTGGCAGCGAAGGGGGGAATACACTCGCTAATCCTCAGTGGAAACCATTTTTAGATGGGTTTAATGATATTGGTGTCTCAGTAGCGGCACTTGGTTATTATGGCACTGAAAATACATCGAGCAGTGCAGCTGAATTATCTTTGAATGATATAGCCAAACGGATAAAAGCATTGAGTGCAGATCCAAAGATAAACCCAAATTGCGTAGCGGTGTATGGCTTTTCTAAAGGAGCGGAGCTTGCGTTATTACTCGGGGCGCACTTTGATGAGATAAACCATGTAGTGTCCGTTATGCCTAGTCACGTAAGCTGGAATGCTGTTAAGACCTTGTCTTCTCGCTCGAGCTGGACACTTAGCGGCAATGCTCTGGACTACATTGATGCACCCCTGTTGTCATGGAAAATGCAAAAGGGGAACGTAACGGGAGAGTTTACACCTGCCTTTGAGGCTGCATTGGCAGAGGCAACGCCTGAAGCAATTGCAGCCGCTCGCATCCCGGTTGAAAACACCAATGGGCCAGTGCTGCTGGTCTCTGCCAAACACGATGAAATTTGGCCATCGTACAAAATGGCCGGATATATTGAAGCTGATTTACGCGAAGCTAGTTTTTCTCATCCATTTAAACATATCGCACTTAACTCGGGTCACTACAGCTTTAACAAAAAAGTGCAAACTGAGGTAAATCAATTTTTAAGCGAAACCTTGGTAGCACGTTGCGCGAATAAATAGTAATAAATTCACCTTGCTTTTGTATTGCTGGTCGTTGAAAAATTTACCGAGCTGCAGGTAACGTTGTGTCTGCAGCTTTTAGTCGCTTTGTGTATTTTGCCGGTGTGATCTGAAAGATAGTTTTAAACTCGCGAATAAGATGGGATTGATCAGCGTAGCCGCAATCTAGCGCGAGTTGAGCGATGTTAATGTCAGGCGTTTCTCTCAGTTTTTGTTTAGCCAATCGAACTCTATAAATGCGAGCTAAATGTTTTGGGGTGATCCCACAATGTGTTTTAACTTGTCTCTCTAATTGCCGTTTTCCGATCGGAGTTTGAGCATATGCTTGCTCTAAAGGGGTCATTGAAACAATATGCTCAAGGAGTATTTGGGTATGTAGGATAGAATTCTGTCGAGGAATTGGCATATTCAATATCGGCTCTAGAAGTCGAAGTAATGCTGTCAGGTTGGCACTAGTTTGCAGCGTGTTCAACAAGGGCAATATATTATTGGGATTTGCTATAGGGTGTTGCAGCGTTTTCAAAAATGCCAGTCCCGCGGGTTTAAAGCGGATCCCGAAAAAACATGCCTGTTCAGAATAGTTGACTTTGCTAGACTGAATGGCAATTGGTTGCAGATAAAAGGGGGCTGTGAGCTGATTGTCATTGAAGCTAACAAGCCCACGAAGAGGGAAAATAAATCCAGTTGCCCCGTCGCTTGGAAGCCAAGTTTCTCCGCGCTTATGTGATTGTGCAAACCAGATAGCTTGCACATAGTTAGCGATTTCACCTGTTGGGTTTATTAATTCAAGCGTTAGTTCTGTGCTCATTGAACTCTACATTCGGCTTAAACATTTTCACGATCCGATTCCAGCTGTTGATGGCATTAATAGCGACAGTTAACGTGGTCAATTCTTTATCATCAAATTCTACATTAAGTGTTTGATAAAAAGCATCATCAATCACTTGTGCGCTTGTCAGCTTTTCACAAAGCGCTAATGCCAGTTTTTCTTTATTGGTGTATAAGGGCATGTCTTGCCATGCACTTAATCCAATAATTCGATTAGTGGTTTCACCATACTCTAGTGCCTGTTTAGTGTGCATTGCAATACAAAAAGCGCATTGATTGATTTGTGATGCTCTAAGTTTAACAAGCTCCCAGATTGTGATTCCAAAAGTTGCGTGGGCTTGCTGTTTTAATAATTCCTCTTGTCCCAATAAGTGCTGAATAAGTTCAGGTGCCTGATTGAAGTAGTCTGCTCTTTTCATTTCTGGATCCTCATGTTTAGTGATACGTATAGTGTAATGAGGTGTAAGCGGTAAAAATTGAAAAAAAACGTCTTTGTAATAAAATTTTAAGGAGGGAACACACAACTCTACTTTAAAGGATGGTTGTAAAATAATGTGCGATGTAAACCTTGCTCTAGCGCTTTATCATTTATCCATACTCAAAAAAATCTGGCTTCAAGCCAACAACACTTTCACAAATAGACAGCAGCAAGGAGAGTCTGTCGAGTTCGAATTATATAAAGCGACTTTTGACATACTTGGGCTAAGTCAATCTCAAGCACATCATATACAGTTTCAATATGCCCATGATTACGATAGCTTTATTGATGCAATTGTTACAATTGCTCAGCCGAGTAGTGAAAAAATAGCATTGCTAAAACATGTCACCTGCCACTTACCTTGCCCCGACAGTTATCAAGAAAAAATAGCTGCTGTTCAGAATATGCCGGATGTACTCACTGGGGACGACCTGAAATGCTGGCAGGACAACGGCTATGTCATCGTTAAAAATGCAGTGAGTGCCGAAGGCTGTGCCAATGCGAGAAACGCCATCCAAGACTATTTGGAGATTGAATTAGCAGAACCAAAGACTTGGTATAAGGTTAACCACGAAAAATTGAGTCGTAGTATGGTGCATTTGGTACAACATAAAGCACTGGAAGACAATCGGAATTCAATGAGAATTCATAAGGCATTTAGCCAGTTATGGCAAAGCGAACAACTGATAGTTTCAGCCGATCAGTGTGGGTTCAACCCGCCTGAAACTGTGCAATCTAGTTTTCAAGGTCCTGATCTACATTGGGATTTAGATTTCTCTAAGCAACTCAAGTTTGGCACGCAAGGGGTTTTGTATCTATCAGACACTGAAGAAAAACAGGGTGCAACAACGGTTGTGCCAGGATTTCATACAAAGCTAGAGTCATGGCTTGCAACGGCTCCATGGGATCCATGTATTCCAAACACAGAATACTTACATCAACTGGGTTCCAAAGCAATTGCAGCCAATGCCGGAGATATGGTGATTTGGCACCAGTTTTTACCCCATGGTGGTAGCGCGAATACAGCAAGCGCACCTCGTATAGTGCAATACATTAATATGCATCCATTTCCAGAAATGTAGAAGGTGAAAAAATCTCTATTTGGTTAAATTTTGTCTTAACTTGGCGACGAGCAAACAGTAGTATGATTGTGAAGTTTGGGAGAATGTAGCAACTCACCACAAGGAAAAGCCGTCGATGCAATTAGCACAACTCAATATAGCCACCGCTAAATACCAAATGGATGCGCCAGAAATTCAATACTTTGTAGAAAGTCTAGACCGCATTAATTTACTCGCAGAGCAAAGCCCTGGCTTTATTTGGCGCTTAAAAGATGAAACCGGTAATGCAATAGAGATTAAGGCGTTTGATGATCCAAATATTATCGTGAATATGTCTGTATGGCAGTCGGAGCAAGCGCTCAAAGATTTTATGTTTAAAACCGCGCATAAGGAATTTTTGGCGCGTAAAAAGGAATGGTTTCACCGCGCTGAACAGGAAACCTACGTGTTATGGTGGGTTGAAGAGGGCCATATTCCGACGCTAGATGAGGCCAAAGAAAGACTCGATTACCTGCGTCGTTTTGGAGATTCGGCTTATGCCTTTACGTTTAGAAATAGTTTCACCGAACTAGACGTAAGGGAGAGGGAGGCTTGTGAAGAAGATTAATCTTGTGCACTGATGAAATGATAATCAACTGTAAAGGTGTAGAGCCGCGTGGAGTGGTGAATACTGATGATGTTGGTGGTACACTTATCGCAGATCATTATGTATGGATTTAACCAAAAATGCGCTCAGCACTAAGAAGCAAGATAATAGAAGTATGTGATAAAAAAATCGCACAAAAAGGGGATAACGTTGGCGTATCATTTTACGCTTTTTTTGCCAATAAAAACACGGACCCTGCACTACTTATGGAAGCGGCGACTTGGTGGATACAAACTCACGAACTAGACCACTTCGAAAAGGCGTTAAAGATAAAAGCAATGGTTGAAAGTGGAAAATAGGCCTTAAAGGACATGCTCTTGGGCCATCAATCGAGATGACCCAACTGGCAGTTACAGCGTGTAAAACGACACAAAAAATACTGCAACAGATGCAAGTGCAAACATAGTGTACTCGGTGATAGTTTGTTTGCGTTTCTCATCATCAGTTTTAGGGGCTGTTGCTATCATTAGCAGGCTGGTGACAAACATTGCTAATGAATATAAGCATAAGATTGATAAAGTAGCATCTGTAAACATATAAGCCTCGACTTGGTTCTACTCATTTTAACTACGTGCATCATGGTCACACAGATCAACCTCAATACACGTTTATTTAAGTTGTATTCGCTTCTAATTACAGTAAATTATACTGTGTTTTTAGGTGTTTCTGAAAGGAGTAAAAGATGCAAGTTGAGTATTTTGTGGTTGACGCATTTACGCGTAAACGTTTCGGTGGCAATAACGCTGCAATCGTTGAGGTTGAAAATTGGCTTAGCGACGCCCTAATGCAGCAGATAGCCACCGAAAATAACCTTTCCGAAACCGCCTTTTTGAAGCCAACTGGTAACAATCATTATGAGATCCGGTGGTTTTCTCCAATTACTGAAATTGACTTTTGTGGTCATGCCACGCTTGCCGCGGCGTATGTACTTCTTAATCACAAGGGAAAGTCCGGAGAGATAAAATTTCAAACCCAAGAAGTCGGGACACTCACTGTTAAGCAAGTGGCTGATGGTCGCATTGTGATGGAATTTCCGAAATTAGCCCCTGAGTTAACTAAAGCCCCCGACGCATTGCTGGAAGGGCTTAACGTAACACCGACGCGGGTACTTAAAAATCGCCAAGCGTACTTTGTGATTGTTGAGACTGAGCAGCAAGTACGCAGCTGTGAGTACGACAGCGATAAACTGAAAACCCTTGCGCCTTTTGATGTTGTGGTGACAGCAAAAGGCGATGACGTTGATTTTGTGTCTCGTTACTTTTGGCCTGCAAATGGGGGCGATGAAGATCCGGTTACCGGTTCAATTCATGCCGGGTTAGCGCCATATTGGGCAAAGGCGCTAAACAAACAAAAACTTCATGCACATCAGGTTTCAAAACGTGGCGGTGAGCTATTTTGTGAAGTGACTGATACGAATGTCATCGTATCTGGGTTTGGTGTACTTTACGCAAAAGGAATATTCGAAATTGAGGACGAATAAGATTCACTTCATACAGGCAAAAGAAAGTGACTTTGATTACCTAGTGGCACTGCGTAAAGCGACCATGTTGCCGCACTTAGAAAATGCCGGACTGTTTTTGACTGAAGCTGAACATAAAGCCCGAGTATTATACGAATACCCAAGCTCACATTTGATATACGTGAACGAAAAGTGTGTTGGCTTGGCTAAGTTTAAACAACGTGAACATGACTATTACCTCTTTCAGCTGCAAATAGAGCCCCAGCAACAAGGAAAGGGGCTCGGTGCGCAAGTCATCAAAAGCTTGATAGAATCCCACTCAACATTGCCTTGGGTATTGACGGTGCTTAAAGCGAATCCAGCGAAGCGTTTATACGAAAAATTGGGATTTGTGCAGTTTGATGACGATGAATATGAGTTTCATTTTAGGCGTGAACCTAATCCCCAAATTTAGTATTCTCTAGACAATTTAAATTTAAAAGAGTTGTTATGGCAAAACAAATATGGGTAGATGCCGATGCCTGTCCCGTGGTGATAAAAGAAATGCTGTTTCGCGCTGCAGTGCGTACTTCTACCACGGTTACATTGGTTGCAAATCAATATCTAAAAACGCCTCCATCTCCTTTTATTCAAAAGCTTCAAGTCCCGAAGGGGTTTGATATTGCGGATAACGAAATCGTGAAGCGCGTGAATGAAGGTGATTTGGTTATTACTGGCGACATTCCACTTGCAGACGAAGTCATTGAGAAAAAGTGCACCGCACTTAACACGCGCGGTGAATTGCTGACGAAAGAAAACATAAAATCTCGCTTAAATATTCGTGACTTTATGGACACGATGCGTGCCAGCGGCGTGCAAACTCAAGGGCCACCGCCTTTGTCTCAAGCTGATAAGCAAAATTTCGCCAATCAATTGGATACTTGGATCACCAGAAACACAAAGGGGTAGGTATGGCTTACAAGGCGAGTTGTTTGTGTAAAGCGGTTCAAGTTGAGATCCGTGGACCAATCAGCGATATCATTCATTGTCATTGCTCTTTATGTCGTAAGTCTACTGGCACAGCTTATGCGACTAATGGTTTTGTGCTGTGGAGTGATTTTGTGATTCTCAGTGGCGAAGAGGCACTAAGCATCTTCGAGTTTAAACCTGGAAGAAAGCGCCATTTTTGCAAACATTGTGCAAGTCCAATTTTTAGTTCGAACGAAAACGATCCAAAGCGGGTGAGGTTAAGACTTGGCATTTTGGACTCGGATATCAAAGAGCGGCCAATATCACATAATTTTATCTCTTCAAAAGCCAATTGGGACGACTTAGACGCGCCGCTTCCTCGTTATGATGCATTTGAACCTAGCCGTGATTTATCAACAACATCGGGAGGTAATTTGTGACGGGTATTAGTAATTTATCGCAATTATTAAAAGACATTTCCCCGACGCTTGATGAAACACCTTTTGTATTTTGTACAGTGCAAAAAAGCCTCGCTGAGTGTGTAATTTTCAATCCAATTGCGACCTTTATGGAGCGCGAGGGGTTAACGCTGGTAGTCACCAAGCAAATGGCAGACGAGCATGGATTGGATTACAGCTGTGTGATGAATAAAATTACCTTGCAAGTGCATTCGAGCCTAGAGGCTGTGGGATTAACGGCTGCATTTTCCAATGCACTGAAAAATGTTGATATTAGCGCGAATGTAATTGCGGGCTTCTATCATGATCATATTTTCGTACCCGTAAATGATGCTAAGCGGGCGGTACACGCGATACAAACGTTGACAAAATGACATTGATAAATCTCGAAGGTTGTTAGGTGGCATGAAAGTTTACTTTAAAAGAATGGCCTCCAAAGGTGTGTGTCCTCCGAGAAAACCGCTTAAGAAAATCCTTTGGTCATGGGTTGGTGCAATGGTGGGGATCTTGTTGATTACGGTGATTTCTAACCTCGCTTTACCATATGGTGTTGGCAGCGCATTGCTCATTGGCTCTTTTGGTGCAACTGCTGTTTTACTCTATGGCGCTCCTATGGCAGAGTTCTCTCAACCGAGGAATTTACTGGGCGGGCATTTCTTTTCAGCTTTACTCGGCGTCAGCATTTTTATTTTGCTTGGAGAAGAGAGTCTGTTTGCAGCACCGCTTGCGGTATCGCTCTCAATTGTTGTAATGCACTTTACTCGAACCTTGCATCCACCCGGTGGAGCGACCGCGCTAATCGCCATTATTGGTGGTGAGTCGGTTCATAACTTGGGATATATGTATGCATTTTATCCCGTGTTGATGGGGGCTCTGCTGATGTTATTGGTCGCGCTGTCTGTGAACAATATGTCGCGCAACCCCAAGCGGCATTACCCAGTTTATTGGTTCTAACTATTTTATATAAAAATTTAAAAGGACAGGCATGTCAAAAATTGAATTCGTCCCTTACCAATTAGTCCCAGCTAGCTTTAATCCATGGCGTGAAATATTTGTTGAAGTGGCAGAAGAAGTGATGGTGGCATTAGCACACCCTGAGCTTGAATTTCTACACTTTGGTTCTAGCTCTTTTAAGGTTGCCGGCAAAGGGATCATCGATATATCTGTGTTATACAAACCAGGGAAACTAACGCAAGCTGTTGAACATCTTAAAAATGTAGGCTTTAAAGATCAGCACAGCGATAATCCATTTCCTGATACTCGTCCTAGAAAAGACATCGCGGTGATGTATCAAGGCGAGTTGTTTCAAGTGCATGCTCATGCTATTGAAAAAGGGAGTGAAGAATATATCAAGCAAGAAAAGTTTAAAGCTTTTATGCTCAGTAATCCTGACGCGCGTGCGGAGTATGAAACTCAGAAACAATTAGTAATAGCGCAAGGTATAGCCTCCCAAGATGAGTATGGAAAAGCTAAAGCGCCATTTGTAAAGCGCACTTTAAAGGACATCCACTTTAATTAACTAAAGCCTGATTAATCATATCTTTATAGCTGTTAGTGTTAGGACAACGACTAAGACCTAACGCTAACAGCTTGCTATTTACTTTATTGGTGTTTATCTAGTTATAAGTTTTAAAGGACAGGCACTTAAGCTTAACCTATGTCGCTTTAGATAATTGCGTAATCTTTTGTTGTTTGATTCTAGATATCTGTTTTGATATACAGTGTTATTTTGTTTTGCTTGTACAGCAACATTAAACCGTAAAATAAAGGAATAGCAGATATGATCCCAACGATTGAAACGAATCGATTAAGATTGGTCGCACCCAATAAAGACGCTTTTGAAACCTATAAAAAATTTTATACAGACGGATCTGCTTCGAAAATGTATGGTGGTCCACTAGGAATAGAGCAAACTTGGGCTAGGCTTAAAGCTGATGTAGGCTCTTGGTATTTACTTGGTTTTGGTGTGTAGGTAATTCAACTAAAGTCGAATGATAGCTATGTTGGTACATGTGGTTTTTGGCAAGGCAAAGAATGGCCGAAAGAATTAACATGGTGGGTGCTACCCGAGGCGAGAGGCCAAGGAGTTGCAACGGAAGCTTCGCTCGCTGTATTAAAACATGCTTACAATGTATTTAATTGGGAAACTGTCGAGACTTACATGAATGATGATAATGGCGCTGCTCGAGCTTTGGTTGAAAAGCTAGGTGGCGTTAAGGTAAGACGGCAACAATTTAACGATGGCCTGAGCCGAGATATTTATTTTCTTCCAAAACCTTAGCGGTAAATCGTGGTGTTGAGTACAGCTCTGAAAGTTGCAGATTCACCCCATTTTTCGGAATAAAAAGTAACGAATAACTATGGACAGGTACATTTATGTTGATGTTTACAAATTGAAGGTATGTGCCTAAGCTTTAATTTCTTCAATTAGCATTTGCATGTTCAAGGAGTGAACAATGGGATTAGCAAGGAAGTATCAAATCAACTTGTCAAATACACATTATTATCATTGTGTGTCACGTTGCGTCCGCCGCGCCTTTTTGTGCGGTGAAGACATGCTGACTGGCAAGTCTTATGAGCATCGACGGGCCTGGGTTGAAGTGCGATTACTTTTTCTATCCAAAATATTTTGCTTGGATGTTTGCGCTTACGCGGTAATGCCTAATCACACCCATGTGGTGTTGTATATCGATGATAAAAAAGCACAAAGACTCAATGATAAAGCTATTTTGCTACGCTGGAGCAAGCTTTATAAGATATCTTCGCGCGCTCGGCAGTTCCTCCAAGGTGACTGCTTAAATGAGGGGCAAAAAGGTGTGTTGAGCAAAGAAATAAATGAATATAGAAGCCGCTTAGCGAGTATTAGCTGGTTTATGAGAGGGCTCAATGAGCACATAGCTCGACGCGCCAATCAAGAGGATGAATGTACCGGACACTTTTGGGAAGGGAGATTTAAATCTCAGGCCTTGCTTGATGCTTCAGCCTTGTTGGCATGTATGGCTTACGTAGACTTAAACCCCATTCGTGCAAAATTAGCTAGTAACCCCGAAGATTCAGAACACACTAGTATAAAACTTAGGTGTGAGTTTGCAAAAAGATGCAAACAGCCAAAGTATCTAGCGCGGTTTTTAGGAAATACCAAAAAACATATGCACAAAGGTATACCCTTTGAATTACGGTCATATCTAGACTTAGTTGATTCTACTGGAAGAAGCATTCGTGCTGATAAAGCGGGATTTATCGATCCGCGTCAAAAACCCATTTTGGAGCAATTAGGTCTAGAAGCACGTAATTGGCTGAAACTTACTACCCAGCTTGAGCAAACTTTTCACGGTGCGATTGGTAGCGCAGATTCGATAGAGGCTTATTGTGAGCATCGCAATTTACGGCGACGCAGTAATATTTCGCAAAGCCAGCGACTTTTTACGTAATATAAACTAACGTAAATGGCCAATTTAATATGGATTGTAAGTGTCTAACTGCTCACTCAGGTTGAGGGAGCAGTTAGTCGTGTATGTTGTATAAAACACTCAATCTTATTTGCACAAAACCGTCGTTTCTACTTTATTTGGCTTTGCAGATTTTCAATTAATTGTTTCTACAAATTGACTATTTTAACCAGCCTAATTAGTTCACCATCAACGTCAAACTCACCCTTAATCTCAAGTAATCCATTTTTTAATCCTTGTAACTTATCTATTTCAATTACTTGTGTTTGATAAGGTAAGAAAGTAACTGGCCGCTGCCAAAGTGAACCTTCATTTTGAAATGATTGAAATGGAGTAAAATCGACGCGTAATATGCCACTCGATGCACCTGAATAGGGACCGGTTAGCGTAATGGTTATATTGTCTCGAATAGTTACTCCCATTTTTACCCCATCAAAAGGTTTCTCTGGCGTTCGAAGAGGCTTTTGTTGTGTTAATCCGTTCCAACTAATCACTAAGTTCTGAAAGGTATGTTTTGGCAATAGAACACGGTGTTCACCTGAAGCTAGAATTTTTTTGTAGTTACCGTAAGTTAGCGCAATATCATGGATACTGGGATTGTTGACGTAAAGATAGTGCAATCCATCAGAAAAGTAGTCCTGGATGTTGATACCACTTAGCGTAAAGAGCGCATCGTCGCCAAGGGTTGATTGCCATTGCTGCATCAAGCGCTTGAGGGTTTTATTCTCAGTTTGAGTGACTGTCCTTGATTTCTGCTTGCTAAATATTTCGCGAAGTGGGGTCATACAGTCACTTAGCTGAGCGCTATATTCCACACAGGTGTTAAAGGCTCTGCGAAGTAGCGATGCACCTTTAAAGTGCCAAGGATTAGCGGTTTGTTCATTCGTGATCAAGTAATCATGCGCGGCAAAGTAGGGCGCTACTCTGTGATTATTATTTCGGCCAAGAAGACTTATTTTTTGCAAGCTAAGCGCTGAAATGTCGATTTGGCTCAATTGTAACCTAGCCAGTTGCTCATGGTGTTGTGTTTTCATTTTAATAACTAGCGCATCGTCCTGCTTTGAAAGCGTGAGCGCAAGTTGATGATATTGCTTGATATCCATGCGTAATTGCGGCAGCAATGCGATAGATTTTGCGGAAAACAATGCTTGATTGCTTGAGACCGTTAACTTTACTCCTTCTTGAAGGGTAAATTGCAGTAAGTTGTCTTTACTAAAATCAACTTCTTCAACTTTGGAGCGTCCAAGACGCGCATCTAAGCTTTGGTTTGTTAAATCAGCGATTAACGCAAAGCCAATTTCCCCACGTCTAATCTGCTCCGGCTCGAAGTCGATTAGTGCTGCAACACTATTCTCATCAAGTGAGTTGATTAGAGGTGTTTTATCTGATGCGGGAAAATCCATCACGACATGTGTAGAAGAAAAGTTTGGATGAATGTCAAGACGATTAAGTGCTTTGCTTTCGGTATTTCTGAGCCAATATGCAGCACCGTTTTGCTCCCAAGGCCCATCGACAATATAAAAACTTGGCGTGGCAGAGCGCACAAACGCTGCAAACTGCTGTTCAAGCTGGGGCCAATTGGGGAAGGTCTGTTTTAAGAGTGCATTGGCAGTTGGCAAGGTGTTTTCAGAGTGCGGGTTTGCGTCCATTAATTTGCCGATAAAGCGTTCAAAATATTGATATCGCTCAGGGTCGCTCAATAAAAAATGTACGATAAAAAAGTTGAGCCCGCGTTTGAGTGATGGATCATCATTGATTGCTTCGAAAGATGGCTGTCCATTTTGGTGATACTGCTGTAAACCTAAGTGCAGATAATTCATTGGAGCACGGTCGAAAACCATCACAGTTAACTGCTTTTTATTTGGATCATATACGTGGCTTGCAATGGCATCTGCCATCCCCTCAGTGATCCAATTGGGTGCCCAAGTTGAGTGACCGTTCAGAGCCATATGAAACGCATGCATGGTTTCATGGATCACGATGTAGCGCTGGTGATGCTGGCGATGACTCGGAAAGTTGTACCCTGCGCGGTTATAAAACATGGTTTCGCCACCAGCCGTTTCATGTACGCCTCGCAAAAAACCGTCGTCCAGCATGGCTTCTTTTGTACGTTGGCGTGAACTGCCATAAACGACAGCAATTCTCTTTTTATCAATCGCTGCAGGCGCCATACCAAACAATTCAACATAGTGAGGGTAAGACATTTCTAGTAATTCTAAATAGAGTTTTACTTTGTCCTCAGGAAAGTCACTTTTTAGCGCAAAATGTTTACTCACCCACCAGTCATAGCCCCGCGAGTTGGCTATTTTTCCATCGCTATAAGTCAGCGGAATTTGTTTACCAACATGTTGGATATCAATGTGTCTCAACGTGCTGACTCGACCATTAACGCTTATTTCAGAGTGCATATCAGCGGGGCTTGGAATAGCGGCAATATCGCTTCTCGTAGTTTTACACCCGCTGAGTAAAGCAAGTATTACAATTAGAGGAGCAAATACTAGCCGCGGCTTTTGGATAGAGGGTATTCGCCAATAAAAGGTATGGAATAGATAAAATAAAGACATGATACTTTTCTCTCGTTATTATTTGTGTATATTGTATGCAATATAAAATAACAAAGATAACAGGTATTGTCATTATGCAAAATCAGCAGCAGTGGTGTGAACCAGATCTCAATGAGGCAAATCGGTCAAAGTCGTCTTCTGGGTTTGGTCGAACTTTTTACATTGCGAATATCATGGAAATATTTGAGCGGCTCGCTTGGTATGGCTTCTTCGCCGTGTCATCAATTTACATGACAACACCGAAGTCGCAAGGTGGTATTGGCTTTACTGATATAGAGCGTGGCGCGGTACAGGGGATTATTCCCTTCTTTTTATATCTTTTGCCTGTTGTAACTGGTGCGCTAGGAGATCGCGTTGGGTATAAAAAGATGTTCTTTTTTGCATTTTTGATCATGACGCCAAGCTATTATTTATTGGGACAGGCACAGAGTTTTTGGCCGTTCTTTACCGCGCTGAGCTTTGTTGCCCTAGGTGCCGCCTGCTTTAAACCTGTGGTCGTTGGCACCGTAAGCCACAGCACAAACGATGGTAATCGTGGTCTTGGGTTTGGGATCTTTTATACCATGGTGAATATTGGTGGATTTTTAGGTCCATTGGTTGCGGGATATATGCGAGCCATTAGCTGGGATGCGGTATTTATGATGTCGGCGATTTGGATTGCCATAAACTTTATTCCCTTGATGTTATTTTACAAAGATCCGCAAACATTACCTAAAACCAAGCAATCTTTTACTCAAGTATTAAAAACCGCGCAGTCGGTGCTGGGTAATACGCGTTTAGCACTTACGCTGTTTGTCGCACTGGCGCTATTGATGTCAGCAGGAGTTGGATTTTCTAACTACAGTCAAGCGTTTACTTGGATTGCAATATGGTTAGTAGCTAACTGGGTGTGGGACAGAGTGCTCATAAATCGAGCACCGACTAATGCTTGGTGGCAACAACCGATGAAGGTGAGTAACCTGCCGTTTGCGTTATATTTGCTGATCCTTGCAGGCTTTTGGACTGTTTATAATCAGCTTTTTTATACTTTACCTGTGTATATCCGTGATTATGCAGATACCCGAGATATATTGGCGTGGTTTGGCGATTCTGGCGTCGCGTTTTTAGCACATGTTGATATTGATAAGTTAACTGCTGCCATTTTTGCGCTGTTCAACGAGCTTAAGGAAAGCGGCGCAGTATCCATTGAAACCATTAGGCTTGAATGGGTTCACCTCAAAGTGAATGTCCCGCATGAGCAAATACAGTTGATACTGCAAACCCTAAATGCGCTTCACGATAATGGACAGGCACTTTCACAGCACCAAGCGCAAACCCTTGCTGCACAACTCGTACAATATCGTCAAATCAACCCTGAGTATCTCATTAATTTAGACTTTGCGGCGATCGTAGTCGCACAAATTTTGGTGAGCTTTCTCTGTCAGCGATTTAGACCATTTTATGTGTTAGTCACAGGCTTACTGGTGATGGCGGTTGCGTTTATCGCATTACTTAGCGATAGCGACTGGTTAAGCGGTCAGCTCATTGTCACTGTCATATTGCTTATCGCGCTTGGTGAAATGCTTGCCTCTCCCAAAAGCCAAGAGTATGTCGCGAGTATCGCACCTCAATCTCAAGCTGCGTTGTATATGGGATACTACTTTGTTTCTATGGCGCTGGGCTTCTTATTTGCTGGATTTTTATCTGGTTGGAGTTATAAAGTGTTGGTGCAAGAAATGGCGGCACCAGAGTTAATGTGGGGGCTATTTGCCGCTATCGCACTTATAACCGCCATTGCATTATTCTGGTTTAACAAAGTGATAATAGACAGAAAAACATAGTTTTTTTGAAATAGGAACAGTTATTGGTCGCGATCGGTTTGTTTGCAAGCCATATTCTTTCTACACTCAAGCAAAAAATGAGGAAGTAACATGAATAAAAAAATATGGATGAGTACGGCACTCTTTGTTTCAAGTAGTGTGTACGCGCAAACGTATGTTTTAAATGCTGACTCTGCGATTGATGTGGTGTCAGGCAAGCTTATCTCACCTGCAACTGTGGTCGTTGAAGACAATAAGATTATCTCAGTCGGAAAATCAAATCGTAAAGCCTATCCAAAAGGTGCTGAGGTGATAGACCTAAGTGGCCACACATTATTACCCGGTCTATTTGATATGCATGTCCACTTAACTTCAGACGCACATGTTCATGGCTACAAAAGGTTGCAACGCACTGCACCTCGTGCGGCAATTACTGGTGTTAGAAACGCCAAGCGCACACTAGATGCGGGCTTTACGTCAGTTCGTAACCTTGGTGCTGCTGGCTATGCTGACATCGCGCTGCGCGATGCCATTATTGATGGTGACGTATCAGGCCCACGTGTAAACGCAGCAGGTCCTTCACTTGGGATCACTGGCGGCCATTGTGACAACAACCTCCTAACCCATGAGCATAAAGTATTTTCAGAAGGGGTGGCTGATGGACCTTGGGCAGTAAGGCAAAAGGTACGTGAAAATATTAAATATGGCGCTAACTTAATCAAGTTCTGTGCAACGGGTGGCGTACTATCTAAAGGCACTAAAGTGGGTGCTCAGCAATATTCCCAAGAGGAAATGACAGCGATTGTGACCGAAGCACACTTACGCGGTTTAACGGTTGCTGCCCACGCGCACGGCACGGATGGTATCAAGTCTGCAATTAAAGCAGGAGTGAACTCAGTAGAGCATGTAAGTTTTGTGGATGATGAAGCCATTCAGCTAGCCAAAGACAAAGGCACGTACTTCTCTATGGATATCTACAATACGGAATATATCCTTGGTGAGGGCGAAAAGGCAGGAATTTTACCAGAGAGTTTAGATAAAGAGCGTAAAGTGGGTGCTACTCAGCGTACCAGTTTCACAAAAGCGGTAAAAGCAGGCGTGAATATGGTGTTTGGCTCTGACGCTGGCGTTTATCCTCACGGTGACAATGGTAAGCAGTTTAGCCGCATGGTGAAATTTGGCATGACTGAACTACAAGCCTTACAGGCTGCCACTATTAACTCGGCGACGTTACTCAAGCAAAATACACAATTAGGCTCGCTTGAGGCGGGGAAACTTGCTGATATTATTGCGGTTAAAGGCAACCCACTAAAAGACATTAGTGCAATGGAAAACGTCACCTTTGTGATGAAAGACGGCAAAGTAGAAAAGCAATAATTTAGCGTATACGCAGAACTTGCTCTAAGTTCTGCGTAGACGCGATGAGAAGCTGGTTGGAATTTTTTTTAGCCTCACTCTAGCATGCTAGGCTGCCTTAGAGGTTATAAGGAAGCTTTCCTGCACTGCCCATAGTTTTTCCTTGCATTGACTCGGGGAATAGGGCGTGTTTGTTACTATCTGTAAATTTTCATAGCAACCATTGATGCTGCGGTATCCACATTCATTAGGGTATTCACTCCCTGTGTCAAAGCCGCTTGAGCAGTGACATTGTTATTTTGTTGCCCATTGATAGCGTTATGTGCGGCGTTTGACAATGCTTGGCTCACGGCAAGCATGAGCTTACTTGTTGCTAATGCTGGTGAGTCTCCAAGCACTTTAGCGTTTGTTTGAGACACTGAATCGGTAACTTGACTATTTACTGCAGTTGGAAATGCCATGTATATCTCCTTTAAATAGCTAATACAAAAAGACACATAACCCGTGAAGTGCAGAGATACTATTCTCGGCTCAGAGTATGCTTACATTCAGTCTAGTCTCTATATTAGAAAGTGCATTCAACCTTGAAGGTTAGTACAACAATTATCTAGAACTGAATGTAAAATTGAGCGGCAGGGGGGTTACCTTCGCGGTTATACGAACCGCATTTTTTGGCTCTGAGCGTCCTTGGACTTGGGAAAACTGTTGAATAATTTTGACGTTATCCGCTGACAAATGAGCTAAAAAGGCGCACAATAGTAGGCGTTGCCAGACAAGGTATTTCATGATGGATTTGAAATACCTAAGTGCTTTTCCAAGACCCTAGAGTACTTAAGTATTATACTTTTAAGGGCAACATGATGAATACGCAACTTCCTAAAATCGTGATAGTCGGTGGTGGTGCTGGTGGCTTAGAGCTGGCAACACAATTAGGGCATAAACTCGGAAAAAAACGCCAAGCGGAAATCTTATTAATTGATAAAAATCGCAGTCATATTTGGAAACCGCTGCTTCATGAAGTCGCGACAGGGTCTATTGACGCTGACTTAGATGGAGTGGTTTATTCTGCTCATGCAGCAAAGCATTATTATCAGTTTCAACTCGGCAGTTTTAGCCACGTAGACTCAACCAATAACACCATCACGCTGAGCGAGCTAAAAGACGAACTCGGTCATCGTATTCTCCCAAAGCGACAAGTTAGCTATGACTATTTAGTGCTTGCCATTGGTAGTATTAGCAATGATTTTAATACGCCGGGGGTCAAGGATCATTGCTTCTTTCTCGATTCAAATCAGCAAGCTGAGCGATTTCAGCATGCACTCCTCGATAACTTTACACGCTTACACCAAGACGATGACCCGAAGCACTCGTTAACCATTGGCATTGTTGGTGGTGGCGCTACTGGCGTTGAGCTTTCTGCTGAGCTGTATCATGTATCAGACATGTTGAAAATGTACGGGCTGAGTAAAATGACAGCCAAACGCCTTCGTATTGATTTAATAGAAGCAGGTCCTCGAATATTACCTGCATTACCTGAGCGTATTGCTAATTCAGCCAAACGGGAGCTTGTGAAGCTCGGTGTCACGGTGCGAGAAGGCACCCAGGTAAAGCAGGCAACTGAAGACAGTTTTATTACTAAAGAAGATGAACAGCTAAAGGCAGACATCAAGGTGTGGGCTGCGGGGGTAAAAGCTCCTGACTTTATTAAAGATATTGGGCTGTTCGAGCTTACTCGCAATAATCAAATTAAGGTAAATCAATACTTACAAAGCAGTGTAGATGAGCATATTTATGTCATCGGTGATTGCTGCGCATTTACCCAAGCGGATGGTACTCAAGTGCCGCCGCGTGCTCAGTCGGCCCATCAAATGGCGCAATGTGTAGAGAAAAATCTAATCGCAACACTAAAAAATCAGCCTTTATACGAGTTTACCTATAGTGATCACGGCTCTTTAGTGAATTTATCTCGTTATAGCACCGTTGGTAGTTTAATGGGAAACCTAACCAGCAATAGCTTTTTTATTGAAGGCAAGATAGCGCGATTCATGTACATCTCATTGTATAGAATGCATCAGCGCGCAATCCATGGTATCGCAAAAACCTTTGCACTATGGATAAGCGAAAAGGTGCTTAGAGTGGTGCGGCCAAAAATGAAACTGCACTAAGTTAATCTGACTTCAGATAATTAATGTCTTTCTAGCAGCTAGTTTTAGCGCTAGCTGCGTTGAAATCGCTTCCAGCTATTGGTGCGTAAATACGCCTTGCCTACAGGATGTAGGTACCAGCGTGATAGCAGGGCACGAGAGCAGAGTTATCCTCAAAACTCTCTGGCTAAGTGAAGCAATTTTTAGCATTTCAAAAGCCGATGAAATTCGGCCTTTTTGCTTTGTTGACTTCGCTATTTGAATATCAACTATTAAGTGACTGTCCATGATAACGGCCTATGAAATTCGGCTTTTTGCTTTGTTGGCTTCGCTGTTTGAATATCAACTGTTAAGTGACTGTCCACGATAATGGCCTTGTAATCACGTCATAACTTACTCAATTTGTGTGCCTGTCCATGAAAAGGTCCATGAAAAGGTCAGATAACCAATGAAAGCTTGATGTAGATTAGTGATTAATCATTTCCTCTTTTTTGATTAACGAAAGCTGTCGTGAAGCTTGCACATTTGTCCTAGTATATTAATCAAGTGATTAATGGAGTTGAAACATGACAAATAAGCTAACGGAAGCCGCTGTTACCCCGAGAGAAAAGCTCATCACCGCTGGTAAATGTTTGTTTATTAACCGCGGATATAATCGAGTCACGACCAGAGCAATTGCGGACCTTGCAGAGGTAAACATTGCTTTGATTAAGTACTACTTCGGCGATAAAGCGGGGCTGTTTGAAGCGGTATTTCGCGAAGTTGCAGCACCTCTACTGAGCTTGCTTGAAGGGATTAAAAAATCACAGTTACGCGAACTCTCACCGCTCATTTTAACTCAGTTTATAGAGCGCTACTTTCAGGTGATGAGCCAATACCCAACGCTACCTAAGATCATTTTTATGGCACTACATGATACGCACTCTAAAGAGCATGAAATCATAAAAAAGATTTTCTTTGAGCATGTAGAGAACGGTGTCAGTACCTTAAATTCGACCTTTCAAACGTTTTCGCCTGCAGAGCCCATTCGAGCTGAATGGTTACTTTTAACCTGTCTTGGCTTGTCGGCATTTCCTTTTTTGGTGCCACCTGTGATGCAGCCGCTACTTGGTATCGAAAACTCGGATACTGAGCAGTGGCGCTCCCTTGGCAAACATCAGCAAGCTATTTTTAACGTGTTTCTATCCCAGCATATTGAACGGAAAACATCATGAAAACACCGTTTTACATCATTAGTTTTGTGTTATTGACGCTTTTGGTTGGTTGCTCTAAACCCGAGCGTAAAATCTTCGGCATTATCGAACGACCGCAGGTGCAGATCAGCAGCCCAACCGGAGAGTTATTAGTTGAGTTGCTGGTCGAGCGCGGCGATAAAGTGGTAAAAGGGCAGCCACTGGCGAAAATCGATGACGTAGTGCAGCAACAACAGGTTAATGCTATTGAACAGCAAATCGCGCGCTTGCAAGCGCAATATAGATTGTTACTCTCTGGCACCCGAGTTGAACAAGTCAAACAAGCCAAAGCAAGGGCCCATGCAGCACAGGCCGCTTGGGAAGAAGCTCAGCGGCAACTTGTTCGACAGAGGCAGTTAATCAAAGACAAGTTGACCTCTCAAGATAGGGTTGATGCCGCCTCAGCCAATGTCGAGTCGACACTTGGTATTTTGCAAGAGGCCCAAGCGCGTTTGAAAGAGCTTGAAAATGGCACGAGAGAGGAGACAATCGAACAAGCAAAAATCGCAATTACAGAAGCACAAACACAGCTAATTATTGCCAACAAGCAGCTCGCTGATCTTACCCTTAAAGCACCCGCTTCCGGCATTGTCGAGGATTTACCTTGGCTTGTTGGTGAGCGTCCCATTAAAGGTGCACCGATTATTTTGCTGGCTGCTGACGACAAAACATTCGCTCGACTTTATCTGCCGCAAACCCAGCTTGCTAAAGTCTCTTTGGGAAGTGTGCTAAATGTGCATTTCGATGGCAGTGATAAAAGTCTACAAGGCACCGTCAGCTACATTAGCCAAAGCGCGAGCTTCACGCCTTACTTTGCACTTTCACAAGAGGAAAGAGCACGTTTGATGTATGTGGTGGAAGTGCTGCTCACTGATAAAGTGACTGTCCCGTCAGGCACGCCGGTTTGGGTGGAGCTGCAAGAATGACCAAGGAAATCGTGATCCAAAGTGAAGGGTTGGGTAAGCAGTTTAACGACTATTGGGCGGTTTCAGACCTAGACCTTACCGTAAAACAGGGCGAAATTTACGGTTTTCTGGGGCCAAATGGCTGTGGAAAATCAACCACTATCCGGATGTTGACTGGACTGTTAACGCCAACCACAGGTCATGTCAGTATTATGGGAAAGGATGTGCAGGCACATGGTGAAAGCTTACGTAATCGATTAGGCTACATGACGCAAAAATTCTCCCTATACGAGTCGCTAAGCGTGCTGGAGAATCTCGAGTTTGTGGCGAAAATTTATGGTTTATCACGCAATGATGTTAAGCGTAGAGTGGCTGAGCTGCTACAGGAATACCAATTAGAAGATAAAAAATCGGTGCAGTCCGGTGCATTGAGTGGTGGACAAAAACAACGCCTAGCGCTTGCCGCCGCTGTTATTCATAAACCAGAGTTGCTCTTTTTAGATGAGCCGACGTCAGCGGTTGACCCGGAAAATCGTCGTGCATTTTGGGAGCAGTTATTTAGTTTAAGTGCGCAGGGCACGACCATTTTAGTGTCTACCCATTATATGGACGAGGCAGAGCGTTGTCACCGCCTAGCTATCTTAGAGCAAGGTGTAAAGCGTGCGGATGATAGTCCCATCGCGCTGATGGAACAGTTAAAGGTTTCGGTGTGCGAAGTTGTGGGTGACGACGTCGCGGCATTAAAAACACGTTTAGCTTCATTACCGAGTGTGATTTCCGTCTCCCAAATAGGTGCTCGCCTTAGGGTGTTGATAAACAAAAAAGAATCACAACCTCTGGCATTATTGCGAGCTGAATCTGGAGGTGGTTACGAAGTGGATTTCACTCGCGCTAACCTCGAGGATGTGTTTGTAACGAGCACAGGGAGGGGCTATGCTGAGCTTGCGTAGGTTAAATGCCATCGTCAGTAAAGAGTTTATGCAGCTGGCACGCGACCGTATTACCTTTGCGATGATTGTGATGTTGCCATTGGCGCAGCTGTTGCTATTTGGTTATGCAATTAATACTGATGTGAGACATGTTTCCGCAGGTATTGTTGATTTTAGTCAGACTTATCAATCCAGACAGTTGATACAAACCGCAGCCAACACTCAAGTTGTTGACTTTATCGGCTATTACGATTCAATTGCGGCGGCTGAGCAGGCCATTACCAGAGGAAAGGTGAATACCGTGTTGGTTATTCCTGCTGATTTTGTGCGTCGGCAGCTCAATCGTGATTATCAACTAAGTGGCTATAAAGTGGGTAATAGTACAGCGCAACATAGCGTTGCGCAGTGGTTGATTGATGGTTCCGATCCGTTATTAAGTGGTGCCGTGGCAGGGCTCAGTAAGTTGCCTATTAGCATCAAAAGGTTACCTATGCCTGCACTGCCAGATCCAGCTTTTGCGCTGCAAAATTACTTTAATCCAGAGAAACGTTCGTCGGTTAATATTATTCCCGGTTTGATTGCTATTATATTAACGATGACGATGATCCTATTTACCTCATCAGCGCTGGTTAGAGAGCGTGAGCAGGGTAATATGGAATTTCTTATCACCACACCGGTTCGGCCAACCGAACTAATGTTAGGTAAAATTCTACCTTACATTCTTGTTGGCTTTATTCAAATGGCGATAATACTATTTTTAGGACATTGGCTATTTGATGTACCGCTCAATTTTGATATGCCAAGTCTACTTATCGTGACGTTGTTGTTTATCACCGCGAGCCTTACCTTAGGGCTGCTAATCTCCACTAAAGCCAAAAACCAATTGCAGGCAATGCAAATGACGGTTTTTGTGTTACTGCCTGCAATATTGCTATCTGGGTTTATGTTCCCATTTGCCGCGATGCCAAGAGCGGCGCAATACCTTGCAGAGATCTTACCTGCCACACATTACGTAAGGTCGATCCGAGCTGTGGTGCTTCGAGGCGCGCACTTTAGCGATTTGTATTTTGATTTACTCTGTTTGGTCGCCTTTAGTGTGATTGGCTTTATGATTGCGACGATGCGCTTTAAAAAGCGATTAGATTAGTTGTGTAAATATGTAGGTACTGATAACTTACAGCGAAGTGTTGTTTTAAAAGGAAAATTTTGATGGACTTGCAATCTCTCGCCGTGTTTGCGGTAGCGTGTCTCGCGATTAACCTCATCCCTGGCCCCGATGTGATCTATATTGTGTCCAACACAATGAAAGGCAAAATGTCAGCAGGGCTAAAGGCTGCGCTGGGTTTAGGCACCGGTTATTTCGTTCATACTATTGCCGCTTGTTTAGGATTATCAGCGATTATTTTGAGCTCAGCTTTCGCGTTTAGTGTGGTGAAATGGCTCGGCGCTGTTTACCTAGTTTATTTGGGTGTTCAGTCGTTATTATCAATGTGGCGTGGCGATAGCCAACTGCAGGTAAAGCAAACCGAGGTTGCAGCAGGCAACGTCTTTATGCAGGGGGTATTAGTGAGTGTTTTAAACCCTAAAGTGGCGCTGTTTTTCCTATCTTTTTTACCACAATTTGTTGACCTTTCAGCACAGTCCACCTCGCTGCAAATTTTAATGCTCGGCATGTTGTTTAGTGCCTTGGCGACAGTTTGTAACTTGATCTACGCGGTAGCCGGAAGCTGGCTATTCAATCGTCCTAATGCTAAGCGGTACTCTCGTGCACTTGAAGGTGTCTCGGGCGTATTGCTGCTGGGATTGGCTGGAAAAGTTATCGCGAGCGAGAAGTAGAGTAGTCAAGGGTGACCAAACAAGGTAAATCAATGTAGTAGAGTTACACGTGGAAAAGTCTAAAATCTGGAAAGACAAGTCTGTTGAGGGTGTCGAGCTTTTATCAGCACAATATACTAAGTTTGAGTTTGCTAAACATTGGCATGATGAGCTGGCCATTGGCGTGATAGAAGAAGGTGCTGAAGGTATTCTCTATGGCGGGCAAAAGTTAATTGTGCCTAAACATCATGTTGTTGCTATCAACCCTTCTGAAGTGCACACCGGATTCCCTGGTGTGCCAAGTGGGTGGCGCTATCGAATGTTTTATTTTGATCTCGCATTTCTACAGCGACTTTTTGACAATATGAGTGTGCACTTAGAGCCCATTGTTAATCGCACCATCATTGATGATAATCGTCTATTTTTAGGTTTATTGCAGCTTCATCAAGCCATGGAGCAAGCCAGTTTCACACTGACAAAAGAGTCGTTGTTGCTGATGACTTTAGAAAAGGTGTTTACTCAGTATGGCTCAGTGACAAACCCTGAAAACACTGCTTTTATTGATACTCACAGCGTGTTTCGTGCAAGAGATTACCTTTTTGATAACTGGCAAGAAAATATTTCACTCGATGAGTTAGAGTGTTTAACGGACAGCACCCGGTTTCAATTAATTAAAGGCTTTAATTCTGCATTTGGCCTGACTCCACACCAATTCCTCCTGCAAATTAAAATCCAAAAAGCCAAGCTGCTGCTTGCTAAGGGCATGACGTGTGTAGACACGGCGCTAACCTGTGGCTTTTATGATCAAAGCCATTTTAGTCGAAACTTTAAGCGGGCATATGGGGTATCACCGTCTAATTACAGGTGCTGATATCTAGGCCTTTGGCTTATTTCAATTTTGTACAAGAACATGCCTTGCAATTTCTGTACTTTGTGTGCTTTCACAAAGGAGAAGTTTCAAGCATGAGTTTGTTTATCATTTGGTTTAGTGCCATGTTCCCGTTAGTTTTTAGTCCAGGACCTGCAAATATCGTATTTGCCGCATCAGGTGCCAATGTCGGAGTGAGGCGATCATTAGGACTCTTGGCCGGAGTTGACATTGTGTATATTCTAAAGTCGCTGCTGGTGGGGTATGGTCTTGGCAAAGTCGTTGAGTCTTACCCCATGGCTTTGAATATTATGCAATTGATAGGTGCTATATACCTTATTTATCTGGCAACGAAGTTTTTTGCCGCGACTAAGAACATCTCTGCAAATGATAACAAAAAATTAGGTTTTATAGATGGGGCGTTGCTGCAAATCTTGAATAGCAAAGGATGGGTATTAGTCTTTATTATGTTTACGCTTTTTAGTGAACAAGCAAATGATACCTTCGGCGCGTTGGGCAATTTAATTCTGGTGTTATGGCTTGCGATACTCAACATTTTGGTGCATTTGGTGTGGATTAAAGCTGGTGATTTGTTGGCGCGAGTGTCGAATGACCCAAATTATAATAAATGGTTGAATCGGTTTTACGGCGGCTGTTTGTATCTGGTCGCGGCTTGGTTAATTTTCGATAATGAAATTTGGCACGAAGGTTTGATCTGAGCAAAAATAAAGGCTTCTAAATAGAAGCCTTTATTTGTATACAAGTAATAGGGTGATTACATCACTCGCATGCCAGGCTGTGAGCCATCGTCTGGGTTCAAGATGTAAATTTCTTTACCACCTGGGCCTGCAGCTAACACCATGCCTTCTGACATACCAAAACGCATCTTGCGAGGTTTTAGGTTTGCAACCATTACTGTTAACTTGCCGATAAGATCTTCAGGTGCATAAGCCGACTTAATGCCTGCAAACACTTGGCGCGTTTCACCACCTAAATCAAGCGTAAGTTTAAGCAGTTTATCTGCACTTTCAACATGCTCTGCGTTGGCAATTTTTGCGACACGCAGATCAACTTTGGCAAAATCATCGAATTCGATTTCCGCAGCGATTGGCTCTTTGGCAAGCGGGCTATTCGGATCTGCTGCTACAGATTGACCACCCACTTTCTTTTCAAGACTTTCTTTAGACGACTCGATCATCGCATTCACTTTATCAAGTTCAACACGCTGCATTAGTGCCTTGAACTTATTGATTTCATGATCAACAAGGGCGTTGTCAACGCTTTCCCAACTTAGTTCAGTGTTTAAGAAAGCTTCTACATTTTTCGCCATACCTGGAAGGATAGGTTTTAAATAAGTCAGTAGTACGCGGAATAGGTTAAGACCCATAGAGCACACTTGATGTGCACGCTCAAGTGTCTCTTCATTCTTTGCAAGCACCCAAGGCGCTTCGGCATCAATAAACTGGTTTGCTTTGTCAGCAAGGGTCATGATTTCACGCACTGCGCGGCTGTATTCGCGGTTTTCAAAATGTGTCGCGATTGAATCCTTTGCAGCAACAAAGCTAGTTAGTAGCGCTTCGTCCATAATAGAGCCGCTTAGCTTGCCGTCAAATTTCTTAGTAATAAAGCCTGCGCAGCGACTCGCGATGTTTACCACTTTGCCCACTAAGTCTGAGTTTACGCGTGCCGCGAAATCTTCTAAGTTGAGGTCTAAATCCGTAACGCCGCTGTTTAGTTTAGCCGCGTAGTAATAACGTAAATATTCAGGGTCTAAGTGTTCAAGGTAGGTACGAGCCTTTACAAAAGTGCCTTTTGACTTAGACATCTTAGCGCCATTCACGGTGACAAAACCGTGAGCGAATACGTTATTTGGTTTACGGAAATTAGCGCCATCAAGCATTGCAGGCCAAAATAGGCTGTGGAAGTAGATGATGTCTTTACCGATAAAGTGATAAAGCTCGGCGTCAGAGCCTTCGCCCCAAAACTCGTCAAAGTTTAGGCCTTGTTTCTCGCAAAGGTTTTTGAAGCTTGCCATGTAACCGATTGGTGCATCCAACCAAACATATAAATATTTGCCAGGCGCGCCTGGGATTTCAAAACCAAAATAGGGGGCGTCACGGCTGATATCCCACTGCTGCAAGCCGTCTGCAAACCATTCGTCTAGCTTGTTCGCCATTTCAGATTGCAGACTACCTGAGCGTAGCCATGTTTTTAGCATGTCTTCGAATGCAGGTAAGTCAAAGAAGTAATGCTCTGAATCTTTCAAGATGGGTGTCGCACCAGACATCACCGATTTTGGCTCAATCAACTCTGTTGGGCTGTAGGTTGCACCGCAGGCATCACAGCTGTCGCCATTTTGATCTTCAGACTTACAAGTCGGGCAAGTACCAGTAACAAAACGATCTGGTAGGAAAATGCCTTTCTCTGGGTCAAATAACTGTGAAATCGTGCGCTTTTTGATATAGCCTTTTTCGTCTAAACGAGTGTAGATTAGCTCGCTTAGTTCACGGTTTTCGTCACTGTGTGTGCTGTGATAGTTATCAAACTCGATATTGAAGTCTGCAAAGTCACGCTGACGCTCAATACTCACCTGCTTAACCATTTCTTCAGGCGTGATACCTTGCTTCTGTGCATTTAGCATGATTGGCGTGCCGTGCGCATCGTCCGCACATACATAATAGGCTTCATGGCCTTGTAGCTTTTGGAAGCGAGCCCAAATATCGGTTTGAATATATTCCAGCAAGTGGCCTAAGTGTGTGGGGCCATTTGCGTATGGTAATGCACTGGTAATGAGAATTTTTCTCTTCGTCATAACGATTCCATGAATTTAGCGCGATCTTTCTAATTGATGGTGTTGAATTGGTTGATTATTCACCGAGTTAACACTTGAATGGACAAGTGTGCTTAGTGACTAACCTTAGTTCAGACCATGAACCGCGAATTGACTGGTTTTAATGAGTTGAATGTTACATAATTCCGTGGCTATTTTCATCATCCAGAGGAGTTTAATTTGTATGTTTGGACTGGAAAAATGGTTTGCCAAGGGAAAAAACACCAAACAGGCAATCATTGAGCTTTTAAATGGCTATCGTAGTGCCGCATTACCAGTGGGCATTGATGCAAATTGGGTGATCAAAACACAAGAATCAAAGGCGCAAATTCAAGTACAAATTAATTTTCCATTTGCCATCCAATGCGACCAAGATGTTGCTAGTTATCTACAGCAACACTTAGGCAAGCCCGTTGAGGTGACATCGAAAGTCGTCGTTGTCGGCAGACCAAAATTTAAAGCCATTAAACATATTATTCTTGTTGCCTCAGGTAAGGGCGGGGTGGGTAAGTCTACCACTGCGATTAATCTGGCGTATGCGCTACGTGCTCAAGGTGCGAAAGTTGGTGTGCTAGATGCTGATATTTATGGCCCTTCACTACCTAGCTTATTGGCTCTTGAGGATGAAAAACCTCAGGCGAAAGATGATAAAACCCTACTACCAATTGAAAAGTCGGGCATTAAAGCCATGTCTATCGGCTTTTTGGTCCCAGCAGAGGACGCCACTGTTTGGCGAGGACCAATGGCTTCTCAAGCGCTTACTCAATTGTTAAATGAAACGGATTGGGGTGAGCTGGATTATCTGATTGTTGATATGCCACCAGGCACAGGAGATATCCAACTGACCATGACGCAAAAAGTGCCAGCCAGTGGTGCGGTGATTGTCACTACACCGCAGACCTTGGCGCTAGCAGATGCACAGAAGGGCATCGCGATGTTTGAAAAAGTGCAGCTCCCCATTTTAGGTTTGGTCGAAAATATGAGTTACTTCAATTGTGAGCAATGTGGTAGCCGCAACCATATTTTTGGTCACTCTGGTGGCACCACGTTGGCGAGTCGCTATGGTGTGCCTCTGCTCGCGGAAGTACCGCTTAACGAACAGATCAGAGCAGCAACGGAGCAGGGCGAAGATATCATTGCCACAGTCCGTGAGCCTAATTCAGAAAGTAAGACTGACAATCATGGTATAGCAGATCACTATGTTGATTGTGCCCAACTGGTTGCCAGTATGTTATATTACCAATCAGACTCAACATCGGGTGTTGAGATTGTGATGACGGAAGACTAAGAATGAGATTATCGGATACCCATATTCGAGAAGCGATTGAACAACAACGCATAATCATCGAACCTACACCTAAGCCAGATATGATTTCAGGCGTTACCGTGGATTTAAGACTGGGTAACAAGTTTAGAGTGTTTCAGGACCATGCCGCGCCTTACGTTGATCTCAGTGGTCCTAAAGATCAGATCAATGCCGCGATGGAATCCATCATGAGTGACGAAATTGTGTTAGAAGATGGCCAAGCGTTTTTCTTGCACCCTGGTGAGCTTGCGCTGGCAATGACGTATGAAAAGGTAACGCTACCTGCCGACCTTGTTGGTTGGTTAGATGGCCGCTCGTCGCTGGCGAGGTTAGGTTTAATGGTTCATGTTACTGCGCATCGTATCGATCCCGGTTGGTCTGGAAACATCGTATTAGAGTTCTATAACTCAGGTAAGTTGCCTTTGGCACTTAGGCCGAATATGAAAATAGGTGCGATGAGCTTTGAAACGATGACAAGTGCTGCGCAATTCCCTTATAACGAGCGTAAAGACGCCAAATATAAGGATCAAAATAGTGCGGTTGCTTCGCGTATTAGTGACGACAGTTAATTGAATAGGTAGGCGAGAGGATTTGTGTGTAAATGGTTGGCCTATTACAAGCAAATCTGACGCTTAGCTTGGGAATAACAGCGGCTAGAGTACCAGTTGTTATTCCGAGTTTAGACTAGTCCCTTAACTGACTTTAACGGCATGCCATCTTTACATTTTTGATCTCCCACCAAATAGCCATAACGATTTAAATTCAATAATATTTTTGCATTTGCTTTGATCCAAACCATACTTATTGTAATGCGTTTTTTATATTGTCGGCGAAAGCGTCATGCGAATGACAGCAGTAGACAAAGTGAAATAGGTATTATACCAATTGAATTAATTCTCTAATCAATTTGAAGGGTGAAATAGCATATTAGCTTAGTTAAAAATTTCTCATTTAGATCAACTAAATAGCAAAATTTTTGCCTTGCTACTAAAGCTATTTCCTTGCTTCAAAATAGATCATTTACTTAATACAACTGGTATTAGTGCGCGAATGACGTTGCTTCCTGATTTGCAAAGAGAAGCTTAAGGCCAATATTTTCGAGTTGGTGTTTTTCTTGAACGTTAACGCTTGGTTCTTTGCATAACGAATAGGCTGATAAATCACCGTCAAAGTGACTCAAGGAGAATGGGTATGTGGCTTAGCGCTGCTAGGTATGCCACGCTGGTGTTTACGATAATTGTGTGTTGCATCTTTGCGATGTGTGCTACTGCTGAAACGCAGCTGGCAGCAGAAACTGTAGAAGCAAGACCTTTAATTTCAGTAGGCTATGGTGACTTTTCCGAGGCCCAGTTTAGTGTATCGCAAGAAACGGTAATTATTCCAAAGGGCGTTGCGGTTTGGCTTCGAATCACAAGCCTCGTTCGCGATGATCTGTCAGACCAAGTGCTAACAGTCGCACGTCCATCCATGGGTAGTGTGGAGTTTTTTACCACAGACCCTATTGGAAAATTAACTCAAATCCCCGAAAGTAACAATCATACATCGTTATCCCATTTTTCACCCCATTTGGTAATTGATGCAAATAGCCATATTGAGCCGATCATTGTTAAAGTTCAATCACCCTATGTTTCCTTGTCCAGAGTGAGTATTGAACCTTATGAAGTTTATATAGAAGATACCAATGCTCATCTATTTTTAACTGGGTTGTTTCTGGGGGTAATGTTTTTATTGAGTATTTTCATGCTCAGTACCGGTATTATTTCGAAACGCGCAAGCCTGCTTTCGGTTGGTGGCTATTTGCTGTCATTAGCCTGCCTTTACGTCACCCATAAAGGACTCGCTGATATCTTTTTCAGCTACCAAAATAGCATTCATTTTTTACATTACAGTGGCAGCTTTGTGTGTTTTGCACTTGGCTTTAGCCTTTTGTTTTTTCATCATTTCCTTACTAAAAATAGGCTTGATAGAAAGATAAAGCTAACCATCAAGACGACCGCATATATCTACTTACTAAGCGGTGTCGTTGTGGCGTTTGCGAAAGTGGATTTACCGTTTGCACTTCAGTCCATAATGGTTATTGGTGCAATTGTATTAAGCACGATGATTTTGGTAAATCAAGATAAAGACAGTCGTAAAGAAGTCTATTTCTGCTGCGCAATTTGGTCTCCTATGGTGGCGGTACTAATTGGCTTTGCTGGGAGTCAATTAATACAACCAAGTGAGCAAATATCAATCGTAAACCATGTGTTGATCAGCCTACATTTAATGCTCTTACTACTGTTTGTGGTTTGGCATGATGCGGAAAAGCGGCGTATGTATATTCATTATGCTGAGTTTGATAAAGAGACAGCACTGCCCAATAAATTCGCCCTGTTTGGTTCGCTCGCTAAGCTTGAGGAGCAAAATAAAGCGCATACATTGTTGCTTTTTAAACCACTGATCCTGCCATCAATAAGACTGAGTTTTGGCTTAACCTTTGCAAATCAGCACATCAATAAGTTATTCAAAGAGGTCTCTGAGCAAATCAATACTTATGGTAGCGCTGCCGTTGCAAATAAAGGAAACACACCTATTTACCGCCTAGAAGACCAAGTGTTTGCCATCGTGCTTGATGGTAAAATAGAGGTCAGTCAAGTTGAGCAATATGTATGTATTTTATCAGCTGTATTCGAAGAAGGGGTTGGGTATAAAGACACGCAGATTGTCGATAGTCTAGAGGTTGGGGTTGCGAATTATCCAATGCATGCAAAATCCACAGAGAAGCTTATCCAGCGTGCGCTGCAGGCTCTTAATACTAAGTCACACAATGGTCAACGTTGGCATCTATTTGATGTTGAAAGCTCTATCTCGACTGAGCGACAATTGAAGCTCACCTCGTTTCTTAAAAGTGCGATAGAACATGAACAGTTCAGTTTATTCTTTCAGCCGCAGGTAGATCTCAGGACTGGCAGGGTATTCGGCTCTGAAGTGCTACTGCGCTGGCTTCACCCTGAGCTTGGTTACATACCACCTGACGAATTTATTCCGATTGCTGAGTCTTCAGGGCAAATTTACGAGATCACAGAATGGGTGATTGAGCATGCGCTTCATTATCAAGCCGAGATAACCAAGTTATTGCCTGAGCACGTTATTTCAATCAACGTATCTGGTCGTGACTTGAGTAGAAGAGAGTTGTCGGTACAGCTCATTACGCTTATCAATGAATTATCACTCGCACCTTCTCAAATAATGATAGAGATCACGGAATCTGTAACAATAGGAAAAGAAGCTGAACTTAAAGGGGTGTTAGATGATTATCGTTCAATCGGCGTAAAAGTGGCGATTGATGATTTTGGTACTGGATATTCGTCACTTGCATATTTGAGTAAACTTGGATTTGATGAACTTAAAATTGATAAAAGTTTTGTGATGGATATTGAGACATCTAAGAGCAACCAAACAATATGTAAAGCGACGTGTGATATGGCGCACAGTTTAGGCTCAAGGGTGGTGGCTGAAGGGGTTGAGGATATCAATAGCTACATTCGTTTGCAGGCCTATGGCTGCGACTTTGCACAGGGCTATTTTATTTCACGTCCGTTGCCGTTCACGGAGTTTAAGAGTTGGCTAGGTAAAGTCACCTATGCCGGCGATATAAAATCTTTCCTAGTTCGCTGAAGTAGTGAAAAATGGGCTCAGCGCATCGTTTTCTATGTTCATGCTTTGGGTAAACCCCCAGTTTTTCTTGTTCTGAACCTTTAATTCCCGCGGCCAAAAATGAATTTGATATATCGCTGTGGTAGGCAATAATGGCCTCGAACATCCGAGCTGTTAGCTCCTCGGGCAGTGCGTAATAAATCTGTTTGTTTGCGCTATCAGCAATCTTGGCGGTATGAAAATACCGATTTGGTTGTTGATGTTCTTCATCTAGAAAGGTATGCGCAAAAAACGTTGCTAAAGCATTGTTCAGAGGGTGTATTACGGTTTCAGTAGAAAGTAACCAAGCTGATGATGCAAAAGGCTTTTTTGGCTGAGTTATTAAATGCTGGCAAATATAGTGATCAAATGCATGCCACCACTCGTGGGCAAGTGCGCCACCACCGGCATTTTTTGCCAAGGCGAGTGTTCTAGTATTTGCTGCGTAATGCGCTTGAACACCTTGTTGACCGCCTGTGCCAAAATCAAAATTAAGTGTTCCCCGAAGGCCAATGACCTGTGGCGGTACTTGTAGTATTTGGGCTAGATCTGCGAGGGCATCATAAATTAAATTGGCGGATAAACGGGTTTCTTCAGGCGTAACCCAATGACCAATGGTCATGGTTTTAAAGCCAAAGGTCTGTTTGATTTCACTGAAATCAACTTGATCGCCGAATCGATAATCGGGTCCTCGGCGAGTGTATCCGCGCTGTAGTCTCGACCTTGGCATTCTCTTCCTTTAATACCGAGCCTTAACATCATCAGGCATTCGCTTCATCTGCTCTTTCACCATACCAGCTTGAAGTTTGTAGAGAACCGAAGTTTCGCATTGATCTACAATCTCGAGAAATTGAGCTGCCGCTTCAAGTGTTGATAAACTGTATTCATGTCTAGATTTACGAATAGTATATTCACTTGCATTGACCGAATCGAACTGGAAACTGGGCAACTGGCTTAGCCACGGATTGAGGTTATAAAGCTTAGTGGCTTTCTTCCAAGTACCGTCCAATAAGATGATGGCATCAAGCTTTTGAGCGTGATTATACTCTGTAGTTAAGGTCTTAGCGTGGCTGTTTGGGTAGAGCAGTGCTACATGGTTTTCGTTGCAGAAGTTAATCAACTCTTCAAAGTCAGTGGTATTTTCTCCAACATACAGCGCAAAACTGCCTAACTGCAAGGCGAGGAGCTTTGCGGTATTTTTGGCGACTTTTACTTCGCTCGGATGCTGCATGATAATAACTTGAGTCGCATTTGGTATCACGTTACCAATATAGGAGCATACGCAAGTTTTTGTGGGAAACTGGCAGACTGGACAGGTATTACGTTTCATGTTTGATGAGGTGTTTCTTAATATAAGTCATATTTTATCATATCTTGCCCGCATTTACTTTGCACAAGAAACCAGATTTGGCTAGCATAAGTAATAGAATATTAAATTTAAGGAAAATTATGAGCATCGTAATAGATGAAGGTGCCCTAGAGAACATGCAAATGTTACTGGGCGAGCAATTCGAAGATACGGTTCATTTTTGTTGTTCTGAATTCGAGCGGTTAGAATCGGAGTTGATGCTGAATTTGAATCAGGATCAAGAAGCTGCCATTCGTCATGCTCACAGTTTAAAATCTAATGCTGCCCAGTTTGGGGCTGCTAGTTTGAGCGATTTGGCAAAGACGATTGAGCATGCCCTCATGCAAGGGGAGCAGGATATTGTTGATGACTCTATTGAGAAGCTGGCAGCACAAGTTGCAGGTTCAAAAGCGAAATTGCAGCAGTGGGTGAGTGCTCAATCTTAAATCCAGCATCAGCCAAAGAGCGGAAATGAGGTCGTTTATACGGCCTTTTTTATTGATATTGCTCTTATTCATCCCACTCCAACCACTTCACTTTGTAAGTTGCTTTTTTGAAGCATAAAAAGTTATCACAAGCATAGAATTTAGACGGCATTGTGATATATGCTTGAGCAAAATGAGGGGGTTATAGATGCTACAAATAACAAAAAGTAATAAGCTCAACGGGGTGAGTTACGATATTCGTGGTCCAGTATTGGATCAAGCAAGAAAAATGGAAGACGAGGGCATGAAAGTCCTCAAATTAAATATTGGCAATCCGGCGGCATTTGGCTTTGATATGCCAGAAGATATGCACCGAGACATCATAAAAAACTTATATTCTGCACAGGGCTATTGCGACTCAAAAGGATTGTATTCTGCCCGAGTTGCCGTGTATCAATATTATCAGCAAAAAAGTTTTCCTAATATTAGTGTCGATAACATCTTCATTGGCAATGGCGTCAGTGAATTGATCCAAATGACCGCACAAGCCTTACTCAATGATGGTGACGAAGTGTTGATCCCCGCACCGGATTATCCGCTATGGACTGCCGCTGTTAAATTATCAGGCGGTAATCCAGTGCATTACCTTTGTGATGAAGAGCAAGACTGGTTTCCAGATATCGAAGATATCAAGCGTAAAATCACGAGTCGCACAAAGGCATTGGTGCTGATCAACCCAAATAATCCGACCGGTGCTGTATATGACAAAGCATTGCTCGAAGCATTAATTAACGTTGCCAGAGAACACAAGCTATTAATACTGAGTGATGAGATCTACGAAAAGATTTTATATGACGATGCGGAGCATTTTTCAATTGCGAGTCTTTGCGATGATATCCCGGTTATTACTTTTAATGGTTTAGCGAAAACCTATCGTGCGGCCGGGATCCGCATGGGCTGGATGGTGATCAGTGGTAAGCATTCAGTGATGCGGGATTTGATCACAGGCTTAGAAATGCTTGCGTCTATGCGATTATGCGCCAATGTTCCTGCACAGTTTGCCATTCAACAAGCGCTTGGAGGCATACAATCCATCGACCAACTCATTGAACCGGGTGGGCGTTTGTATGAGCAGCGTGATATTGCGTTTAAAGGTTTAAACGATATCGAAGGGATAAGCTGTGTAAAGCCAAAGGGCGCGCTTTATGCGTTTCCAAAAGTCGACGTAAAGCGGTTTAATATTAAGAATGATGAGCGCATGGTGCTGGATTTGCTCAAAGAAGAAAAAATTCTACTTGTCCACGGACGTGCTTTTAATTGGCCTAGTGCGGATCATTTTAGATTAGTGTTTTTACCACATAAAGATGATTTACAGCCTGCAATGGATAGAGTAAAGCGCTTTTTTGCGCATTACAGTCAGTAACATCTGTATTAAAAAATAAAAAAGCTCGGAAGTTTCCGAGCTTTTTTGTGGGCTAGTAATGTGTTACTTAGTGAGTATTAGAATTTAGCTCCGGTGTCGTTTGTTGGCTATCAGCCGAGCCTTTACCTTTAAACCATTTGCGGCCAACGCGTTTAACATCTTCAAGTGCCACATATTGACAAGGGATAAGTACGAGGGTGATCACCGTGGCAAACAACACACCAAACGCAAGCGATACTGCCATTGGAATGACAATTTTAGCTTGCAGGCTGGTTTCCATAATGATTGGTACAAGTCCGATAAAGGTGGTCAACGAAGTGAGCAAGATTGCTCTAAAGCGTTTACATCCGGCCTCGACGGCCGCGGCTTTTAAATCGATACCTTCTTCGCGTGCTTTATTGACAAAATCCACCATAACCAAAGAGTCGTTTACCACAACCCCTGCCACGGCAATAATTCCAAAGAACGACAAACTACTCATTGTCATTCCCAATATCATATGACCGAATACCGCGCCGACCACACCAAATGGGATCACAGACATGATGATGACAGGCTGAGAATAAGAACGTAGTGGAATTGCCAGTAGTGCGAAGATAATCATTAATGACAGGGCAAAGTCACGAATTTGCTCAGCAACACTGTCCATTTCTTCTTGTACGCGACCCGCCACTGCACTCTGAACGCCAGGGTAGTTCTTTAATAGACTAGGAAGATATTCGTCACGAACCTGTTTTGCTATCTCAAATGGTTGTGCGATTTCTGTATCAACTGATGCCCAAACATTAATCGTGCGTTTGGCGTTTTCGCGGCGAATTCGGTTCACACCATCAACCAATTTTACATCAGCCACTTCTACCAACGGCACTTCTGCACCTTGAGGCGTTAAAATACGCACGTCCTGAATGTCACTAATGGCATCACGATGTTCTTTAGGGTAACGGATCATTACTTTGATCTCCTCACCATCACGTAAAATACGCTGTGCTTCAAGGCCGTAGTAACTGAAGTTTACTTGAGATGCAACATCCGCCAATGTCAGTCCAAGGCTATACGCTAATGGTTTAAGCTCAAGCTGCACTTCATCGGTTGCTGATTGCATAGAGTCATTGATATCACCAACACCTTCAATAGTTGCTAGCTTGTCTTTTAGTTTCTGTGCGACTTCGCGAAGCTCTTCTTTGTGTTTACCTTCTAATCTAAAGCTAATATCTCCGTCATCACGACCACCATTCATGATGCTATCTTGAATGTTTAGCGATTTAACACCAGGCAGTGCAGGCATTGCATCACGCCAGCGGGCGCTGAGTGCAAAGGTATCGATTGGGCGTGCATCTGGTTCAACCAAGATCACCATAATATTTGCGCTTGTGCGGCCATTCATATTCACCATGTAATCACGGATCATTTTCTTGCCATACTCAGCCTCAATTTCTTTGTCGACATTCAGTACCATTTGCTCAATTTTTTGAATTGACTCAAGCGTCGCGTTTTCTGACGAAGATAAGTTCATATCAATCGAGATACGTGGAAAATCATGTGGGATTTTTGGGTTAGCAACAAACTTCACTAAGCCACCAGCAAACATCCCCGCGCTGACAATTAAAATGGTTAAAAAGCCAACGATAACGGTATAACGGTAGTGAATACAGCGTACAATGAATGGGCGGTACGTGTTTTCAATGAAAGATTGAAGGCCGCTATCCATTTTTTCCCTGAGGCGGTGGAACGGATTTTTAGGGTTGCTTGGTTTGTCTTTCATTGCTGCTAAATGCGCAGGTAAAACCAGCTTAGATTCAACCAAAGAGAATAGTAAGCAAAGAATTATTACGCCACCAATTGCTTTAGAAAATGCTGCCGTTGGGCCAGTTGCTAATGTTTGCGGCAAGAAAGCAGCAACAGTAGTAAGCACACCAAAAGTGGCTGGGATAGCAACACGTTTTACGCCACGAACGACATTATCTAGGCTATGACCATGTTTTTCTATTTCAGCATGGGCGGATTCACCGACGACTATCGCGTCATCAACGACAATCCCCAACACCAAAATAAAGGCAAACAGTGAGGCTAAGTTAATCGTTACGTCTAAATAGCCCATTGGCATCATTAAAAATGCACCTAAGAAGCTAACTGGCAACCCCATCATTACCCAAAATGCTAAACGCACACGTAAAAATAGAGCAAGCATTAGCATAACTAATACCCCACCTAACGCCATATTTTCCAGCATCATGTTAAGGCGGCCATTGAGGTAATAGGTCAAGTCAATAAAAGGTTCAAGTTCTACGCCTTGTGGCAGTGAGCCTTTCTTGGCCTCAAGATAGTTCTTAATGATATCTGCAACTTTGGTGATGTCTTGGTCTTTTGACGCGCTAACTTCATACACCAGTGAGTTCTTACCATTGTATTTAGAGTATTGCAGTCCTTCTTCAAAGCCATCGTTAATGGTGGCGACATCGCCTAAGCTAACCTGTGCGCCGTCTGGTAGAGTTAGTAAGGGGAGCTTTCTAAACTCGTCACCGCGATAGGCTTGGTTTTCAACTCGCATTGAAATATAGCCATTTTCGGAGCGAATTTGGCCAGCAGACATGTTCGCTGAGAAGCTCTTTACTGCATCCGAAATTGCTCTAAAACTTAGGCCGTATTCGCGCATTTTATCAGGGCTTATCTCAATAGAGATTTCATAGTTCAGGCCACCATCAAAGCGTACAAGGTTAACGCCAGGTAACGACAGCATTTCTTCATGAATGCGATTACCAAGCTCTTTAAGATCATGGGGACTCAAGTCGCCATTGAGCGACAACCACATCACTTCTTGGGTTGCCTTGTCGTGACGTACAATAGGGCGTTCCATTCCTGATGGGAAAGTTGAGACGGAGTCTACTTGCATCTTGACTTCGTCGAGTACCTCTTTGGTGTTGTACTGCTCGTCTACTTCTATCCAAGTTTGCGAGTAACCGCGATTAGAGTAGGTGATCAAGCGTTTGATCCCTTCGAGACCTTCCATGGATTCCTCGATCTTAATCGTGATCCCTTCCTCGACCTCTTGAGGTGCCGCGCCCGGATACACAGCTTGAACACTTATCCAGTTACTGTCGTATTGTGGAAACATTTGCTTGCGGATCGAAAACGCGGTAAGCAAGCCGCCCACAATAATAAATATCATCAATAAGTTTGCTGCGACTGGGTTACGTGCAAACCAAGCAATTAAGCCTTTTTCTGTGCTTTGACTCTGCATAAACCTTACTCCTCTTTGAGCGCCAATTGGGTGTTTGCGCTTTGCGAAGGAGTATCGTCTGTACGTAGTTGCATCCCTTCAGAAGGATAGTCTAGCGCTGAAGTAATGAGCTGTTGGCCTGACTCAACACCGTTATCAACGACGACCATGCCATTGTACTCTCTAATAATATTGACCTTTTTGTAACTCAGCTTGTTATCGTCATCCAATGTTGCAACGCGACCTTCTTTCACTAAGTGATGAGGAAGCATAGTGGCATTTTGCACTAACAAACCTTGAATATCAGCATTGATATAAGCGCCAAAACGTAGTGGTTTTACGTTGTTGTGATAAGGCTGTTCGACTTGAGCAACAAGGTAGGTCATGCGACTTTTGTTATCGATAACGCCTTCACTGCGGACAATCTCGCCTTTCCAACTCATCGGTTGACCAGCGACTTCTGCTGTGATCACGACATCGGTGCCAACGCCTTGTTGCGGTAAGTATTTCAATTCATTATCGGCAACAGGGAGGCGTACTTCTGCAACAGATGTCGCATTGAGTTTACCAAAGCCATTACCGGGATTAACTACACTACCAAGGCTTACGGTACGAGACTCTATAATCGCATCGTAAGGCGCTTTGATATAAGTACGCTCTAAATTTCGGTTCGCTCTTTTCACTGCAGCCTGCGCCGCTTTAAAGCTTGCTAACTTTTCAGCGAGCTGAGGTTTTCTTAAATAGAGCTCGGAAGGTATTTTTTCGTTAGCGTTTGCTTTAATCCTTTGCCATTCTGCTTTTGCTACTTGCACCTGAGCTTGTTCTATTTCTAGCGCTGAGCTGGCTTGTGCTAAAGCCGCTTCAGCTTCAATCAGCGACGCTTCATAGTCATTCGGGTCGATGCGAGCAAGCACGTCGCCTTCTTTGACAAAGCCACCTTTGACAAACTTGTCAGACAATGAAATGACTTGACCACTGACCTGAGCAACAAGCTCAGTACTGTATTTTGGCATCACGATACCGTATGACGATACGTTAAGCTTAACTTGGTCAATATGAATAGGTTGAACCTGTACGAGAGGATGTACTATTTCTTCTTTCTTCTCTTCTGGAGGTTGTTTCATTGCAGACATGGCAACGGCCGCTGCAATTCCCACCGTAAGAACGGCAATTGGTAGAATTATTTGTTTTTTACTAGCCACGTTAAAATCCTTCCTGTTGAATGATTTTTAATGACCCAGATTAACGGCTCTAGATCATCGATAAGCTTAAGAATACGCGAATAGTTATGTCGAGGTGTTTAAATCCAGACTGAATATGTAACAAAGCTTTGCGTACCTAAATTTATCGTTACATTCTTAAAAGCGATTGGTGCTTTTACGTGTAGTCGATTTTTCGATAAAATGCACCACTTATTGTCAAAATTGCGAGAAACAGAATGGATTGTAGGCTTGGTTGTGGCGCTATCCTTAGAAGTTTATAGCCTCATGCCACTCAGTTTTGTTAATGATGTTACCGTCAGAGTTGGAAAAATAAATAGAAGTCAAAGCTTCGATGAACCTTTGTCTTTCTCAAGTAACTTCAGAATAGTGAAAGTCCCTCTTTTTCATGGTTTTGATGAAAGACTCATCTTTTTAGTTAATAATTTCATTGTATTAAAAGCTTGTAGGGGTTGTAGAGATTTATCTACGACAGCAAAGGCGCTTTACACGTGGATGACGTGGTTTTCAGACAACAATGTTCAAGCACTGGATGAAGGAAAATACAAGATTGTTAGCCCTACATATGGTTTCAGGCAGTTCTTACTCGATAGAGTTATTGAACAGAAAACACTGAGTTCAACTACTGCAAACTCATACATATTAGTTATCAAAAGTTTCTACCAAATGCTTGATGAAGAGAAGCTTATTAAGCAAGAGCTTTTTTTTAAACGCCGGTTAAGTGTTATTGATGGTTTTCGTAAAATTACTGCTAGTGATTTAACGATTCCAACCCCCAGAAGTAATCCATTAAATCCGCTAACAAAGTCTGAATTTTCTCATTTTATTCAGTTGATTGAGCTTGAATCGCTACCTTTCAGGCTTGCAATAAAGTTGATGCTTTTCTCAGGGTTAAGACTGGGCGAGGCTTTATCCTTTCCCTGTGTACTTATTACTGAGAGCTCTTTAGCCTAATGTGAAGGCAAATATCTTGTACGTGGATTGAGAATAGGGCCAGCAAACGGCACGAAAACGAAGTTTTCAAAAGAAAGATATCTATTCCGTACGACACGCCTTGCAAATGAAATACTGAACTTTGAGATAGGAAAAAAAACCTTTTCGAGGTCGACTTTTCCAGTCAAATCTCGGAAGACCTTACACTAAGTGTGCATTTTACTCTTCTTGGTATCGATTAAAAAAGAAGTACCTTGATTGCTTCAGGGCTAACTTCAACCATAAGCCTCATGATCTAAGAGCAACCTTTGCCACTTCATTGCTTAATATTGCCATCAATGAAGTTGGTGTAAGTGTAGAGATTGCTTTGGATGTCACTAGAAACTTCATGGGGGCCAACAAGAAAAAGCAATCAGACATATTGTATGCCTATGCGTATTTTAAATGATTATTGGAGTTCATATATGAATTTTTTTGATCATTTTAATGTTGAGGAAAGTAATTGGTCTAAGATTTGTGAAATTATTTTTGATTTTGATAAGTACGTTAAGAAGAAAGGAGTAAAAAAACTAGTCGAAATTGGGCTATGTACTTGGATAAATACTACCAAGAGAGTCTGGCTAAAATTTATGATGATAAACATTGTGCTAAGAGCAGTATGGTAATTCGAAGAACAGCTGAAGAGCTAAAACAGTTTTTTAATCGTACTGATGCAGGGTGCAATGCCTATCCAGATATTATCTCAAAGTAGAAGTGGTTGATTGATTTTACAATAACTTAGTGCGAATTGGTTGTGAAGCAATTCAGGCTATGACTGGTATGAGAGTATCAGAATCAAATTGTCTGAAGTTTGGCTCATTGATTGAAGAAAATTCTTGGGTAGGTGCAAAAACAAGGCTGTTTAAAAATGCCCCAGAGGGTGGTTCTATCGAAATCTGGGCAGCAGGTCCTTATATAAAAAAGATTTTCATAAAGATTAGACCAATTGCAGAGAAGTTTTTTGGTGTCTCTGGCAGGGAACTAGATGAAATTTACTTAAAATCTGACCCAAGGAAATATAGGTCTTCAAAGGTAGTTAAGCACATGAAGACCCAGCGGAAAGTAGATTCATATCTTAATTGGAGTGATGTAAATGACATCACTCTAGATGAAAAGGATGTGCATGAATTTTGGGTTTTAAATCCTAATATTTCTAATAGAGTAATAGTTGAAAAAGTGATTTATGTTGGAGGTAAATGGTCAATTCGTTCCCATCAATATAGAAGAAGTATTGCTGTGCATTTAAATCGACTAGAACTCGTTTCTACGAGATATTTGGTAGTACAATTTAAACACATGTATAAAACAGTCACTGACTGGTATTGCAGTGGTACTCCAGCAAATAGTAAGTCGTTAGGAAACCTTGCAAGGGCTTTTATATCTGAGCTTGATAAAGCAGGTTTGGAGAGGTCTGCTTCTCTTGCTATAGCTTTCCAAGAAAGTGAACAACTATTTGGAGGTGGTGGACAAGCATTGATGAAGCAAAAGAATTTGGCTCCTAATAAAAAACTTTACCACTACAGGCTTTATCTATGGCTAAAAGAGGGAGTTCGAGAATTATGTCGCTTGGAAATGGCATGTATTGTATGAACGGTACTAAATGCGAGTTCAATGGTGTGATCCAGTCATCTAAATGTAATGTTAACTGCGAAAACTTGGTGGCAGATCGACAATCAATTACAATCTGGAAAGTAGATTTAAGAGGTACAAAGAATTACTGGAACAAGCAAAATTGAAAAAATTACCAGATGCAAGTATTGAATTCTTAAGGCTGGAGTTAGAGGTATATAGGCAGGCATTAGAGTTCTTTGGGGAAGAAGTCGACTATGATTGAGGAAAACTTGAAGCTTGCTCGTCAGGCTCTGAAAGAGCTAATTGAAGAGGGAAAAAGGGTCAACGTTAGTGCTTTAGAAAAAAGAGCTGAGCTATCAAACGGTACCTTAAACTATTCACATCCCTTATACGAAACTTTTAAAGAGAAAATTTGTGAATTGAAACGAGCTGAATGTCTTCCTTCCAGTAAAGATATCTATAGACTCAGAGGTAAGCTCAATCATGAAATTGCCCTCAAAGAAAAATATCGAGTCGAGAGAGATAAACTGAAAGAGGATATCAGCTATTTCTTGCATTGAAGCTTATTGATGAGTTTGAATGTGTTGAAGATCAAGAATAGAATGCACTAAAATACTCAACATTAAAATCTAACAAAGATTGAGTGCTTAAATTTATGTCCGATGGTATGTTCATAACCGTAGAATCATCTCCATGTATTGATAGAGATGGCAGAGGCTGTGGTGCGTGTTGTGTGGCACCATCAATTACAACACCTATCCCAGGCATGCCAAATGGCAAACCTTCTGGTGTAAGGTGTGTTCAACTAGATAATCGTAACCTATGTAAACTGTTTGGTAAACCAGAAAGGCCACAAGTATGCTTGGATTTTGACAGCGATATGGAAATTTGTTTCAACGGTAAGGAGCATGCTCACAATTATTTAATTAAGCTTGAGGCTCTAACCTCCTAGCTTTTGCAAAAGGGCTAATGTCATTATCAAGGGACATTGATTTGAGAAACTCCAAGTCATTTTTTAACTCCAATATAAGCTCATCATTGATTGCCATACAGGACAGGACCTGTTGTGGTTCAATAAACCCGGACACTATTTTAGGTGGTATCATTACCACTCAACTAGAGGTGTCCAATGGCAAGAAAACGTCGAACATTTAGTAAAGAATTCAAACTTGAAGCAGCTTGTTTAGTTTTAGATAAAGGCTACTCCCACCAAGATGCATGCCACTCTTTGGATATTGGTGAAACCGCCTTAAGGCGCTGGGTACAACAGCTTGAGCGTGAACGAAGCGGTGAAACGCCTACGTCTAAAGCGTTGACCCCTGAACAGCAAAAGATTCAAGAGCTTGAAGCCAGGATCAATCGCTTAGAGCGAGAAAAATCGATACTAAAAAAGGCTACAGCTCTCTTAATGTCAGAAGAAATGAACAATATTCGTTAATAGACCAATTAAGTGAGCACGAACCGGTAGAAATGGTCTGTAACGTCTTTGATATTGCTCGTTCAAGTTTTTATGACTATAAAAGACGTCGTAACATCATTGACGTCAATGATGTTAAGCTGAGAGCTCAACTAAACGCTTGCTTTAATCTCAGTCGAGGCGCTGCGGGTAGTCGTACACTCTTAGCAATGCTTGCAGATTTAAAGATTGAGGCAGGTTTATTCAAGGTCAGGCGGATAATGCGTGATATGCACCTTGTGTCGAAACAACCAGGACCACACGTTTATAAAGTAGCCGTGAATGAACGCCCTGATATACCAAACTCGTTAAATAGAGAGTTCGATGTGCAAAATCCAAATCAAGTGTGGTGTGGAGATATTACGTATATTTGGACTGGTCAGAAGTGGTCATACTTAGCAGTAGTTATTGATTTATGCGCGCGGCGAGTTGTCGGTTGGGCGATGTCAGAAAAGCCAAATACAGCATTAACTATCAAAGCATTAGATAGAGCATATGAACAAAGAGGCAAACCTAGGGGAGTTATGTTCCATTCTGACCAAGGCAGTCAGTACAGCTCAATCAAATTTAGACAAAGACTATGGCGATATCAAATAACACAAAGTATGAGCCGCAGAGGAAATTGTTGGGACAATGCCCCGATGGAGCGTTTATTTAGAAGTCTCAAAACGGAATGGCTTCCAAGTACAGGCTACAGTTCATTTAAAGAAGCTGAACAAGGCGTTAGCTTTTACTTGATGAACTATTACAACTGGAGAAGGCCTCATAGTCATAACGATATGCAAGCTCCAGCAGTAGCAGAAGAAAAACTTAATTCACTGTCCGGAATTAGTTGACCACTACAACCATTTCTGCCAGAAGCGGACCTACACGTAAACTAAAGTTTTCCAATTTTGCTCGGTAAGCTGCGGGAGACAGATCTGTCCACTTCCCTTAACATGAGACATGTTTAATTAGAGTTTTCTGTAATATCAAAATCAGGAGACAACGATGAAAAAGTCACGTTTTACAGAATCTCAGATCATAGCTGTGCTCAAAGAAACAGATGCAGATATGAAAGTTGAAGAAGTATGCCGCAAGCATGGGGTCAGCAGCGCCACATACTACAACTGGAAAGCCAAATATGGTGGTATGGAAGCGTCAGATGTTAAGCGTCTAAAAGAGCTTGAAGAAGAAAATGCCAAGCTTAAAAAGATGTACGCTGACGTGAGCCTGGAAAACCATGCGATAAAGGAGCTATTCGCAAAAAAGGTTTGGTGACAGCGCAGAAGCGAAGTTGCGCCAGCGAACTGGTTCAGGCGGGTTTAAGTATTGTAAAAGCGTGTAAGTTTGTCGGTATTGGTCGCGCTACCTATTACCGGCCAGAACGAGACTGGCGAAAGTCTGACGCAGCTGTCATTGATGCCATCAATGCAGAGTTAAAAAAGTCTCCCAGAGCAAGGTTCTGGAAATGCTATGGTCGTCTTCGTTTTAAAGGGTATCCGTTTAACCATAAGCGTGTTTATCTGGTGTATTGTCAAATGGGTTTAAACTAAAGCGTAGAGTGAAACACGTCTTGCCAAAACGAGTCGCACAGCCATTAGAAGTAATAGCTCAAGCTAATCACCAATGGGGCTTAGATTTTATGCATGATTCTTTATACTGCGGAAAACGATTCAGAACGCTCAATATTGTTGATGAAGGCACACGGGAGTGTTTGGCTATTGAAGTAGATACTTCGCTGCCAGCGGAACGAGTTGTTAGAACACTTGAACAATTGAAAGAAGAGCGCGGTTTACTGAAACAAATTCGAGTAGATAACGGGCCTGAGTTAATCTCAGCGCGTTTAACTGATTGGTGCGCAGCGCATAACATCGAATTAGTTTATATCAAGCCTGGAAAGCCACAGCAAAACGGGTTTGTTGAGCGGTTTAATGGATCATTTAGACGAGAATTTTTAGATGCTGACTTGTTTGAAAGTATCAATTAAGTAAAAGAAATGGCGTGGTTCTGGCGATTGGATTACAACGAAGAACGCACACATGAAAGCCTTGGTGACCTGCCGCCCGCAGCTTACCGAGCAAAATTGGAAACTCTAGCTCACAGGTGTCTCACTAACGGGTGGAGTGGACAATCAGCCCTAATTTTAATTTTTTCATGCGTATTATTAATTTGAGTTGTAAGTTATCTGTTAATTTTAAGGGTTTTTTATAAATATTTTGTAATTTTCTTTTGGGTTTGTATTTATTGTGCACTTAAAAATCCATATCACTTGACCATGAAATTAAGTGACTTTCTAAAACTTTTAAGTAACTACACCGAGTGTAAAAAATACTTGAGAGATGATGTATCGCCATGTTTAGGAGAAATTTCGGTCTTTTAAAGGGGTAATCATTTTTGTTAACTATTTAAGGATAGTTCGTACTAATCGACATATTTTGCCATCCTAAAGTATTGCTTATTAGTTTGTTATAAGTGTCATTTCTTAGTCCTGAGTGGGATCTCACTAACTTAATCGTTCACTTTGAAGGCGCGTTGTTTGTTTATTAAACTAAAATATGTGTTTTCCGGAATTTTCGCCCCCAGATTTCATGCTCGAATACGGTTTGGTTAAGAAGTGCGCGAAGTATGATCCCGCCCAGCCTCTTTATTGTTGTCTACATTTGGATTAATTTGATTTTTATAATTATTAAAATTTAAATAATTGATTTTTTTTATAGCTTGTGGAAACTGCATATTTAAAGTAGTGTGTGAAATGTTGTTCCTATAAAGGGAGGCGGATTAATGCTTTTAATAAATGGAGGAGTTAAAATGAGAAGAGTTGATTCAAATAAAAATTATAGATTAACTGATGAGGAGTTAAGTAAGTTTGAAAAGCAAGGTTTTATAGGTCCGTTTGATTTATATGACTCTGAGGAAATAGCCGCAGAGTTTAAAGCTCTTAGAAAAAAGCTATTTAACACTAAAGAAGCAGCTTATGCCAATGATAATAGTATTTCTGGAAGCACAAATTTAGCGAATTATGATCGACATTTAGATGTTGACTTCCTGGATAAGCATATTCATCGGCCAGAGATTGTTGATAGAGTCGAAAGTATATTAGGTAGAGATTTATTAGTTTGGCGAACAGAGTTCTTTCCAAAATACCCTGGTGATGAAGGTACCGATTGGCATCAAGCATCAAATTTTTCAGGTGTTGCAGGTGATAAAAAGCCACAAATAGAATGGCCTGACGGCTCTGATTTTGGCGGTACTATAACGGTATGGGCTGCTTTAACAGATTCTACAATTGAAAATGGGTGTTTACAGTTTATTCCTGAGACACATAGGGAGTTAAAATATGATGAAAGTAAAGTAATTGACTATGATGAAAATAGTATAAACCAAGAAGAAAAAGACGGTATTAAAAGAGGTTTCTTTGGGTATGACTATCGGCAACTTCAAATAGACCCAAATTGGAAACCTGATGAGTCTAAAGCAGAATCTATGGTTATGAAGGCAGGTCAATTTATTATTTTTTGGTCTACATTAATGCATGCATCACATCCTCATTCAGGTAAAACTAATGCTATGAGATTGGGTTATGCGACTAGATATTTACCTACATCTGTAAAAGTATACCCATATTCAAAAGGGCTTAACGAATTTGGAGGTGGGGCTTCTTTAAATAAACATAAATGTGTTCTTGTCTCTGGTGAAGATAAGTTTGGTCACAATACTTTCTAATTAATAGTATATTTCAGTTGCTTTTAATTTGTTGGAGCAGCTGAAAGAAAATGTATACAGGTTTTTTAATGGAATTAAAAGCAAGTAATAATTTTAGCTTGACGATTGTTTTCCTTCTCTTTATTGCAAGCTTTACATCTGTTTTACCTGGCTTTTTTATTAAATTTGAAGGCGAGCTTGATGTTTTCCAATTTATTTTTGTTAGGGTTTTATTTTCCTTGACAATTCTTCTTCCTGTTTTTTTTTGGAGCGAAGTTAAAAAAAACAAAGTTAATAATGATTTGTGGTGGTTGCATCTAATAAGAGCACAGCTTGGCTATTTAGCAGGACTTTCTTCTGTTTACGCAATTCAGAATCTGCCAATAGCAACAGCGACAGCAGTTTTTTATTCATCCCCAATTTTTGTTGTTTTAATAAGTTTGTTTTTGTTAAAAGTTAGGGTCGGTAAAAGTGTAATTATAAGTGTTTTTATTGGTTTTTGTGGCGTTTTGATTATTGTAAAACCAAATGATCTTGAATATTCAATGTTCAGTGCGTTGGTGTCAGCTGTATCGGTAGCAGGTAGCAACCTTATTATAAAGAAAATACCAAATGATTGTAGTTATCTGCAATCTTTAACGTATTATTATTTATGGGCTTTACCACCATCGCTAGTTTTATTGTACTTTTCGGGTTTTGAAATCAATGCGGAACATTTTGGATTGGCAGTTATCGTTTCACTTTTAACTTTATTATTTAGTCTTGTTAATCTTTATCTATATAAAGTTTGCGAGCCATCAAGAATTGCAAGTTTTGAATACTTAGGATTGGTTTGGTCTGCTATTCTCGGTTTTTTATATTTTGGAGAGAATGTTGATTGGATGTTTTCTATTGGCTGTTTTTTTATATTTGTACCACTAATTGTCATTAGTAAAGTTAAGGGTTTTTAATATATGAGTGAAGATATTTCCGCGCTAATAGCAGAAGAGTTTGGTGTGGATCATGTTGCTTATGCAACAAGAAACACTGACTCTACATTGAAGTTATTTTCTCTGCTCGGCTTTGAAACTGTAATTTATAAAAAAGAAATTGTTCCGCTTAATATATACGCCACTAAAATGAAAAATTCTAAGGGCGATGTATTGGAGTTAGTGGAATCTCTCGATATTTCAAAGAGAAGCCCTATAGATGAAGTGTTGAAAAATGAAGACTGTTGTATTTACCACATTTGTTTTAGGGTGAATGATTTCTATAAAACACATAAAGAAATGAAAAATAAAGGAGCTTTGGTTTTAACAAAGCCATTTGAGAGTTATTTATTTGAAGGGTATATGGTGTCACATATGTACCACCCTTCACTTGGTATGTTTGAAATATTTGGTTGTAAAAGGAGTGAATTACTATGAGTAAGTTAGAAGTTTTAAGAAAAATTTGGTTAGATAGCTTAAGTATTCAAGAATGTGACTCGTCAGTTGACTTTTTTGATTTATCTGGAAATTCATTATTAGCGATGAAACTTGTACAAAAGGTTAATGAAGAATTTGGTTTGGATATTGATATGGAAGATTTTTTTGACAATTCTACACTTGACTTTTTAATTGAGATAGTAACTGAAAAAGAACAGGTTGTTTAATGCCAAAGTCATTATGGTATGAAGACCGCTTTATGCGGTCTGATAGTGAAATCAACTTAATTTGTATACCCTATGCTGGTGGTGGTCCACAGATTTTTTATAAATGGGCCGAATATTTACCTGAGTTTGTGAGTATGTTTCCTGTTTACCTTCCTGGGAGATTTGGAAGGATAAAGGAAAAGCCCATTTCAAATATGCGCAAACTTGTGGATATTCTTGTCAATGAGATAAGTGTTTTGACTAATAAAAAAACAATAATATTTGGCCATAGCTTAGGGGCGTTAATTGGATACCAATTAGTATATAGATTCTATGAGAGTGGCTTAAATATAAACCATTTCATTTCTTCGGGCTGTAGGGCACCTGATTTACCCTACTTATATGAAGGTCTATTCTTAAAGTCTGATGATGACTTTAAGCGAGCACTAATAAAGATTGGAGCAACCAAACCGGAGTTTGCTTTTGATGAGACTATTTATAAGGTTTTTTCTAAATCATTGCGTGCAGATTTTAAGTTAGCAGAATGGAAAATTGAACGAGATCTATTTCAAAAAATTGACGTAAATTCGACAGTTTTATATGGCGATAAAGATGTAATTGTTTCTGAATCGGACATTAAAGGTTGGTCAAATTTTTTTAATGATGTCGAATATCACAGTTTTTCAGGAAAGCATTTTTTTATAGATGATGATGTTAGCAAATTATTTACAGTGTTAAATAATGTTTTTTATCAGAATAAAGTAAGGTAACGTAAGTGAAAATAGCAATTTTATGTGGTGGAAACTCTACCGAAAGAGAGGTGTCTTTGCAAACTGCAGAGAGCTCATTAAAGGCCCTTTTAGCAATGGGGCATGATGCGCATATGATCGATACTCAGAAAACAAAATTAACAGAATTAAAAAAAAATGAGTGGGATTTTGCGTTTATAGCTCTTCATGGTAAAGGCGGTGAAGATGGTGTTGCACAGGCTGTTTTGAGTTCAATTGGTATCCCTTATTCCGGATGCGGGGTTGCAGCTTCAGCAATTGCTATGGAAAAACACTTAGCAAAAATGATATGGAAATATAACGGGCTTTCTACCCCTGATTTCTTAGTAATTGAGAAGAATAAACAATTAAATTTAGACGATATTATGCAGCTTGGTTTACCTTTAATTGTTAAGCCAAATAGAGATGGATGTAGTTTTGGTCTTAGTCTTGTAGAAAGCAAAGATGCTATTTTCTTGGCAATAGAAAAAGCAATGGAATACTCAGAAACTATAATTTTAGAAAGTTATATTAAAGGTAGAGAGTTTACTATACCTATATTAAATGATAGGTACTTAGGCCCAGTTGAAATAATTCCTGAGAATAAAGTATTTGACTATGAATCTAAATTCAATTCTGGAGAAACTAAAAGAGTTTTAAGTCCAGATCTTTCTAGTAAAGAAATTGAAAATATTGGTCAAGTCGCATTGGATGCCTTTAAATCAATAGGTGGTCAAGTTTATGGGCGGGTTGATTTAATATATTGCGAAAGTAGTAAAAAGCCTTTCCTACTCGAGATTAATACTATTCCAGGTATGACTTATGCGAGTATTTTCTTAGATTCTGCAAAAGAAAGTGGTTTAAGTAGAGATGAGGTTTTTGAGATTATAATATCTGAGTCTATGAAAATCAGTAGGGATTAGTTTTGGAGTGATTAACTTGTCTGAAAACATAAATAAAGATACATATAAGTTAGAATTTAAGGTTGAGACTGGTGATTTTGAATGTGAAAACTATAAATCACAATTTGATTTTTTTAGAAAGGCTTTGTCCTATAATTTGAGTTTTTATTCTTATAGTGATGAAGTGGTTTTTCCATATTTTATATTTGATAAAGGTGGTGTTAGTTTATGTGGTCTTTTTAACTATAATAAAGGTTTTTTTGATGATTCATTTTATAATGTAGGTGATATTGATCGTCTAACGAGTGATTCTTCTAATAATTTTCACTCACCCGATAATTGCCCGCTGAAACTTTATTTTTGCTTTGGTTCTCATTCTGGCTTAAATTTAAACGATAATGAGGTTGAGCTTTCTGTTGATGTTGGTGAAGTAGAGACTGTATTCATATTGAGAGTAAATTCTAGAAACCAACCAGGTTTGCATTTTAAATCATTTTTTAAGAGTTATTTAAAGTTTTGTGGTTTAAATACATCAAGTTTTTTTAAAGAGGTTGATTCAACATTAAGCTCTGTAATAAATGGTGAGGATACTGGTTGTTCTTTTAAAAATATTGCAGAGTGCTTTTCTGATGTTGTAGATAAATATGGATCTTGTACAGCTCTTATATATAATGGTAAGGCTCTTTCATACAAAGAACTTGATAATTATTCCAACCTTCTTGCTGATAATATAGATCTATTTAATCTTGATAATAATTCAATTGTTGCACTGGATATTCCTAAGTCTTTTGAAGAAATAATAGCAATGCTTGCTATTCTAAAATCTGGTAATGCGTATTTACCTCTTGATTCAAAGATGCCAGTTGAGAGATTGAAATATATACTTGATGATGCAGGTGTAGAACTAATATTAACTAAGAAAGATAGCCAGTTAAGGAATGAGTTTGGAATTAAATATATTGATTTAGACAATTTGTTGTGTACAGACGGTAGTTTTGAATATTCAATTGATAGTGAGCAATCACCTTGTTCACCATCTTATATAAATTATACTTCAGGTACTTCGGGAAAGCCTAAGGCAGTTGTGGTTAATCAGAGCGGTGTTCTTGGTTTAACCCAGAATCAAAATTACCTAAATATTAAGGGTAAAGTAAAAACTTTACATATCGCACCATACTCTTTTGATGCTGCAACATTTGAAATATGGTATCCAATATTAAATGGTGGTGTTTGTGTAATATATGATAAACAAAGAATCTATGAAAAAAGAGTTTATGAATTAGTTTCAGAGCATTCTGTAAACTCAATGTTCTTTACAGCAACTATGTTTAACTTTTTAGTAGATCAAGGAAGTGAAATACTAAATAAACTTGATCATGTTCTTTTTGGAGGGGAAGAGGCTTCTCTTTATCATGTTAAACGAGCTACATTAAAATTTGTTGATACTAAAATTACAAATATTTATGGACCTACTGAGTGTACAACTTTCTCTAGTCATTTCCTAATAAGTGAATTCGATAAAAGTTGGAAAAAAATTCCGATTGGAAAGGCGATTAAGGACACTGATCTTTATATATTAGATAAGGATTTTAATGTCGTGCCAAAGGGAGTCATCGGTGAGATATATATTGGTGGTAATAGGGTTGCAAATGGTTATCTTAACAATCTAAAGAAATCTAACGAGTCATTTTTTAATATTCTTGATGAACGTCGAGTTTATAGGACTGGAGATCTGGGTTTAATGGATTTTTCTGGGAATTTGATATTTTTGGGTCGAAAGGATGATCAAATAAAGCTTAGGGGCTTTAGAATCGAAAAAGGTGAAATTGAAAACGCCATAAATAGTTTAGAAAAGGTTGATTCTAGTCACATTACGGTCGAAGGTGATAATTATGAAAATAGGCTTTTAGCAGCATATGTAAAACCTAATAATAAACTATCTGCCGGTGAAATAAAAAGTAAAATTTCTGAGTTGTTACCGCATTATATGATTCCAGATAAGATTAATATTGTTGATTTTTTTCCTGTTAACAAGAATGGAAAACTAGATATTAAGAAACTTTCGATGCTTGGTGATAATTAAGTTGTGGTTTTAGTTTTTGGTGGGGGCAATATGCAAAGGTGTAGTGTAGGAAGTTTAGCGACAATAGATCTTGATGCTATCGGAAATAATATTGAGGTCATATCCAGTGTTGCCCAACAAAGTAAAATTATTGCAGTTGTTAAGGCTGATGCATATGGGCATGGTTCCTTAGTGATAGCAAAAGCTTTAGAAGGTAAGGTTCACGGTTATGCAGTTGCTTCCCTAGAAGAAGCTGTAGCACTGCGTGAAGGTGGTATTGCAAGCCCCATTTTAATATTGCAAGGTATATTCAGTTCTGAAGAGGCAAAATTAGCACAAATCTATAAGTTTTGGGTTGTTGTACATAGTTTTTACCAGATCCAAAGCATAAAGAATGCAGATCTCACTGGTCGAATAAATTGCTGGTTAAAAGTAAACACTGGGTTGAATAGACTTGGCTTCTCTGCTGATGAAGTCACAGCAGCATTGGATTCATTGAGAGGTTCAGGTAAAGCAGAAGTGCCGGTACTAATGTCGCATATGGCCTGTGCAGATGAACCAGAGCATATGTCAAATCTTCAACAACTAGAGAAGTTAAAGTCAATATCGAAGTCGCTAAATATACAAATAAGTTTAGCAAATAGTGCAGCTTTGTTTAGTGAACAAAGGTACCAGCAAGATTGGTGTCGACCTGGATTGAGTATTTATGGTTGCTCACCTTTCAAAAAGATAACAGCGAGAAGTCTTGATCTCAAACCTGTTATGACACTTTCATGTAAGGTGATATCTATTCAAAAAGTTGCAAAAGGTCAGACTATTGGTTATGGCGGACATTGGAAAGCTGAACGGGGGGCGCGCGTTGCAATACTTGGTATTGGTTATGCTGATGGCTATCCTCGGTTCTCAAAAGGAGATGCATTTGTTTACATAAATAAAAAAAGAGCGCGGGTAATAGGGGCTGTTTCTATGGATATGATGGCTATTGATATTACAGACATTCCCACTACAACCATAGGCGATTTTGCAGAAATCTGGGGAGAAAATATTTTATTGTCTGAAGTTGCTGATTGGTCCAATTTACTCTGTTATGAATTAATAACAAGGCTACATCAAAGAGTAACGAGAAAATATATAAATAATATTGGGTAAATATAGATGATTTTCGATGTTTTATTGGAATTGAAGGGTAAGTCATGTCCTATTCCTCTTATGTTGACTAAGAGGGAATTAAAAAATATGGCGAGCGGAGAGAAAGTTAAAATTATATTTGACGATGAAAATACCAAGCTGGATTTGGAAAGGTTCTGCTCAAAAGGGAAGTGTAAAATAACTAATCTGAATTATGAGAAAGGCTCATACGTAGCGTTTGTAGAAAAAATTTAATGGGGTTTGATGATGAGTTCTTCAAGTTGTGAGGGTAATAGAGTTGATAACAGGTATTTTGATAGTGTTGATTTATTTAACTTTAATGAAAAGCGTGTGGCGATTTTGGCAGGGCATTATTGTATTTCTACTGAGTTATCTGATTTATCAAATTTTTCAGAATCTGAAGAGTTGTCATTTAAATCAGGAGTCGAATTTCATAAGAAATTAAAAATTGATGGTGTTGTTTCCAGGTTATATCTATGGGTTAATGATATAGGAATATCACCTAATGAACGGGCTTCTATTAAAAAAGATTTTAGTATTCCAAGTAACTATAAAGTTATATTGGAAAACGCTGGCCTAAGCTGTTCAGATATAGAGGTCGTTTTTGAAAGCTCAACTAGAAATAAAGCTCTGAAATATTTATCTAAATCAAGCAAGGCCAACCCTGATTTAGTGAAAATGTATGACAGCAATGATAGTACTTTAATTAGATGTGTGGATAATGAGTTCTGTGATATTACTATCGATAAAAAAGCCTATGCAATTGATGGGCCTAATAATGCACCGTTGGTTATGAGGGAAGGGAGTAACCCTAAGTGCAACCTTATATTAGCTACACTTTTCAAATCAATTTACTCTAGTTTTGAGAGTCATTTCTTTATTAATTTCTTCAATGATATTTATATTGAAAGGATTGAACTTGGTATCTATGTTTTTGAAAAAGTTTTTGGTTCCAATAGCCAGTTTATAAACTTCTTCTGCGACGATGATTATTGTCATTTAGAAGAAACGTCTAAAAGTGAATAACCAAGGAATAGATATGAAGGATTTTTTTTACGGAACTAACTTTAAATTTACAAACGCAAATGGAGAATCTGTTACTAGAGTTTATTTGGACTCAGCTGCTTCAACACTTGCGTTAAAACCAGCGCAAGCGGCAGTAAACGAATTTTTAAAATATTATTCTAATACACATTCTACAGTGCATTTATCTGCACAAATTAGCACAGAAATCGTCTCTTGGTCTTCCAATGTTCTTAAATCTTTTTTCGGGTGTAATGAGGACTATAGCGTTGTTTATCTTGGAGGGGGGGCCACATCACCAATTAATAGGTTAGCTAGAGGGCTAGCAAGCTTAGATATGGAAAAGCAAAAAGTATTGATTTCAATGATGGAGCATCATTCCAATGATTTGCCACATAGAGTAAATAGTAAAGAAGTTCTAACAATCCCCGTTTTTGATAAGACCGGTGAGTTTGTAGGAGTAGAAATTGATACTGTAAGAGAAATTTTTGAGAAAAATAACGGACAGATAAAGTATGTTGCCATAACTGCCGCAAGTAACGTATCAGGTCATTTAAATGAAATTTATGATATTGCGGAAATTGCGCACGAACATGGGGCATATATCATTGTTGATGGAGCTCAAGTCGCAGCCCACATGCCAATAGTAATGAGTCAAGTCAATCCAAAGAGAAGTATTGATTTCTTTGTCTTTTCTGGACATAAAGCATATGCTCCAGGGTCACCTGGAGTATTACTTGGACGCAATGATTTACTAAGAAGAATGAAGCCAGAGTTCTATGGCGGAGGAATGGTAAGTACTGTTTCAAAAAGTGATTATATTGTCTCAGAAGATGATTTTGATAAAGAGCATGCTGGAACCTTAAATATATCTGGGATTTTTAAATTAGCGAATGTATTTAAATTTCTAGATAAGATAGGAATAAATAATATATATGAAAAAGAGATTTACCTCACAAATTATATGATTAAAAGCTTAAGATCTATACCTGGTGTCAATATTTATGCTGATAAAGATACATCAATGCGAATCAGTGCTATTAGCTTTAACCTTAAAAATGTTCCCCATCAGTTACTATCATTAATTTTAAATGATTACTTTGGAATTGCTGTGAGAAATGAATGTTTCTGCGCACACCCTTATGTCAGGGAATGTTTACTTGATGAGTTATGGGAAATTGATAATGAAGATGAAGTTGAGTTATACCAAGGGATGGTTCGAGCAAGTCTAGGCCTCTACTCGACAATTGAAGATATAGATGCGTTGTGTGAAGCAATCAGAGAGATTATCGATAATAGAGTTTACTTTACTGGGAAATATAAATTAATGGGAAGTAGTTTTAAGCATTTAAATTACGATGTTGAGCTCAAAAATTACTTCGATCCGGACGCAGTTTTTGAAAAGTTATCATGTATTCGTGAGGTTTCAATTGACGCTTAACCACGCATTAACTGCAATTTTTGTTGCATTGATATGGGGAGTAGGTTTTTCTATAGTTGAAATAGGGCTTAGTGATTTCCCCCCCATTTTTAATGTCGCAATTCGATTCATAACCGTTGTGTTTCCACTGGTATTTTTTGTAAAAAGGCCCAATGTTGGATTTCATTATGTTTGCTTTTTAGGGATTAGTTATACTTGTACTTTTTCCCTAATTTATTTAGGGATATACTCGGGGGTTCCATCAGGGTTATCATCATTAATACTTCAGAGTACGGTACTTTTTTCAGTACTATTGTCGTGTTTTTTTTTCAAAGAAGTGTTCAGCTTAACACAGTTTATAGCCCTCTTAGTGGGTTCTATTGGTATATTGTTAATTGCTATAGATGGAGATTATAAGGCTTCCTTTATTGGATTCTTGATTGTGGTTCTCGCTTCTTTCTTTAATGCTCTTTGTACTGTGATTATTAAAAAATCTGGTGGCTCTTTGGAGCTTTTCCCTCTCATGGTTTGGTCAAGTATTATTCCTCCTATTCCATTATTAATTTTGTCTTATTTCTATGAGTCTCAACAAATTCAATCACTAATCAATATTGATGCTGTTGGTGTTTTTTCGGTTTATTATACCTCTATTATTGCAACAGTGTTGGCATTTATACTCTGGGGTAGATTGTTGTCTATCTATCCAGTCAGCACAGTAGCTCCTTTCAATTTACTTATTCCATTTTTTGCTCTTTTCTCATCCTCAATACTTTTAGGAGAAACTTTTTCAGGCAGTGTTTTTATTTCATTTTTTTTAATATCGTCGAGTCTCGTAATTATTTTTTTTGAGTCTTCACTTAATCATGTATTTAAGCAGATTAAGTCTTTTTTTAAATATAGTTAGCTTTTTGGAGTTTAAATGGTTTTTGGTAAAGGACGAATTGGTATTATAACTGGAGCAGGACCAGATGCTGGATTGGACCTTTTTTCTAAAATACTACATCATAATAAGGAGTTGTGGGGAAACGAATATGCAGGGGATCTAAGCTCACCTGAAGTACTTATGTATTCACTCCCTGAACTCGGCTATGCGATTGATATTAGTAATAATGAAGAAAGGTTGTGGTTAAGCTTAGAAAAATCACTAAATACACTTAATCATAAGGTCGATGTCGTTTGTATAGCATGCAATGTTTTGCATTACTTTTCCTCAAAAATAAAGGAAAAAAAATATCAGTTCGAGTTTATTTCTGTCATTGATGTAGTAGAAAGTATTACTGACAAACACAGCTCAGTTGCAATGCTATCAATTAGCAAGGTCATTGATTTTGGTGCCTACTCACCTTTTAGAGAGGTTTCAATGAGTAAACTTATAGAAACTCCTCCACTAAGAAAAATGGATGATCTAGTCAAGCATATAAAACTACATGGTGGTGAAGACGATTTAGCTTTTGAAATGTTTCAAGCTATTATTGATGAGCTTAATTCAGATTTTTTGATCTTGGCTTGTACAGATTTGCCATTGTTACCGCTAGATAAATTTGATAAGAACTTTATCGATATCTCTGATTTATTAGCCAAGAGAGTTGCTGAAACAGCGTATTCGCTCAGATTTGTTAAATAATATCTCTTTTCATTCTTAGGGTCTCGAATAGTGTAATTCTTAGTTGTCAAGTAAAATTAGGAGTAATAACACTGACTCCTTAAATCCTTAGCCGATATAGTGTAATCAGCTTGTAAGGTACATCCCTATGCGAGTGGCCGATATCCTGTCGGCACATTGCATATAGGCTTATGTTTTGCGGGTGCGATAGAGGGGAAGTGTGTAAGCGTGCAGTGAACTGGATCGCCCCGAGTTTACCAGAGACTCAATAACTTGAAAAACTGGAACTATGAAAAAATCAAATCGCTATACATCAGAATTTCGTGAACGAGCAGTTGGGCTTGTTATTACTCAACAGCATGAGTTTTCCTCACTGTGGGCTGCGCTAGTATCGATTTCGGATAAACTGGGGGGTACACCAGAAACACTATACAACTGGAAAGCCAAATTTAGAAGCAGAGCAATCTGGAACAAGCTTAAATGCTGATGAGCGAGCTGAGTTGTTGAAACTTCGTAAGGAAAATAAAGAGCTTAGGATGGAAAAGAAAGTCCTTAAAATATGCTAGTCGTGCGCTATGCAATAGCCTCTTGCTAAAGGAAACCAAATAGCGTTTAAAACGATAAAACAACTCTCGTCGATATTTCCTGTTACGCAGCTTTGCAGAGTAATAGGAGTGAGTCGCAGTGCTTATTATGCTTGGCTGAATAGGCTTGTGAAGCGCATTGCACCTGAGCAGCTTAATCTATATCGAAGAGCCAAAGCTATTTTAAAAGCAGTCGAAATAGCTTGGGTTACCGAGAGTTAAAGAAACGGTTATGCAAAAAGGGCTTTCAGGTGAGTAATTATGGAGTTCAACAGCTCATGAAAAAGCTTAGCTTAACCGTGACACAACGGGTTGCTTATAAGGTGACGACGAAGCGCAAACACAGTGATAGCGTAGCTGATAACTTATTGAATAAAGGCTTCAATCCAGTAGCAGCAAATCAAGTTTGGGCTGGTGATGTCACGTACTTGAGAACGGGTGAAGTAAACAGGGTGAAGTAAATTCCAGAAAAATAAAGTGTGAGATCGTATTGCCAGGCTACATATTTAGAAATATGACGTGGAGAAATATGGATTTTTCACGAAAGCGAGGTGTAAATTTCGAAATTTTAGAAAAATATCAGTTATCAACTTTCATAGGGTTAGGGTACTTCTAATTATAAAAAACAAAGGTACGTGATTTGTTGTATAGCACCAAGTATTTCAACACCCATTCCCGGTATGCCAAATGGTAAAGCTGCTGGGGAGCGGTGTATTCAACTAGATGAAAATAATCTGTGTAAACTGTTTAACCAGCCAGAGCGCCCACAGGTGTGTTTGCAATTTAAGGCCATGGAAGATGTGTGCGGTGACAGTAATGAAGCAGCGATGCAGATCATCACAGAACTCGAAATGTTGACCTAACTAGCCTCTGGTTAACTGATAAAAAAAAACGCCCAGAAACTTACCTGCTAAGTTCTGGGCCTAGGGAAAGGCTCAAGATTGAGCCGTGCGCTAACTAAAAACACCTTCTAAGACTGTAGGGAGAAGTAGAAAGTACTGTTAAGTTTAGTTAACCTTTCATTCTTTTTACAAATAAATGAATCATTTATTAAGTTTATATAAAACAAAGAGTTGTTCTTTATATTCATAATTGGTCTTAAAAATATCAAAAGGGTATATTCAGGTTATACCCAAGTTATCAACAGGCCGTCTTTAATTAAATCCCGAGGCAAACTGTTTTTAACTTTATTCTTTTGCCATTTTCCTAACCCGATGGCACTGCCACATAGCGTGAGGATCACCTCTCCCGTTAGTTTGGTAACTTCATCTAGGCGTATATCCTTGCCATTAAAGTAATCTTTTGCTTGCTCTTTTGTTAGTGCTAAAGTGTTTTTAGACGCTAAGTGACCGAAAGTAGTGGCAAACTCATGCTCTAATCTTACCCCGTTTTTATGGGTAGTACCGATTAAAATTCCTATGCGAGAATATTTGATCTTATCTTGGATTGCTTCAAAGTTGTCAGGAAATAACCACACCTCTTTATCGCGCTGCATCAACTTACCGTCAAGTTGGGCAATACCAAACTGCTTTTTTAGTACGGATAACAATAGTTGAGTGGTTTTCTTGTCTAGTTCTTCAAAAGGGAAAGCGCCTTTTTTCTGTTTTGGGTTTTTAACGGCAACAGAGTGTAGCTTCTTAAATCGAGCAATGAAAAACCCTTCGCTATCATATAGCTGAGGCCACACATGCAAGTACCCTTCGGACGTTGTTGCTTTTTCAGCACCCTCAAATAAAGTCGATAGGTTTTCGACTGCTACTGCTTGAGGGTAATTATCAATGAGGTGTTGGCATACTTGCTGATTTTCCAATGGTGTTAATGTGCAAGTTGAATATACTAAGGTACCACCTGGCTTTAAGGCTTGAAATGCGCTGTCTATCAGTTGCTTCTGCACTTGTGCTATTTCAACATTAGACTCAATTGACCAGTTTTTAAGGGCATTAGGGTCCTTTCTAACAGTGCCTTCTCCAGAGCATGGTGCATCAAGTAAGATGTTATCAAAACATTCATGCATATAATCGCCAAAGATACAGCCGTCAAAGTGAGACAACGCAACATTTCGTATGCCCATACGTTTCATATTTGCTGCAAGCGCTTTGAGTCGAGATGACGATAGCTCATTAGCGATTAGTACGCCGCGTCCATCCATATAAGCTGCGAGTTGCGAAGTTTTCGAACCCGGTGCTGACGCCATATCCAAATTAATATCATCACTGCAGATAGTCGATTTAAGTGCTGTTGGCGGCAACATAGAACTTGCTTCTTGGACATAGATGCAGCCACTTAAATGGATATCTGTGTTGCCGATAGCAAGATTAGTTTCTTCTTGTTCACTTCTTGATATCCAAAACCCTTCCTCACACCAAGGGATCGGCTCTGCCTGCCAATCACTTTTTTCGCAGTAGGTTAAGAATTCCGTGATAGACATTTTTAGGGTATTGACTCTGACTGCTCGGCGTAAAGGAGACTGGCACTTATCTATAAAGTCTTCGATGCTAAGGTGATCTGGTAAGTAGGTTTTTATGTCGTCCAGAAACGCGCTGGGAATATAAGTTGATTTGTCCACGCAGTTACTCAAGTTATAAGCTTTCTCTCATTTTACACTTTCATGGGTGAAAAATGCATATTTGTTGTGACGATGCTGATTATTAAGCAAAACTCATGGCTGACAATAAAAAGCTATGGTTATATAATGCTCGCGAAATATCGCGAGGATTGCTATGTCTATTATCAAACACTTTTTGGCGGACCCTAAATTATTATTGAATGCGGTTGGAGAGGGGATCTATGGTTTTGACCTTTCTGGCAACGCTGTTTTTGTAAACCCGGCCGCAGAGCGTATGACTGGGTGGCAAAGTGATGAGCTTTTGGGGGAAAAAATACATCAGTACCATCATCATAGTCATGCAGATGGGAGTGAGTATCCTGCTGATGAATGTAACATCTACAAAACAATGTTTGATGGTAAAACACGACAGGTAACCAATGAGGTGTTCTGGCGTAAAGATGGAAGTTGTTTTCCTGTGGAATACACCTCTACGCCAATTTTTAAAGAGCAGCAAATTATCGGTGCAGTCGCGATATTTCGCGATGTATCGCAACAGCACAAAACTGAAAATGCCCTAAGAGAGGCGCTGAATAAAGTTCAAGTACTTACTGAGCAACTTAAAGATGAAAATGCCTACCTGCTAGAAACATTAAATGAAAATTGGCAAGACTCGGGTTTAGTGGGCAGTAGCGCAATATTTCAGGCCATGTTGGCGCAGCTAGAACTGGTTAGTCAGACCGACAGTACGGTATTGGTTTTAGGGGAAAATGGCACGGGTAAAGAGCTTGTTGCCAGAAATCTGCACCGCCTTAGTGAGCGTTCATCGCAACCTTTCGTTAAAGTAAATTGCGCAGCTTTTTCACCAACTTTGATCGAATCTGAGTTGTTTGGACATGAAAAAGGTGCATTTACTGGAGCGAATGAAAGACGTAAAGGACGTTTTGAGTTGGCGGATAAAGGGACCATATTTTTAGATGAAATTGGTGAGTTACCGCTAGAAGCGCAAAGCAAGTTATTACGGGTACTACAAGAGCGAGAGTTTGAGCGTGTAGGGGGAAGTAAGTCGATCCAAGTAGATATACGAATAGTCGCGGCGACCAACAGAGATTTATGGAAAATGGTCGAAGAGGGAGGGTTTAGAATGGATTTATATTATCGTTTAAACGTTTTTCCTATTCGAGTGCCTGCACTGCGAGAGCGTATAGAGGATATACCAGTATTGGCCAACAACCTCATCGTGCAGCTCAACAAAAAGCTGGGTAAGCAACTACGCGGGATCTCAAAAAAGGCTATTCATGCGTTACAGGGTTATGATTGGCCAGGCAATATTCGAGAACTCCAAAACGTGTTGGAGCGCGAAGCGATATTATCTAAAGGTCGTTTACTTGACTTATCTCAAGCACTTAACGCTACTGAGCAGCATAAATCTGAAAACGGTGAACTGACTCTAGCACAAGCGGAAGCTGAGCACATATTAAGAGTGCTAGAAATAAGTAACTGGAAGATCGCTGGCAGCAACGGGGCGGCTGATAAGTTAGGACTACCCGAAAGTACGCTAAGGTCGAAAATGAAAAAACTAAAAATTGCTAAACTTTCGTGATATTTCGCGCCCATTCGTGATATTTCGCGATATTGAAAATATCATAAAAATAAATACAATAAAAATCAAAGTTTTATAAACTTTCAGATTGGTCTGAAAGTTGCAATATCAAACTCGTGTATTACCAATGTAGCAAATAACATGAAGTTTGATATCAAAGAAGAAGACATGATCATTAAGCCCTATAAACAAGAAGGGCCTATTTACGTCAGAGAGCAAAAAGGTTTTTTCCAAAAAATAAGAAGAAACCTTGGCTGGTTTTTAATGTTAACTTTCGTTCTCATTCCTTGGATCCCGTACAACGAGCAGCAGGCCATCTTGCTTGATTTTGGTAAGCAGCAATTTAGGATATTTGGTGCCACCTTTCTCCCTCAAGACTTTATGATTCTAGCCTGGATTTTTATGGTGGGTGCCTTTGCTTTATTCTTTGTCACGACTTGGCTGGGTCGCGTGTGGTGTGGTTATACTTGCCCACAAACAATTTGGATGCTGATGTTCACTTGGGTTGAGCACCGAGTGGAGGGGACTCGCAACCAAAGAATAAAGTTGGACAAATCAAACTGGGATAGCAAAAAAGTCGCTAAGAAAACGGCCAAACACGCTATTTGGTTGATAATTTCGGTGTTTACTGCCACTTCATTTATGGCCTATTTTATACCTGCAAAAGAGCTGTATCTAGACATGTTTACGCTTGAGTGGACAGGCCTTACTTCCTTCTGGGTATTTTTGTTCGCACTTTGTACCTATGGAAACGCAGGCTTTCTACGAGAAAAAATGTGTACTGTGGCGTGTCCATATTCTCGTTTCCAATCGGTTATGTTTGACAAAGATACGTTAGTCGTCACCTATGATAGTGAACGAGGTGAAAATAGGGGTCGTCGTAAACGCAAAGAAGACCCAAAACAGCTGGGGCTCGGCGACTGTGTAGACTGTAATTTATGTGTTGAAGTTTGCCCTGCTGGTATTGATATTCGTAATGGCTTGCAATACGAATGCATTAACTGTGGTTTATGTATCGATGCGTGTAACGAAACGATGAATAAATTCGGGTATCAGCCAGATTTGATTAAGTATCAAAGTGAGCATCAACAAGCGGGTAAAAAGTCGAATCCATTTAGGTTAAAAATAGTGGGTTATGGTGCCATTACCGTATTGATAGTAGTCACAATGGTGATTTGGGCATTTAATCGTACACCAATAGAAGCTTCTGTCATTCGCGACCGTAATGCGCTTTATCGTGTTAATTATGAGGGATTAGTCGAGAACCCATACACCTTAAGTGTCATAAACAAAACACAGCATGATTTAACTTACACCGTGAGCTTAAAGGGGCTACCAGATGCGAAATTAACAGCCCCAATCACAACGCATATTGCTGGCGGCGACATGGCATTAATCCCTGTAACGGTCACCGCTGATGGCTATGAGCTAAAAGGTAAACGGACTCCAATCCAATTCACGATAGAGTCGCAGCAAGATGCCAAGATTAGCATCACCAAGGACAGCTACTTCTATAAAAATTAGTTTACACTCCCCCCGACTCAAGGCGCTTGTATTATGAAGCGCCTTTTTTGTGTGCATATATGCACAATCTGACGCTAAATTTATGGCTTTCTCTCTGAACTTTTAGCGTATAAGCTTACTCTTATTGAGAATGAGTTTTATTAGCTGAATATTATGTTTAAAAATACATCACAAAACTATGGTTTGTTAGCCATCATCTTTCATTGGCTCAGTGCGCTTGTGGTATTTGGCATGTTTGGTCTTGGGTTGTACATGGTTGAACTCAGTTATTACGATCCTTTCTACCGTGACGGCTTACACATTCACAAAAGTATCGGGATACTGCTGGCAGCTTTGATAGTACTTAGGCTGATTTGGAAGTTCACTAACCCTAAAGTGAAGCCCGAAAGCGAAGCAACTCCCATGGATAAATTGCAAAACATAATAGCACATGTCGTTCACGTCGTTTTGTATCTTGGCTTGTTTGGGCTGTTTGTCACAGGTTACTTAATCTCTACCTCGGATGGCAGAGCAATCGAGGTATTTAACTGGTTTTCTGTTCCGGGTATTGGAGAGCTATTTGAAGAACAAAGCGATATTGCAGGCACTGTGCATTTTTACATTGCATGGGGACTTATTGGATTAGTAGCGCTACACATCGTGGGAGCGCTAAAACACCACTTTATTAATAGAGATCGTACCTTAGTTCGAATGCTCAAGGTACCAAACGCTACAAAAGTTGAGGATTAAAACATGAAAAAAACAATCATTGCATTAAGCATGGCGGCTATGACCTTATCGGCCGGAGTAAATGCCGCGGATTATGTAATTGATACTAAAGGTGCACATGCCTTTGTAAACTTTAAAATTAAACATTTAGGATACAGCTGGTTGCATGGTCGATTTAATAGCTTCGAAGGCGACTTCAGCTATGATGCAAAAAATCCAAATGCATCAAAAATCAATGTAGTGATCGATACCGCTTCTGTTGATTCGAACCATGCAGAGCGTGATAAGCATTTGCGCGGTAATGATTTTTTAAACGTTAAAGCAAACCCTAAGGCGACTTTTAAGAGTAACTCAATTACTTTTAGCGATGATACAAATGCGAAGGTGAAAGGAAGCTTCACGCTCAATGGGGTAACAAAGAATATCGAGTTTGATATTCAAAAAGTGGGCGAAGGTAAAGATCCTTGGGGTGGATACCGAGTTGGCTTTGAAGGCGAAACCCAGTTAAAACTTGCTGATTATGACATCGACTATGATTTAGGTCCGGCATCAACGCACGTTACTATTGGTTTGCACTTAGAAGGTATTCGTAAGTAATCTCAACTTGCACCACGTGTTACTACATACGTGGTGCTGCGCTTTGGGTTCACCTGAGTGCGCTTTGTTCATTGTTGCTCAACTTTTGCTTAGATTACTAGGCGGCAAGTCGAGCGTCGCGACCAAAATACACTCAGGAGAACAAAAATCAAACAGCAAAGATCAACAGGCCCTAGTTTTACAAAGTTAGTTTTTAAAAATACTAGCTAGCTGTGGCTGAAATTGCTCTGGTAACCAACGAGACATGGCTAGTCTAAACAGCTCGGTTTTGTGGGCTTGTTTTAACGCTTCGCTAATTGCAGCTATCTGTTCCTTACCAATCGCATTGTTATTACAGCCTGCATATCCAGCAGTTATTTGCGAGGCGATACTCAATCTAACTTGTGTCAATTCATCTTGCTTATCAACATGCAATTTGTGGTAGTGGTGTTCACTTGGGTATCCCAGTATCACGTCGACTCTTTTTTTGAGTAGCATGATAGTCAAACTCTCTAATGTATCTCTTCCTGGTCTTACAAGCACTTGCTTGGTAGGCAAACTCGCCAATAACGCATCAATTTCATGACCAAACGACCGATTTGCCGCCACACCTACGGTTAGGCCGTGCTCAGTTACAAGCGTTTCCAAATCAATTGCGCTGTTGGCAATGCCAAGCGACTGTGCGACATCTTTCCTTAGTGCGGCAGAGGTTGACAATCCAATGGTAGAATACTCATCACTAAAAGCGATATGTCTTTGCCGCTCGGGTGTTTTATAGAGGGAGATCATACAATATTGGTTGTTGAAATTAGAGAGCTCATGTATCGCCCTCGATGCGGGGAACACTTTATAATTGAAGGTGTAGTCAGGCATCTGTTGTTGGATGAGTTTTATCAATAACTCGTCCCGTCCTTGTCCCTCCAAATCGTCAGAAAGGATATAATAAGGCGCGAAGTCTATCGCAATCCAAGTTATTTGTTTTGCAAATACAAAACTGGATTGAAAGGTAATGAAGAGGAGTAAGATGATTTTGATCAAATTGGGTCACTCTTGCTGAACTTACAATAAGCTTAGCATTGTTTGCGATATTGATGATTAAATTAATGTTTATTTAATTTGTATTTAATGTTTACAGAGGTTGGCGGTATGCTAGCTTTAAAAGAGGTTTTAGTTTTGGGTAAAAGCGCGCTAGTTAAAGCGTAGTTAAGCGATCGAATATAGAGTTTGATTGCAGCGCGTCAATCCAATATAAGTAGATAAGGCCGCATGGCAAGGAAAGTCATACAAGCCAATAACTATAAATTATTAATAAGGAAAACCGATGGCTATATTAATCGTTACCGATATTTTCGGTCATACGGATCATATTGATCGTTTTGCTAAATCGCTTGGAAGTGACGTGCAGGTGCTTTCACCATTTATAGAAGAACCAAACAGTGTCTCTGAGTCGGATTGTTATGAGCTGTTTTTGGCGCAGTGTGGTCATCGTTTATATGCTGACAAAGTATCAGCAGCGATTTCTGAATACAAACCAAAACTTATTATTGGCTTTAGTGCAGGCGGAGCTGCAGCGTGGATTGCATTGTCTGAACAAGGTGCATCTCACTCTGTTGAGCAGCTTATCGCATTTTATCCTAGCCAAATACGTAACCATCTAAATATTAAGCCTAGTTGCGATGTGTCTATCTTCTTTGCTCAAGTTGAATCTCATTTTGACGTTGAGCCCGTTATAGAACAGTTAAAAGATAAAAAAGGGCTGGATTGTATCCGAACGCGATATTTACACGGTTTTATGAACAAGCTCTCGGGTAACTATGATGAGTACGCATACTCGCATTATCAGTATTTTTGCCAGCGAGAGGCACGCAACTATATCGAGGTTGTGCAACGAGAGGCGGAGTTTTCGTAACAACATACGCAAAAGCGGCTTGAGCGAACTACACTAAACACTAACTTATCATACTTTAAGGAGTGAAAGATGTATCCCGAGTTGCCTGATTATCAACATTTTTATAGTAATCCGATCGCCAAACCTCCATGTAGAATGCTAAATGCACAAATGTATGGCTTCTTTGTCAAAGGAAAGAAATCAACAATCCAAGCCTATGTTGATAAAACGCTGAATTCGGTTTCTAGTAGTGAATTTGTATTCAGGGCTTTAACGGATTGGTGCTTATTGACCTTTACGGATATTGAAAATATCGCATCAAAAGTGCCGCCATTTAGTAATTATGGATATATGCAAGAAACCGATGTCATTGTCTGGTTACCAATTCTGCAAGTCAATCTCGAAACGTTAAAAGCAGAGCATCTGTATTGGTATCCTGCGTTTATCTCTGTCAACAACATTAACGCGCTGATAAATGGTCGAGAAATATGGGGCTACAACAAATATTTATGTCGCTACGAAATGCCTGATAACTTTGGTGACCCACTGAACTTTTCCCTCTCTTTGGAGACCTTTAAGGAATTTGATCCCAACGTCAAAATGGCATGGCATGAATTGTTATCCATTGAACCTGAGGATGACGGGGAGTCATGGCTAAAAGAAGTGTTGGAAGTGGGTGAAGGAATTGCAGAACTTTTCAAAGATTCGGTGTCTGATTTAGATGTCGATAGCCAATTTCTTAAGCAGTTCTTATCGGGTTTTACCCACCCGCAAATGGATCAAATATTATTTAAGCAGTTCCCAGATGGCCATGCCGAGAAGTCTGTATATTCGGCAGTGGTGCATTCCCCTTCAGAGGTGAAGAAAATCCACAAAATTGGTTTTATTAAAGATGATTTAAGCTTGAATCTACAACGAATGGATGCGTTTCCACTCGATAAAATGTTTGGCATTCCATTAGGCAAGAGCGAGGTCAAACTACCTTACTTTGTGAAAATGGACTTCGATCAGGCAGGAGTGGAAGAAATTGTTTCCAGTGCTCAGAGTATGGCTAATCTCCATCGTTAGTGTATTTGTGGCATAAAAAACACGATTTTTTACTAAAGCGATGTTTGCATGTTTAGTTGTCTTCCTATGTGGCTTTAGGTGTTGCTCGTCAACACGTTTGAAAAAGGAAGGTTTATGAGTAAACAAAAAGTAGCAATACTTGGCGGCGGCGTTTCGGCGATGACAGCTGCGGTATACATGACTGAACAAGAAGATTGGCAAGAGCGCTATGATATTACCGTTTATCAGCAAGGTTGGCGTTTAGGGGGCAAAGGGGCGAGTGGTCGTAATGCTGAATACGGCGAGCGTATAGAGGAGCATGGTCTTCACGTTTGGTTTGGTGCCTATGTCAATTCTTTTAGGGCAATTGAGACAGTTTATAATAAGCTTGAGCGCTCAAGTGATGTCCCTATTCACACTTGGCAACAAGCACTAAAACCGCATAGTTTGGTGGTGTTGCAAGAATATATCGACCAGCAATGGCAAACTTGGTCAGTAGATTTCCCTGAGATACCAGGTAATCCAGCAAATGGCACTCTCGATTTACATTTTTGGCAGATTTTAAAATTACTTGCGGCTTGGCTACACAAGTGGGTTGATGATTTGGAGTGTGAAGTTGAGAAAACGCACAAATCCACACAACTCAAAACTAAAAAAGAAAGAGATAAAACGCTGCTTGCTCACTTGGGGCAGGAAGTTAAAAGCTTTTTTGATAGTGTCGAAGATAAAGCCAAGACCTTATTTGATGACGCAGAAAACCATGTTCAAGAGGTTGTATCCACACCAAAGCTGTTAATAACGCAACTCAGTAATTTTTTAACGGTGCGTGAAGCTGATCATCGTTTAGAGAATAAGAAAGATCACTTAGTTGTTTGGTATATGGTTCGAAAAATTAGGCGTTGGTTGCAGTCTGAAGTAAACGACTTAATTGATGACAACCCTGTCATTAGACGTCTGTATATATGTATAGATTTAGGTGTTGCGATGACCATTGGCATGCTCCGTGACAAAGTCTATTCACGAGGGTTTGGTTATCTTGATCGATACGATTTTAAACAGTGGCTCAAGCGCAATGGCGCAAATGAATCGCTGTCTGTGGAGTCTGCGCCTGTCCGCGGCTTTTATGACCTCGTTTTTGGCTATGAGGACGGTGATTTTAAAAAGCCGAATGTCGAAGCGGGAGTTGCGGCTTTGGCTATGCTTCGGATTATGCTGTGTTATCGCGGTGGTGTGATGTGGAAAATGCAAGCGGGGATGGGAGATATTATTTTCTCTCCTATCTATGAGCTGCTCAAACATCGAGGCGTTAAGTTTGCGTTTTTTCATCAGGTTGAGTCGTTACACTGTGCACAGGATGATGATGGTCATTATGTTGATAGTATTCAATTAATTCAACAGGTTAAACTAAAAGAGACGCAAAATTACGAGCCTCTGGAATTAGTCAAAGACTTGCCATGTTGGCCAAGCTTTCCACTGTGGCAACAAATCGACCCGCAGCAAGCGGCACTACTTAAAGAACATGAGATTAACCTAGAGTCTTACTGGTCTAATTGGGAGACGGTTTACCAACAAGCATTTGGACAGAGGTTACCGAGAAAAACACTAAATAAAGGTACTGATTTTGATTTAGTGATTTTTGGGATCTCAGTGGCAGGTCTTGAGCCACTTTGCCAGCAATTATTGGCTAAAGATAACAACTTAAAGTTGCAAGCCGAAAAGGTCAAAACTGTTGCGACTCAAGCTTTACAGTTGTGGCTCACTAAAACTGACAATGAACTGGGTTTTCACGACCCTTCTGGCAGTAATGAGCCACCAATATTAAGCGCATTTTCTCAACCCTTTGATACTTGGGCTGCGATGTCTAATTTACTTGAGGTTGAAGATTGGCCAAATACTCAGCCCAAGAACATTGCCTACTTTTGTAGTGCTTTTACCTGCGCAGATTATCCACCTCCGAGCGATCATGAGTTTCCTGAACGCATGAAAGCTCAGGTAAAAGAAAACGCATTGCAAAAACTTAGATTACAGATGCAGCCACTGTGGCCAGAGGCTTATCATGGTGACGACTTCGATTGGAACGTATTGTTTGATGTTGATAATAATGAAGGCGAAGTTAGGTTCAACACTCAGTATTGGAGGGTGAATGTCGACCCCAGTGAGCGTTATGTGTTAAGTGTTGTTGATAGTAGTCAATTTCGACTACCTACGGACGGCAGCGTCTTCAATAACCTCTACATTACCGGAGATTGGATTAAAACCGGTGTCAATGCAGGTTGTGTTGAAGCTGCTGTGATGGCTGGCATGCAAACGAGTAGAGCTATCACTGGATATCCTCAAAGCATTAGTGGAGAATCAGGATTTGAGCCGTTTAACGTTTGAGTAGTTAGTCATACTGACGGAGTAGCCCAACTACATTTCAAGCCTTGCAATTTGCAGGGCTTAAATCCCATCTGGGTATAATTTGTATGCGTTATGAATGATAGCTTGAACCTTAAAAAGGTAATCGGGTTCATTTGTTTGGGGGTCTTTTTAATTCAGCTATACTGATAGTGCAATTGCATGATATAGCTCGGGATTCAAACTATGCCACATCCAAATGTGCTGTTAAATACGATAACACTAACATTACTCTCAGTAGTTTCGATGGAAACGTCAGCACAAGTCGAAGAAGAAATCGAAGTCATTGAGGTATACGCTCAAAAAAGAAAGCAATCTATCAATGATGTTGCTATCGCTGTTAAACCCATATCCGGACAAGTCATCACTGACGCGGCACTGAAAGATACGACCGAACTGGGTAGTTTAGTTGCGAATGTAAAAATCAGTCAAAATGCAGCTGAGGGCACGCCTCCAGCGGTCAGCATTCGAGGTGTCGGACTTGTCGATTACAATACGGCCAACACTTCTCCGGTTGGGGTGTATTTAGATGGTATATCTGTTGGGTCTGCGAATAATCAAATCATTAACTTGTTTGATGTTGAGCAAGTAGAAGTATTGAAAGGTCCACAAGGTACACTTTTTGGTAGAAATACCACTGGGGGGGCAATTTTAGTGCGCACGGCGCGCCCAACAGATGGTAATTTTGCTTCTGTCAGTGTGGGGGGCGGTTCGGATTCTTTAACAAGAGCACGTACGATGCTCAACTATAGCCTAGATCAAAATAGCGCGGTGCGACTTGCCGCAAGCCACAATAACTATGAGTACACAACGTATAACTTACAGCCTGACGCTCCTGAGGCGTATATGGAACAAAATGATGTTCGACTAAGTTATTTTGGCGAGTTTGATAAGTTCAGTGTTTTTGTGAAATTAGATTATGGTCATTGGAATGGACTGGTTCAGCCGGTCGGGAATATCGGATTATTCTTAAACCCTTTGGATGGTTCATTATGTTCTCCAGCGCAAGCGGGCACTAGCAACTGCGTTGATGCGCTTGGCTTTAATATTGGCAGCGACGATTTTTGGGCTGTGCGGGTCAATAATTATCAAAAACATCACAGTATAAGCAAAGGTGTTACAACAGAGATCGCGTATGCACTGGATGACCGGTCTCAACTTATTTATCTTGGGGCTTTCAATCGCTTAGATAGGATACATGGATTTAATTGTGATGGAAGTCCATTTTCATTATGTGAAGGTGAGTTAGGGCTTAAAAATGAAAAGCTGGTGAATGAGCTTAGGTTTGAGCAAAGTATGGAAACCGGCTTTCTGACGGTAGGCTTATTTCAACTAGAAGAGCGTATTTACCAAGATAATTTCAATGACTTATTACGTGATTTTAGGGGAACCCCTAATGGTGCTAGTGCGGCAACCTTTTTCTATGACAATGATATCAAAGTAAAATCAATGGCTTTGTTTGGCCAATATGAATATGAAATCAGTGAACATACAGATGTACTTGTAGGAGTAAGGTACAGCGATGAAAAGGTAAATTATGACTCTTTCTCATACCTAAATGTACCGTTTGGAGATAACCTCGCTGGCATTTTAGTCCCTGCCTACGACATTGAGGGAAAAGAGTCCGATAGTAATTTGTCTGGAAAGTTGTCAGTTATCCATAAAGTTAAACCAGATAAAAGTGTTTATTATAGTTTATCTAATGGTGCAAAAAGCGGCGGCTATAACGGTGGCTTCCTTATTTCGAAGGATGCCGCGATACAGGCAAGTTATGGCCCCGAAGAACTAATCGCCCATGAAATAGGAGCAAAGCTGTTATTTAATGAGCTTAAACTTCGTACAAATTTGGCCGCTTTTTACTATGATTATAAAGACCAACAGGTATTTATGAATCAGGCTTCAGAAGTACCTGGAGCACCGCCTTATCAGTTACTTGAAAACGTAGGTAAGTCAAAAATCTATGGTGCTGAAATAGAAAACACTTGGTATCTATCGGAGCAAACTCAGATAAGCTTGGATATAGGGTATATACCTGAAGCTAACTTTGAGGAATTTATTGATCCAGTTGGCGTTGTATTGACCGACAATCGCTTACCGTTTACATCCGAATGGAATATCTCTGGACAAATAAATTATGCATTTAATTGGGATGAAGTTAGTATAAAAAGTAGAATAGCATTTGATTATCAAAGCGAATATTACTTTGACCAAAACGAATCTCCCTATGCTAAGCAGCCCAGTTATATGCTTTGGAATGCCAATCTACAGGTGGAGTATAGAGACTGGCAGTTAGGTATTTGGGGTAAAAATCTTCTAGATAAAGAGTATAGCCATCTTAAATTTGACCTAAGTAGCTTTTTGGGAATGTTGGAAGACTTTAAAGGTGAGGGGAGAAGGGTAGGCATGGATGTAACATATCGCTTTTGATTTTTTTTGAGCACTATATAGAGATAAGTCACCTGACTTGGGGGTAGAAAACTTGCAGATTAAATACCGAACCACAGGTAACTTTACTAAGGTAACTGGCTAGAATGCGTTTACTACTGATCATTTTCAGCATAATTCTGTGTTCTAGTTTCGCCTATGCAGATCAGGCTGTGTTGAAATTGACGCAGCCTTGGCAATATCAAAATTTACATCATGTTGGAAAGGCTTATGAGGCAAGTTCTAGTACAAGGTTTCCTCAAAGCTGGGATGAGTTGAGTGCATGGGAATCTATTCATGAGCCACTAAAGAAGAGAGCGCTGTTTTCTGGTCGTTATTTCTTGGTGACTAAAGTCAGAAATGAAACGCCATTGAATGAATTTGTGCTCTATCCATACAATACGGTATTGAGCAAAATTGAGTCGAGGATATATACACCAGAAACGGTCTTGCGAGTTTTTTCTGGGGGCAAGGTCGAAAATGAATTTGCATTTCATTATGGTAATCAAGTCACGTTAGAACCGAACCAAGATTATTATATCGTTACGCTCTTCGAGAGTGATTTCTTTTACACTCCTGTAAAATTGACCATTGAGCCTCTGAGAGATTTTCAGCAGGAAGTGGTCTATGAAAACCTTATCATGACGCTTTGTTTTGGTGTCGGTATTGTTCTTGGGCTATATAACTTATTAATCTACATCGGCTCGAAAGATATCACTCATTTTTATTACGCATTATTCACTTGTGTGTGGGTATTTGCATGGAGCCATTTCTTTCATATTCCCGACGAGCTATTTGGATTTTACTCTGCAAACTTGCATTGGTTAGGTTTTGCGCTTGCGCCATTAACCAACGCGTTATTTTATATCCATCTTTTAAAACTCAAGGATGTTCATCCAAACTATGTGTCGATTTCTATCTGGCTTGGAGTGATAGCTGCTCTTGGACTACCGTTTTGTATTCTTTTCCCAGGTTTTGGCTTTATTTGGGCAACATTGGTAACGGGATTAGCGCTCTGTTTCGGACTATTTGTCGGCATTAAGCGCTGGGTTGAGGGCTTTAAACCAGCTCGTTATTTTGTGATGGCATATATCGCAATGGCGATCCCCAATATGGTGGGCAATTTAACTAACTTAAGTTTGCTGCCTGAATCGTCGAGTAACTTATATCTTTACGGTTTAATAGGTACTGCGCTTGATGCATTACTGTTGGCTTTTGCGGTTGCGGACAAATTTAGAATAACCAGTGAAGAAAATATAGAGCTCAATAAAAACCTTGAAGCAAAGGTGTTAAAACGTACTTATGAGTTAGAGCAGGTGGCCTCAGAGCTTAGAGATGCTAGTGAGGCAAAAAGTCGATTTTTGGCGAACATGAGCCATGAAATAAGAACACCAATGACGTCAATTATTGGTTATGCCGATGGTATTATGCTCGGAGATATCAAGCCGCATGAGCGTAATCACGCAATCTCTGTTATTTTACAAAACTCGCGTCATGTACTTGGACTAATTAATGACATTTTGGATATGTCTAAAATTGAGGCTAATAAACTAGAAGTTGAGTTGGTGGAGTCAAACCTTTTTCAAGCAATTGCGCATGTCGATTCGTTATTGGGTAAGCAAATTAGAGATAAAGGGCTTGAGTTTGCATTGAATTATCACTTTCCACTGCCTGATTTTGTGGTTATTGATCCCACTCGATTGCGGCAGATATTACTAAATCTCACATCTAACGCAATGAAGTTTACGACGGTTGGTAAAATCTCGATTGATGTGGCGTGTCAAAACGAGCGCCTTATGATCACGGTACGAGATACCGGGATAGGAATGACAGCGGATGAACAAAAAGAATTATTCAGTGCGTTTTATCAAGCCGACTCTTCCACATCAAGGAAATATGGTGGAACAGGGCTTGGACTAAATATTTCCAAAAGCTTAGCGAGAAAGTTAGATGGTGATATTTCGGTAGAAAGTGAGGTAGGTTCAGGTACTGCCTTTACTCTTACTGTTGGCCTATATACCACCGAGAAAACAAAGTGGGTGCAAAGTCTCGCTCAAATTGGCGATGTTCGTGAACAAGGCACAATACCTGATGAAATAACTCAAGAGCTTAAAGGTGAAGTGTTATTAGCTGAAGATAACACAGACAATAGTAAGCTTATTAAGCGTATTTTAGAGCGTATGGGCTTATCTGTGACGGCGGTTGAAAATGGTCAGCTAGCGGTACAGGCGGTACTAGATGGTGATTTCGATTTGATATTAATGGATATTCAAATGCCGGTAATGGATGGTGAACAGGCGTTTAGCTTTATTCAGGCTACGGGGTGTAGCACGCCTGTGATTGCATTAACTGCTAACACCATGCAGCATGAAATTGAGCGTTATTTAAAACTTGGATTTAGTGATCATCTCGCAAAACCTATCGATAGAGTCGTGTTCAGTCAAAAAATAGCCTATTATTTGGATATCCAAGTCGATGAGGAAGTTGATCTGCCCGAAGCTGAATTTTATCAGTTAAAGCAACAGTATATTTCTGGGCTGCATGAGCAAATCATTCAGATCAAGAACCAAGCTAAGTATCAGGATTACGATGCGTTAGCAAAAACAGTTCACGCGATTAAAGGCACTGCTGCGATGTTTGATTGTATTGATATTCATAAAATCGCAAACGAGTTGGATGTTAAGCTAAAGAATAAACAACTAGAGTGTGTGGAAGTGCAGCTAACTGAATTACTTGGCGCAATGACAGCCGCTATTGAGTCAGAAAAGCAGCAAACCAAACAAGCTTAGTTTTCTACGCCTTATAAATATTTACAGCGGATAGAGTGACCGTTCAAGGATGCTATAAAACACTTTATCTTAATGGCTGCAGACTATAGATTTGAGTTTTACTTAAGTTAGGGAAATCCTTCCGCTGCTTATAGTTAGCATATAGATTGGAAAATATGGTGGTTTTGGATAGTTTATCTAGGCTCGCAATAAATAAACGTCCACTGTTTTTGTCTCCCGATATTACACTGCTTTTACAGCACTGCTGAAATAAGGAAATAAGCGTTCTGATAGTATTCTTGTTGCCCATATCCTGTAGTGCAATTTCTGCTTCTATAAAGAATGCAACCCCACTCCAATAGACTCTTTGTTGCGCGTTTAATGACCACATTTGTTCGCTCACTCTTTTAAGTGACCCTTTATTCATTAGCGTATTTTTTGCGCCTCGGCTGAGCCCTGAAATTAATCTTGTATGAAACTCCCCAACATTAAAAATATTGTTCTCTAGCATAATGACATTTTGTAAATAGGTAGCAAGTCCTTCTGCAAGCCAGAAATCTGAGTGGTCAAGCAAAGGATGATAAAGGTGAGCAATTTCATGGTACAAGGTCCAATCTTTAATCAGCACTCGGCTTGAGGTAAATCGTTTGATTTGGAGTAGAATAGCATCGGGTTCGCCACGTTGAACCATACCCCATGGCACTGGCTCAGATGCGAATAAGCTCGGTTCAACAATAAATGGAAGCGTCTGCTGTTGTAGTGTTCCCAAGGAATGCTCTGTTGTTTCAACACCGCGCTTTAGCCACGTTTCCACATGTTGTTTATCGCTGCTACTTATCCAGCCCTTATATTCGATTTCAATTTCGGCTGCCTGTGTAGATACAATTAAATTTAACGACAGTATTAGCATTAATAATTTCATTATTTTCTCTACAAGGGTTACTTCGTAAGTAGACCTGAGAACGCATTATTTCATTCTTGATGTTGAGATTATCTCAACTGACCTGATTGGGTGATTGTGTAAAACTGAATAAAACAACGTTAAAAGGAAATAAGATGAAAGTCACCGCATTTAGTTTATTGTTATTGAGTCCTGTTGCTTTGGCAAACCCACTTTTAGGTACTTGGGAGTTTGTTGAGGGAAAATATGCCACTACCGATGGCATTGTATCAGCGCAAGCGCCGAGCTTGACGTCGATAAAGTTAATTACTGAGGCTCACCACAGCTACATTACGCAAAGTGAAGGAAAGTTTAAATACGCTGGTGGAGGGAGTTACAAAATAGAGGGAGATAGATTTATCGAAACCTATGAATATGGAAATGTTACTACCTTACTCGGTCGAACGATGTCATTCAGCTACAAGATTGATGGTAATTTATGGCATCATGAACTGTATGAAGATGGTAAGTTCGTCGAGAAGGAAGTATGGAAAAAAGTTCAGTGATCCCAAAGAAGATGCGTTATATCAGTCACGCATCTTCTCAGCTTCAAATCCAGTACACCGAAACACCAACATTGAGTGCAAAGCAAGTGCTAATCAAAGTGCATGCGTTTGGGGTTAATAGAGCAGACATTTTGCAAAAGCAAGGGAAATACCCTGCGCCTGAAGGCGATAGTGAGATATTGGGTCTGGAAGTGTCTGGAACGATAGTTCAAGTGGCGTCTCCTGAGTTTGAATATTTACTTGGTGATCAAGTGTTCTGTTTAACCTCTGGAGGCGGCTATGCTGAGTACGTGGTTGCACAAAGTGAATTACTCATGCCGTTAACCAAAGGCTTGTCATTGAGTTATGCGGCAGGCTTAGCAGAAGTATATCTTACGGCCTATGATGCGATTGTGCGAACTGGGCAGCTAAATTCTAATGGGATTTTACTGTGCCATGGCGGAGCTTCGGGTGTTGGCAGTGCTGCCATAAGGATTGCAAAAAGGCTAGGTGCAACGGTCATTACGACCCAAAGTAGCAAGGAAAAGGCCAAGTACGCAAAGGCTCTGGGGGCGGATTACACTATTAATTATTTAGACTGTGATTTTGCTGAAGAAATGAAAAAGCTTGGTTTGAAAGCAAATGTCATTCTTGATCCAGTCGGTGGTGAATACCTCAGAGCGAACCTGAGAGTTGCAGCAATGGATTGTCACTGTGTGATGCTCGCTATGCTAGGCGGAAGATATACAGAACTAGACTTTGCCAAGTTACTCGCGAAAAGGTTTAACTTGCACGGAAGTACGTTGAGAAACCGCTCATTGGACTATAAAACGGAATTAGTGAAAGATTTTCTGAATGAGTTTGGCTCGGACCTGCCGGATCAGACAATGAAGATACCAATATATAAGGAGTTATATTGGGATGAAATTGAGCAAGCCCACGATATTCTCGAACACAACCAGAACCTCGGGAAGGTGATAGTTAGAGTTAGTTGACTGTTTATTTATACAGTTGTTATGCTATCACTCTTAGTGATTAGAGGAGTGATTATTTTGACGTTCAAAATTGAAGAGAAAGTACCTTGCCCAGAGGAATATTGTGATTTGCGAATAGCCGCTGGATTATCTGCAAAATCTTTAGAAGCAGCCACAAGGGGACTACCTAACTCATTATACGGGGTTGCAATTCGACATAACGAACAACTTGTGGCGATGGGGCGAGTGGTTGGAGACGGTGGTTGCAATTTTGAGGTCGTCGATGTTGCCGTCAATCCGCTTTATCAAGGGCAGGGATTAGGGCGTACAGTGATGGAATATATTGATGGTTACTTAGCAACAAATGTTTTGCCGGGCTCTTATGTTTCAATGATTGCGGACGAACCTGCTTTTTATAAAAAACTGGGTTACCGCCTTGTATCTCCAGCGAGTCAAGGAATGACAAAGAGGTTTACAGTGGATAAAGACTGAATCTTCCCAAACACCACGCATTTACGCTGCCTTGCTCTGTACTCCAAGTTGGTTTCTTCGGTTGCTGGAACGCCATCTTTGGTCAAGTTTTGCAGGTATCGCAAGTAACCCGATGAAAAATATGCAGATGAGTAAATCCCAATACCAAGTTTGCGTTGTGTAAGCCTGGCTCCAAGGTTGCAGAAAGTAAATGACTACGGTATGGAAAGCAAATACGGGTAACGCATGTTGCCCTAAAAATACGGGATACTTCAGCGTAAAGAGCCTCGGTATATGCCGGTTTAATAACATAAACAGGTAAACGGCTAATAATAAACTCAATTGATAAACTACTGAGGCATTACCACTTCCTAAGAGATACGGCTCCATCAGTGCTGGAAACCAATGTTTAGTAATAAACAGAGCGGTGATACATGTGAGCAAGCATATCCGTACGGCAATGGGAAAATCAAAAGAATAGCCTTTATGGTGTTTTAGGTAGCTTAGAATAAAACCCATATAAAAGTATATTTGCCACGCTAAAGGGTCAAAGTAGCTCACATTAATTGTGATATCGGGAAATATAACGTTAAATGGACCAGCTAAAGGCTGAATTGTGACGTGTTGCGATAAAAGCCATATCAGGACAGAAGAAGTTGCGACTAACCAAAGTTGGCCACGATTTATAGCAAGTATTGCAAAAGGCAGAAATATCATTGGCACAAGATATAAGATAAGTATGTCATGATAACCTGGGTGTTCAAGCAATAAAATAGCCGAAATATAACTTTGAAAGGGATTGTTGAACCAATTTGCTGCATTAAAAAAAACTGTCCATTGTTGGATATAAAACGGAAATATCCAAACGAATATGAAACTGATGGTAATGGCTGTAATATGAAATCCATATATGGTTAAACAGCGCCGCCATACTTTGCGTTGAAGCTGTGTTTTATTACTGCTTAACCGTCCGTAGACAAGATATGCGACAAATCCAGACAAGAATACGAAACCCTCAGCTGCTGTTACAAAACCTAAGGGTGCTCTAGTGAGTTGAGGGACGAAGTGACCATATAAATGGTTACAGGCAATAATAATTAGCAGCCAGCCACGTAGGCCATCGTATGCTAAATTCCTTTTCACTGTTCCTACCCCAAAGCCTGAAAGTTAATCTATTACTCTGTACCTTTTTTACTTATCATGCTAATGAAATAATTTAATATAGACCTGATTATAGTGGAGAAAGTGCTATCTTTTTCGACTTTAGTTGAATTATAAAGATTTAAAATTGGTACAACGAGTGGATCCGAATTATCGACCCTTGGCGCGGGTTATAGAGTAGGTAATGCTTTTTCTTTTTGGATTTAACTAGATAGTTAAATATTGTGGAGTGGTACAACCGAGTGGATTCGAACCACCGACCCCTACCATGTCAAGGTAGTGCTCTAACCAACTGAGCTACGGTTGTATTATAAGATTTGGTACGACCGAGTGGATTCGAACCACCGACCCCTACCATGTCAAGGTAGTGCTCTAACCAACTGAGCTACGGTCGTACAATAACATTTTCTTATTAATTGTTTTCAGGTCTGTGCCTGTCAACGCGTTGTAATATATAGTGACTCAGCTAACGGATCAAGCGGCTTTCAGTAATTTTTTGATTGTTTGCCTTTTTTTTGTTCATACTGGAGGGATTTCACACAGCTCGTAAAATTTTTGCCACCATTTTACGTGTGCTTTCGCAGAATCTTTAAGGTTATCCAGGTGTTGTTGAAGCGTGAGCGGATCGGCAAGGTTATTATTTTGATACAATAGGTGGATAGGTTGCCAGGCTGAGATCAACTCTTCCATAGAAAGAGAGAGCATCGCCTGATAAGGCTGAAGAACGGATAAATAATACTTATTGAAGATATTGTTTATGATCTGTGCCTGCTTTTTATTTCCGCCACTTTTGCAAATATCATCTCTCAGCCTAAGTTGTTGTAATTGGCTTGTAGTCGCATTATTCAGCTGAGTCTGTTTACGAACGCTCGTCACCAAAGATGAGATAAATCGCTGAGAAAGCATCTTTATAGCGGGTGTGAGTGTAGTTGGACTGAGATTTTCTGGCGTATCCATGTTTATTACCAGCTCTGCAAGCTCGTTAACGGCCTCTAGCATGTTGCTGTGGGCTGCTGGCAGCTCTAGCGGCACCTCTTCAGCGAGTAACAAACTCAAACTTGCCAATTCTCTTTCAAATGTCATCATATGAAGAAAGTAACGTGGAAGCTGTTGTTTCTTTTCCTGAACTGCTTGAGTTAATGTTTGTTGCAGCTCGTCGCTTGTGTTTGGGTGCTGAATGCAGTGAGGCGCTTGTTGAATAAATAAGATGTTGTATTTCAAGCGTTCGCTTGGGTAACTAACTTTCCCTAATTGATTATTGTGCGCAGCGATGAGATTTGTGACTTTGCAGTGTCCAGCGGTCACGATGTCTAACATAGAGATAGTTAGCTCACTTGTCGGCAATGGTACTTTTTGTACCTCCGGATTGTAAAGTGGTGCTGTGTGTACCACCTCTATGTCAGTCGCGCTCGCCAAACGTTGTTGATATTCAACAGCAATATCGCTCGGCTGCTTGCTGCAGCCGGCCAAAGTAAAAAGTATTAGCGTACTAGCTATTCGCTTGACTAATCTCAAATTTCACCCGTTTGTTTACGCATGTCACCAATAATACTGCCGCCGTACTCAAGCCAATAATAATACCAATCCAAAAGCCTTGAGGACCCATCGCAGGCGTTATTAAATCGGTCTTTGCTAATACATAGCCTAACGAAAACCCAATTAGCCAATATGATACAAAGGTAACCCAAGATATTGGTTTAGTATATTTGAGCCCCCTTAACACACCATTTGCTGAGACTTGTAATGCATCGGGTAATTGATACAAACAAGCCAGTACCATAATGCTGGTTGCAAGAGCGGCTACTTCAGTATTGTTGGTATAGAGCCAAACAATCTGATCTCTTCCTATATACGTAATGAGAGCGACAAATAGTGCAATTAAGGTGGCCAAAAGAAACGCGGTATTCACTGAAAGTTTGAGTTGGTCTAAGGCACCTTGTCCAGTTAGATTACCGATCCGTATTGCAATAGCCATCGACAAACTTAAAGGCATCATAAACAGCATAGTAGTGACGCTGGCAGCAATTTGGTGACCAGATACGGAAATAGGACCTAGATCTGCAATAAATAAAGGAATGCACGCGAATAGCGTAACTTCAAAGAAGGTTGCCAATGCAATTGGAAAGCCAAGTGCTGCAACATATTTCATCATAGATAGACTTGGTTTAGTAAAACCGCTGATTAGGGCCTTTCCATCTATGTGTTTACTCTTCAAGCTATACACCCACTGTGCAATTGCCATTGACCAAAGCACGATAGATGTAGCGAGGCCACAGCCCGCACTACCAAGCGCTGGCGCGCCAAATTTACCATAGATGAAAATATAGTTAGCAACGACATTGATACAAAGACCAACAATACTGATGTAAAAAGCAGGCTTTGTTTGGCCGATCCCTTCGGTGACATTGCGGTATACCGTAAAGATCAAAAAGCCCAAGAGACCCCATTTCACAAAATCAATATAGCCTTGAGCGAGGGTCTGAACATTCTCACTTGCTCCTATATTTGAAAAAACCATAGAAGTAAAGTTCGCTAAAACCAAACCGACGGTAAAAAGCGCTAAAGCAAGATACAAGCTTTGCTGGAAAAATCGTTTGATCCCTGCGATGTCATTAGCACCATGGCAATGCGCAACAATACTCGTAAGTGCAAGTAAGATCCCTTGTAAACTAAAAATCAAAGGGTTCCAAACACCCGTAGCAATAGAAAGAGCAGCCAAGTCCTCAGCACTGACTTGACCTGCCATCATCGTATCAACGACGGTCATTAAAACTAAAGTAACTTGAGCGAGAAAAACGGGGATCGCAAGTTGAAGCAAGCGTCTGGCTTCCCAAGTTGAAAAATTCATGGTGAGATACTACTTAAGGCGTAAAAACGTAAGTTTATTTTAGTGCTTTGTTTTTAGCAAAATTTTGCGGCTAGCGGTCGCAACTAATTTTATCTAGTTGGATATTCAATACAAATTAAGTACATCTCTTAGTGCGATTTCGCTACAATCTCAAGGATAAATTAAGAGGGTAGATATGTTTACAGGAATTGTTCAAACAAAAGCGACGGTGGTGTCGGCAAAGCAGGTCGATAATATTTTAAAATTAGTTATTTCTGTTGGTGCTGAATACCTTGATAAGCTGACCTTGGGAGCGAGCATCGCAATTAACGGATGCTGCCTAACGGTGGTGCACTTCGAACAGCCAGAAAATGATGTGGTAGGGCAAGTTTGCTTTGATGTGATTGATGAAACATTGAGACTCACTAATCTAGGTGAGGTACAAAGAGGGTCGCAGGTAAATTTTGAACGCTCGATGACGTTTGGGACAGAACTCGGCGGACATATAATTTCAGGTCACATTCAAACAAGCGCGAATATCAGTGAAATACATCGCAACGAAGGCAATTGTAGGATGCATGTAGCGTTGCCAGAAGTCTGGCATAAGTATGTTATGTACAAAGGCTTTATCGCGGTAAATGGTGCGAGTTTGACAGTGGGGGAGCTTGATCATACCGGCTTTTGGTTACACCTAATACCTGAAACGCTGGCGCTTACCAATTTGGGTACGATGCGTGTGGGAGATACGGTGAATATTGAGGTTGACCAACAAACCTATACGATTATTAATACCGTTGAAAACTATATGAAAAAGCAAACTCTATTGAAGCACAACTAGTACCTTGCCCGAGTAATACCCTTTACGTCTATCTGTAGGCACCAAAAGTACAGGCTGATGTTGTGCCAACCTGATAAGCAGCTCGCAAATGAGCTGCCCTTTATCTATAGCACTTCTGCTTTGGTTAAAACACTTGCTCGTCGTCGCTATCAACCCTAAGCTCAAGCTTATTGTGCAGTTGGTCTAAGTGCATATTTAGGTGTATTGGATTGCAACAAGCAGCACAGTCTTCGTAGTAGTCCTGATCGCCTTCACTCGCATCAAGATTGACAAAAATATGATGTCCACAATGAGGACATTCAATACGTTGTTGATATAGGTTTTTCATTGGCCCTCCACCTGAATTGGCCAAACTAAATACCTTTTAACTATAGCGCATTGTGACGAAAATATGGCAGTTATTTGAGCAGGGCTTGCACTTGTTCAGCCGCGTCCCGTATGTACTTGCCAGCAAACAAGTTTGCTTGCACTAAAAGAGGATATAAGCGATAAATATCTAATCGCTCAGGTGCATTTTCTGCGAGTGGATAGATAGACTCGTAACCACGATAGAAGTCATCTGGCAGCGGAGCGAATAACGAAGCCATCGCAATATCAACTTCTCTATCACCGTAATAGCAAGCTGGGGAAAATAGCACGGGTTTTTGATGGCTAAAGCCAATGTTACCATGCCAAAAATTACCATGAACCAGAGACGGTTGAACTTGGTGCGGAAGGAGTGGCTTAAGCTGCTCCACAAATGTGTCAATATCAGTGAGGATAATCCCTTTTTCAGCAAGCAGTTGCAGTTGCCAACCAATTCTTTCCTCAGCAAAAAAAACTTCCCATTTTTTGTGCCATTGATTTGGTTGCGGCAGCTCATGAATATAATTATCTTCTTCCAGGCCGTACATTTCCTGTTCATGACGTTGGTGCATTTTAGCAAGGCTTTGACCGCACTCAAGCCAGTTTTCATTGCGATGATCAAGTTCTAACCATTCCAGCACAATAAAGCAGAACTCAACACTCGTACCTAGCGTAATTGTATCGGCCACGAGGAAATCAGAGTCGCGAATAAGCTTTTCACGATTAGATGCTTCACATTCAAAGCGCTCTAAAGCCTGAATTGGGGCTACTTTGACCAAAAATCGATGGGTATCGTCTGCAATCTTATAAAGTTTTTTAGACCCATAACTTTTTAAGGTTTGCTTTGAAGTAAACTCAAAAGTGTCATGGAGAGATTCAGAGATTTGTTGGTTGACTTTGTTCCACATAAGCTAGATCCAACATATTCACTTACTCTAAAATATGGTTGAAATTCTCAAGATCACAAATACTTGAGGCCTTTTTCTAAAAAAAATAAAATATCGCGTCTGTCATTTTATCCAAGGGAAGTACATTGAATAAAAATATCATCACCAATTTACTCGCGATACTGCTAACAGGTACTGGCTTCGCACTAGAAAACGACGTGTTGTTTTCGGTTGGATTGTTTGCTCTATCTGGTGCTCTGACGAATTGGTTAGCAGTACATATGTTATTTGAGAAAGTGCCTTTCCTCTATGGTTCAGGGATTATTACGCTTAAGTTCGAATCGTTTAAAGCATCGATTCGAGAGCTCATTTTGAGCGAGTTTTTTAGTAAAGAAAAACTAGAAAAATTTCTCGGCAAGGAGCATCCAAAGTTTGACTTGGCGCCGATAGCCAATAAAGTCGATTTAAATCCAGCGTTTGACCGTTTGTTAAGTGTCATTGATGCGTCGCAATTTGGTGCGATGCTGCAGATGTTTGGTGGAACTGAAGCTGTGCAACCGCTGCGAGAGCCATTTATTGAGAAAATGCGATTAGCAATAGTTGAGCTCGGTGAACAGCCTGAGTTTGATGCTGCAATTAGTGAGTCGCTTAGTAACGGTCTACTCGGTGATGATTTACATCAAACCATTGAAAAAGCGGTAGATGAGCGACTTAATGAGCTAACGCCGAAAATGGTAAAGGAGATTGTACAAAACATGATTAAGACTCACTTAGGTTGGTTAGTTGTATGGGGAGGCGTCTTTGGGGGTCTATTTGGGTTATTGGCTGCAGTTGTATAGCTGAACAAAGAAAAAGGCGCAGTCAGGGATTGCTACGCCTTGCTTTTTTGTTTACAAATATGTCGACATGGCTACTTTGAACCTGAGACAAAAATGGTCTTTTTATCAAGTTTAGCGATGTCTTTAATACTGGTTTCTACATTACTGTCTACACCAAGGAAGTCCGCAGCCTTATTAAATCCGTAGGTTGCTGCAAATTTGCCGACTGGCATATCATTACAGTGTAGTTTTTCTTCTACAACACGTCTTTTTAGGTGGTTTTCTTTAATGGTGTGGAACAAGTGAATCTTATTGTCTTTGACTACCGACATACAAACTTTAGTCGCTTTACTATTATCCGCAGCAACAAAGTCTGCCGCAGATGCGGTACCTGCGATCAAAAGCGAGGTTGCACATACTAAATTGAACAGTTTCATGGTTAGCTCCTTGGCTATCTCTAGGACACGTTCTTAGTATTACTAAAGTTGCTGCAGAATGCTGTAAATCAAGTAATTCCGAATGTAATAGAGTATGTCAAATGTGTGCAGGCTTTCTATCTATCTGTAAATTAATAAATTATTTTGTTTCTAAGGATACAAATAGTAAAAACTTTTTTCACTATAAAATACCATTATCGATAATTTAACACTTCATTCTTAGATTTACTTCCTCTTTGTTACTTATGCCACTTGATGTGTCAAAACGTGTCAATATTGACGCTAATTTACATTCAGTTATGGCAACTAAGGCTTTTCTAAATTACTCACTGATGACAACATGCGTTATAATGTTCGGACGTTCGTCGTAATTACTTGTCACTAAAACTCATAATTGCGTAAAGTGCGATGGCATGAGTTAAAGTCACAAAAAAACAATAGAGATGACAAAAATGTATAAATTTGCTCCCTCCCTAGTCGTAGCTGGCATTGCCGCAGCTTTGATGGGCTGTCAGGATAACGGCCCACAAAAAGAAAAAGTTACCATAGAGAAAAACCCATACCCAAGTACCTACAAGCCTGTACCTTCTCAGTCCACCCTAATCACTAATGCTACCGTTTTAACCGGAACGGGTGAAAAAATAGAACAAGGTGATGTATTTATTGTTGACGGTAAAATCAAGCAAGTTGGTAAAGACCTATCTGTCACGGCAGATATTACCATTGATGCTGAAGGCAAATGGGTAACACCTGGCATTATCGATGTGCACTCTCATTTAGGAGCTTACCCCAGCCCAAGTGTAGAATCGCACAGTGATGGCAATGAAATGATTAACCCTAATACTTCTCAAGTATGGGTTGAGCATTCTGTATGGCCGCAAGATCCAGGCTTTAACCGAGCTAGAGAAGGGGGGATCACCACGCTACAAATCTTACCTGGCTCTGCAAACCTATTTGGTGGTCGTGGTGTTACCTTAAAGAATGTGCCGGCACCAACAATGCAGGCAATGAAATTCCCAGATGCGCCATATGGGTTAAAGATGGCATGTGGTGAGAATCCAAAGCGTGTATACGGCTCCAAAGGTGTTGCCCCTTATACGCGTATGGGTAACATGGCAGGATATCGTGAAGCTTGGATTGAAGCTGGTGAATATAAGCGCGCTTGGGAACAGTACGAAGCCGAATATGCTGCTGGATTGAATCCGGATGCACCAAAACGTGATATCAAGTTCGATACGCTTCGTGGTGTGTTAGATGGTGAAATCCTGATCCATAACCATTGTTATAAAGCAGAAGAAATGGCAATGATGATCGACTTGTCTAAAGAGTTTGGTTATCACGCAGGGACGTTCCACCACGGTATTGAAGCATACAAGATTGCAGATCTGTTAGGTGAAAACGGTAATTGTGCTGCGCTTTGGCCAGATTGGTGGGGCTTTAAGATGGAAGCCTATGATATGGTTCAGGAAAATGTAGCAATTGTAGATGCAGTGAAAAACTCATGTGCGATAGTTCATTCTGATTCAGATACCACAATCCAACGCTTGAATCATGAAGCCGCAAAAGTGATGAACACAGCTAACCAGTCTGGCTTTAACATCAACGAGCAGCATGCAATTAAGTGGATCACCTCGAACGCAGCTAAATCGTTAGGCATTCAGGATAAAACTGGATCGCTTGAGCAAGGCAAACAAGCCGATGTAGTAATTTGGAACACCAATCCGTTTAGCGTGTACTCTCGTGCAGAGCAGGTCTTTGTAGATGGTGGTAAAGTCTATGATCGTCACGATGAAAAATATCAAGCGGTTAGTGATTTTATGTTAGGTCAAAAGTAAGGAGTTGATGAGATGAAAACCATGAAACTAACCATGATCACTAGCGCATTGCTAGCTCACTCTGTAGCTTTTGCCAATGTTACCGCAATTACTAATGCAACGATCCATACCGCGACAGATGCTGGCGTACTTGAAGGTGCGACTTTAGTTATCGAGAACGGTAAAATAAAAGCGATTAATCCAGATAACGTGACTGCTGATGTAACGATTGACGCCAGCGGTAAGGTTATCACTCCTGGCTTTATCGGCTCAATGAACCAGCTTGGTTTAGTTGAAGTCGGTGCTGTTGCTGCTTCTCGTGATGCTGGTGATGACGATGCCGGCGTAGACTTTGACGCAAGCACCGCATTTAATCCACGTAGTAGCTTAATTGCCTATGCAAGAAAAGGCGGTGTAACGCAAAACTTTGTCGCACCTTGGGGTGGTAAAAGTGAGTTTGCAGGGCTTGGTTTTGTTGTTGACTTATCTGGTGAATTTAACAGTGTGACTGACAAGCAAACAGCGTTAATTATTCATCTGGGTGCCAAAAGCAAAGGGTCTCGTGCAAAAGCGTTAGATAACGTTGTTAAAAAGCTTGAAGCACAGCAAGAAAAGCTTGCTAAGAAAGACAAAAAAGACGAGGGAAAACCGAGTTCAGAAGAACAAGTGTTAACTCAAGTGCTTGCGGGTGATATGCCTGTGATAGCGACGCTTTCAAGGGCGTCGGATATTCTTGAAGCGATTAAGCTAAAAGAAAAGTTTGGTTTAGATCTGATTATTCAGGGTGCAGATGATGCGGTAGTGGTCGCTGAGCAATTAGCTGAGGCGAAAGTACCTGTTATTTTGAGTGCGGTATCAAATCTACCAGCTAGCTTTGACTCAATGCATGCAAGCCTAGATAACGCAGGTAAGCTTGAGAAAGCGGGTGTCAATATCATCCTGTCAATTGGTGGTGACGGTAGTCATAACGTCTACCAGCTACGCTTTGATGCGGGTATTGCTGTAGCAAATGGCATGAGTCATGACGGCGCACTTAAGGCAGTTACCGCTAACCCAGCAAAAGCACTGGGCATTGATGGCGGTGTGATTGAAGCTGGTAAACGTGCAGACATCGTAATGTGGAGTGCGGATCCTTTCGAATTCAGCACCACAATCGATAAAATCTGGATCAATGGTGAGGAAGTGTCTACTGAGTCACGCCACGATAAACTAAGAGACAGATATACGACAGATTCTGATATGCCTAGAGCGTATACGAAGTAACGTCGTCAAGAGTAGCTTGTAAAAAGCCTAAAATCATCTACGGTTTTAGGCTTTTTTAAATTATGAATAACTCTGCATGGTGTCGCCATTTCTCAAACAGATTTTTGTACTCGCGAATTCAAGTCCGAAGTGCTCTACTCGCTAAATTAGGCTACTTTGCGTAATTCATCGAATATCACCGCTGATTACCTAAACCCTAGACATTTTCTTGGCCTCGCATTGAGCGCCTGTTTTATATGCGCAATTTGCTTAGGCTTTCCCCCCTGTTTGTGTACTTTTCCATTAGCCTGAAAAGCAACTATATAGGCGCCTGTTTCTTTTTGTTACTAGTATATAGCGAAGTTTAGATTGAGGTTATCAGGTGTCGCCACAAAGAGTTGAAACCGCTATTTTAATTATATTGTTGTTTAAATTGTAATAATGATTTTTAATTTTTAATTTCTATTAATGTTGACGTTCTTTGATTTTCGATCTATTTTTTATTTGATTTTAAAATGAATATTTAAGGATAAATATATGGAAAAAACATTTGAAATCAATAATTTTTTAATCTACCTTGCTTTTGTTCTAGTCTTAAGCTGTAATACTCAGGCCAACTCTGAACAAAACACTGATCTTAAACATCTTATGACAGCCTGCCATGGGTGTAGTGAAAGTTATAGTCAATCTGCCGCTAAAAGTGCATGGGAGCCGGGGGACAGTGGCACTGTTTTCGTATTTAATTACCCTGCAAGAACACTTAAAAAGTATTATGTATATTATGAGTGGATCCAAGTTGACCCTTACCAACGAGTGCCAATAAAAAGAGTGAGAGCTGAAGTATTATCATCTGGAGAAAGAGAGTATGGGCAAAATATTGTTCAAGTCTTTAATGATTTTAAAGAACGCTCTTTAACCTACGAAGTATACCAAGGTGCTCTCCATACTGATATAGTTGTTAGCTCAAGTCCTTATGGTGATAGCGCTTTTGACTTTGTTCGGAGTTCACAAATGCGAAATGAGCTATTTGATACGCACTTTCGGCTTGGATATAATAGAGTGTCAACCTTAGTTAATAGGATTACTTCTGCTCTAAACATAAAAAGGTTTGCTATACTTTCAGAGAAGTTTGATTTTAATATCATTTTTCCAGATGGCTCATATGTAAAAGTTGAACCTAACCTACATAGACAAACCTATAACATAGTTGAAGTTAAAGATGGAGACGGCAACACCATCCCTGTCACGCCCCCCAATACACCACAGTATTATCAGCATAGGCAATGGGCTCGTTATGAAAATTTCAAAGAGTATATGTCAGAGCTAGGCCTAAGAATGCGACAAGCTGAATTGTCTCGTTCTTGCCCGAGAATAAAGACGAGTTGCACTATTTCCTCTGACAATAGTCGGATGACCTGCTTAGCGTCTTGTAGTTAGTCAGTGACTTTGTAACTCATTAATATTATATATAAAAAGGAATAATTATGAATATTAACTTTAAGATCTTATTTGTATTTATCTTATTTTTCAGTTTTATTTGCCATTCAAGCACAGAGAAAATGAGTAGTAATCAATTTAGATTATTAGGTGGTTGCCATGGATGCCAAGATATTGAGGCTAGAAGTGTTGCAATAGAAATATTAGGCATAGGCAATAATGGCATTGTTTTTATTTATGATTTTGTAAATAGAAACCTGAGCAAGGTCGAAATTTATCATGATAAAGCGAGTGTTGAGGGTGAGCAAGTTTACATACCGCAACACAGAGTACTTTCTTTAACTGAAAAAGAGTCAATGGCGCTTGAACCACTAGAATCATTATTTCTGGAAAGCTTGAATTATGGTAGCTATTTGAGCGAGTCTCCCTACTTGATAGCAGCTCATCAGGTTGAAGGGGATTGGAGCAAGGATAATGCAAATGATTTTATCTTAACATCGGCGATGAGAAGTAGCTTAAATAAGGAAATTATTGTTAATCTAAAAAGTCGTATCAAGCCTTTGCTAATTTCAATTAGAGATATTTTGGATATGGATAGCAATGAACTTGTAGATTTAAAGCTCCTTCATAAATTAGTGTTTACCGATGGAAGTTATGTGCTTGCGGTTGAAAGTGAGCAAAGTGACGGTGAGGATTTTAAAGTACTTAAAGCTTACGATAGCCAGCATAACGTGTTGGAAACGTACTAAGAGAACTGATTCCAAATGCTTAATTAGGAGCTAATATGAAAAAATATCTTTTAGGGCTATTATTAATATTTCTCTCATTAGTTAGCTTTATAGCATACTGTGGTTTTCAAGCTAAATATAATGTCTTAACCAGCTGTCATATGTGCTCTGAGCTAAAAAAACAAAGTGAGGCAATTAGAGCGCATACGGGGCAATTAGGAGAAAAGGTTTATGTCTATGACTATAGCTCACGAAGCTTGTCAAAATATCAAATAGCATCTAAGTTGGTATTGACGGACAATGGCGTTGTGGATATTGATTATGCAGTGCCTGAACCATTGTCTATAGATGAACGGTTGGCTCAAGTAATGATTGATAAAGTTTTTGATGGGGTAATTGCTTCAAACTAATTTTAACTTATTATGATTAAATATGAAGCTTATGGAGTAATAAGCTTCATATTTTTTATCAAGTATTATCAAATACATTTGGCGGGTTTTGGCAATCCGGCTATTTTTGTTGCTTGTTTGGCTGGGCCTTTTGGAAATAGCTTATATAAATAGATGCTATTTCCTTTATCTTCGCCTAGTGCTTTAGCCATTGCTTTTACCAGCATGCGGATCGCGGGGCTGGTATTGTATTCGAGATAAAAATTTCTCACAAACTCAATGACTTCCCAATGTGCATCTGAAAGCTCAATATTTTCTTCTGCGGCTAGAAGTGGTGCTAAATCTTTAGTCCATTGAGTATGGTCTAGCAAATAGCCTTGTTTATCTGTCTCGATAGTTTGGTTGTTAAATTCTAGCATGATGATTACCAAGTAATTGAATTGTTCATCGTAATGGTCAGCTCAACCCAATCTTTGTCAGAGATAAGCTCTACTCCGGCCTCTGGGACAATGCCTCTGGCACAGGCGCAAGTTTGCAGCATCACCACATTTGCATCTCCAGCTGAGATACGCGTTTGCCCAAAGCAGCCATCATTACATAATAAAATTGTGTCGTGATGGGATACAAACTGCAGCTGATCGCATGCTTCGATACTAGAAATAATATGTAGCGTACTCATAGTGTCACCACAAAGTCATGTTGTTTGATTAACGCAAGGATTTCATGTTGATTTTTGATTTCAGTATCAACAGCAAGGGAGTGTGGCGATATGTTAAACTCCTGCATCGCAGACTGACAGGCATAAACCCGCTCGACATCATAAATTTCCAGAGTTTTTAATTGCTTAAACATGTCTTTTAAACCCAGTAGTGGAGCATTGAGGGTTTTCTGGAGCGATAGCACAGCAGAACCGGTAAAAAGCCAACTTACTTGTTGATCAATCGCTGCATAGATTAGTGCGACATCGAGCGCTTCTTTCAGACTATTTTGGTCAAATGGACTGGTTTGAGAAATAATTAACACGTTTTTACTCATTTAAACTGCATCCACTTATCAGACTTACTCGAGAGCATGGCAAACTCCGCAAGGCCTGCAACGGTGAAAGGGCTAACGTCTTCGATGCTAACGCCGCGTTTTTCCGCAGCGGTGACACACAACAACAGGGGGATCCCTTTATCTTTGATGCGTTGCCAAATCGCGTTGACTTGCAATTCGTCGGAAGCGTGTATGATATTTTGACTGGCGTGATAGACACCATCTTGATATAGAAAGATGCACGCGATTTGATGGTCACTTTTAATAGCTGCATCGACATATCGCTCTAGTAAAGTTAACTTTGACTGTGCAGCTACGCCAAAGTGCACTGATATGGCTATTTGACTCAAATTTTACTCATAAAAAAAGCCCCGTAATGGGGCTTATTTTATCAGAAATTCTGAGTTAGTCATCCGACGCGCCTAAAAGGGCAAGGATACTGGTGAATAAGTTATAAATACTTAAATACAAGCTCACAGTCGCAAGCACGTAGTTTGTCTCGCCGCCGTTGATGATGCGGCTTGTATCGTAAAGGATAAAGCCAGACATTAATAAAACGACTGCCGCGTTAATTGCCATGAACGCGATGCTTGATCCAATGAACAAGTTTACTAGGCTTGAGATAATAACCACGATTAAACCAACCGTTAAAAAGCCACCCATAAACGAGAAGTCTTTTTTCGTAGTTAGTGCATAAGCTGATAAACCGAAGAAAATTAACGCTGTTGTGCCAAGTGCTTGTGCTATCAACATGCCACCATTTGGTAGTGCAGCATAGTGATTAAGCATAGGCCCAAGGCCGAAACCTAAAATACCAGTAAATAAGAATACAAGACCGATAGCAGAAGATGAGTTTGCTTTTTTACCGATAACAAATAGCAAACCAAATGCAACTAATGAACAAACAATACCGGTAAATGCTGGTAATGCCATTGTCATTGAAATTGCGGCTGTTACTGCACTAAACGCTAATGTCATTGCCAATAGGAAGTAAGTGTTTTTCAACACTTTGTTTGTTTCCATTGTCGACATGACAGGTTTTGCAGTGTTGTATGAATGATTGAATGCCATGATTCAAGCTCCTTAATAAAACATGCTGATCCCAAAAATAACTAAGATAAGAGTATCAATTGTTATATGTTGGGGCAATGATTTCTGGATCAATATCTGTCGTTAATTGGGTCTCTACGGCAATATTTACTCAATACGTAAGACTTTGAATATTTTCAAAAGTTCGCTGAAATATTAAAAATACGCATAATTTTGACTGGTTCTTAGACGATTGAGCCAAATTTTACGCAAACGATCAAATAATTGAAAAAAAAGCTTCACAAGCGGATAGGGATTCTCTATTATTCGCCCCGCTGCGGAGAGATGGCTGAGTGGTTGAAAGCACCGGTCTTGAAAACCGGCATACGTTAATAGCGTATCTAGGGTTCAAATCCCTATCTCTCCGCCACTTATTTTAGATTCATGCTATTGAGCGTGGATAACAGGTTTTGGAGAGATGGCTGAGTGGTTGAAAGCACCGGTCTTGAAAACCGGCATACGTTAATAGCGTATCTAGGGTTCAAATCCCTATCTCTCCGCCACATTCAAAGCCCTCAAATTTGAGGGCTTTTTTGTTTCTGATATCAGAAATCTCCCGTATTGCGATTTCACCAGTATCCTCTCGAAAAAATACCTATTAGACCAAAGTCGGCTAGTGCCGAGGCACTGCTTGCACAATACTCAATAGAGTTGAATGAATAATAAGTGTAGAGAGTGTTGAATATGAAACAAGTTAGCAAAGGGGTTGGGTTCTCTTTATTATCACCGTTAATCGTGGGTGGTGTGCTTGGGATTTACTACAGCTTTACACTCGGTCGCAGTGAAATGTTCTTTAACTTACTACTGAGCGCAATTTCTAACGCATATATCGTTGGTCTTGCAATGTGCCTTTTCGTTGTTCCTGGATATATCCTTATGTTTAGGTACAACAAGGTGCAATATGGTGGTCTGTTAACACTGGGCTTACTTGGTGGTGCGGTATTTAGCTATCTTTTCGCGGCACAATCGGGTATCGGTTTTATTGTTAACGCCTTAATGTCAATGCTCGCCGCGGGGCTATTCTTGTTTGGTTTACGGGCAGGTCATCGTAAAACTGAGTGATAATTAACCGAGCAGTGTCAGTTTTACAGATAATTAATACTTTTTCAGTCGAAAAGGTTTTAATTATTTCTCCGAAAGAGTACCTTTAGCTTTTGTCGTTCAATTCGTGAATTTGATGGTAATGCAAAAGCAAGACTTTTATCAGACTTTAGTTAAACAAGCTCAAGGGCTAATCAGTGGTGAACACAATGTGATTGCCAATATGGCAAACTTGAGTGCGCTTTTATTTACAACGCTTGAAGATATCAACTGGGCAGGCTTTTATCTTATGGATAGCGCTGAAGAGTTGGTTCTTGGGCCATTCCAAGGCAACCCCGCTTGCATCCGAATTCCTGTTGGTAAAGGGGTATGTGGTACAGCCGCAGCAACTTGTGAAACGCAATTGGTTGAGGATGTTCATGCGTTTGCTGGCCACATTGCTTGCGATGCAGCATCAAATTCAGAAATTGTGATCCCTGTTTTTAAAGATAATAAAGTGATTGCCGTGCTAGACATTGACAGTCCTAGTCTGGCAAGATTTGACGAGCAGGATAAGATCGGATTAGAAGCGTTAGTTAAAGCGTTTGAGGAAACGCTTTAATGAAAGATATGCTTCAGGTACAAGATTATTTGTTTTCCTACGCCGACGTTGGTGATTGGGAAGGCGAAGAAGAAGTTGTTGCAGAACGCTTAAATGAACTTATTCATCACGCATGGGATTTGCTTCCCGAAGATTTAGACTGTGACACAATAGATAGGCTCATAGAAGGTATTTGGGAACATCTTCGCGGTGATTTAGCGCTTCTTGAAGCAGATATAGAAGAGCTAATTGACTGGGTTACACACTATATAAACTCGTCGCTCGATGAGCAGATGTAATTAATAGGTTTAAAAATGGAAACCACAAACAAGCTAAAAGACACAAATGAAGTATTAGACTTCTTATTTTCAGAATTTCCTAACTGCTTCAAGCAAAAGGAAGGGATTAAGCCATTAAAGGTTGGTATTTTCAAAGATATCGCTGAGCGTATTGAGGGGTCTGACAAAGTCAGTAAAACTCAAGTACGTCAAGCACTTCGTAAATACACTTCAAACTGGCGTTATCTCGAAGCAGTCACTAAGAACGAGTTTCGTGTAGACCTAGACGGCAATCAAGCAGAAAAGGTTGAACAAGAGCACGTTGAACACGCAGAAAAAGCATTGGCCGAGAGCCGTGCAAAAATGGCTAAGCGTAAAAAGCCACAGCGTCCAAACAATCGCGATGGCGAAACAAAATCTTACAAAAAGAAACCTCACTCTAGGGATCGTCAAGACCAAAAGCGCCCTAAAATGAGTAGTAAACCTGCTGAAGTTAAACCAAAGCGTAGTGGTAAAGTTGAACCTTTACCGGCTGAACAGGTCAAGGTTAATAACAAAGTTAAAGTTAAACTTGGTCAAGCACTTGTTAACGCTACTATCACTGAAGTCAAAAATGATGAAGTGCACGTAGAGCTTGTAACAGGAATGCAAGTTAAAACTAAAGCAGATAGCCTATATATCCAGTAAGGAGTTGTATATGAGTAAAAAGTTACCACTCATTTCCCTAGTCGCCGCGTTCGTATCGAGTGTTACTTTAGCCTCAACAAGCACAGTCACTATTAAGGACTTGCCGGTTCTTAAACCTGAAGCGCAACATACAACGGCTAGTAAACGAGTGACTAACCTATTTACTCGACAACACTACAAACGCTTCAGCTTTGATGACAGCTTATCGGATAAAATTTTCGATCGTTACGTAGAAGCCATCGACTTTAATAAGTCTTTGCTTCTACAGTCGGATATCGATAGTTTTCAACAATATCGTAAGCAATTTGATGATGCATTGATCTCAGGAAAACTGGGTTTTGCTTATGATATGTTTAATCTAAGCATGAAGCGTCGCTTTGAGCGCTATGATTTTGCCATTGCCTTACTCGACAAAGAAATGAACTTTGACAAAAAAGATGAGTTCATTTTTGATAGAGAAGAGCAAAATTATGCAACCGTGACAAGCGAACTTGACGAATATTGGCGCCAGCGTGTTAAATCTGATGCGCTGCGCTTAAAGTTGACTGGCAAAAATTGGGAAGAGATCAAAGAAGTCCTTACCAAGCGCTATAAAAACGCGCAAAAACGCCTAGTCCAAACGAACAGTGAAGATGCATTTCAAGTAATCATGAATGCGTTTGCACGCAGTATTGAAGCGCACACTTCCTATCTCTCGCCACGCCGAGCCGAACAGTTCAAAATGGATATGGACTTAGAGCTGGAAGGTATTGGTGCGGTATTAAGTTACGATGAAGATTACACTGTGATCCGTAGTTTAGTTCCTGGCGGCCCTGCGGACAAAACCGAAAAGCTTAAGCCGGACGACAAAATCATCGGCGTAGCACAAGATGATAAAGAATTTGTAGACGTTATCGGCTGGCGTTTAGATGATGTGGTTGATCTCATCAAAGGCCCGAAGGGGACCAAGGTTCGACTTCAATACCTTAAAGGTACTGATAGTCACGGTACGCCTAAAGTCGTTGAAATTGTTCGTGACAAAGTAAAATTGGAAGATCGCGCAGTTAAGTCTTCTGTCTTTGAAGCCAAGTATTCTGAGCTACAAAGCAAAATAGGCGTGATAGAAATCCCGAGTTTCTACAATAATCTTTCTCAAGATGTAAAAACTGAAATCGCTAAACTTAAAGAAGCCAAAGTAGATGGGGTTATCATTGATCTTCGCCAAAATGGTGGTGGCTCACTTTACGAAGCGACCCAGCTATCCGGTCTATTCTTTGACCAAGGTCCAGTTGTTCAGATCCATACCGCTTATAACCGGGTTGAAAGTCAACAAGATAGAGATGGCATTACCTTCTACGATGGACCTTTGACTGTTTTGGTTGACCGCTATAGTGCATCGGCATCTGAGATTTTTGCTGCTGCGATGCAAGATTATGGCCGAGCAGTGGTGATTGGTGAGCAAACCTTTGGTAAAGGCACCGTGCAACAACATCGTGGCCTCGGTAAAAATTACGATTTATTCGAGAATCCTTTGGGAAGTGTAACCTACACTATTGCGAAGTTTTACCGTATCGACGGTGGCAGTACGCAACATAAAGGCGTGATCCCTGATATCTTGCTACCTTCGGCAATCAATCCTGAAGAGTGGGGAGAGAGCCAAGAAGATAATGCACTGCCTTGGGATAGTATTGTTCGAGCAAAATATGCGAGTCTAGATAACTTGTCGCCAACTATTCAATACTTGAGTAAGCGCCATGATGAGCGAGTAAAAGCAGAGCCAGAATTCGAATATATTTATAAAGATATTGAAGAATACAAAGCGCGCAAAGATGATAAGGCGATTTCATTAGTTGAAGCCGAGCGTATCAAGGAGCGTGAAGAACGCGATGATCTGGTATTGAAACGTACTAATGAAAGGTTGAAACGTCTCGGTTTAGAACCGGTTAAAGATTTGGATGATGCACCAGAGGTTATTTCGGAGTTAGACCCCTACCTTGAAGAGGCTGCGCTAATCACGCAGGACCTAATTTCATACGGGCGGATAGCCAAAAACGAAGTTAATAAATAATAAAAGGCGCTTCAAGCGCCTTTTATTATGCCTTTTACACTTACTTTTACTTTACAAATTTTGTTATCATCTGCCAGATTTTCTAAGCTGATACTCTTTTGAGGCTTTTTGAGAATGGTGCGTGGCTCGACCACTGGCAACCTAGCTACTCAAAACGGCTCAAAACGGTATACTGCAAATAAAATAATTATAAGCATGGGTCGTCGTGCGTAGGAGTATTCCTTTTGAAACAACAAAAACAGCCGTCATTTATTGACGCTCTTATACCGATCACTTTGTTGGTCGCTTTGCTCGGTGCTGCGGTGTACCTCTATGGTGACAGTTCATCATCAGGTCCAAACCAAATAGCCTTGCTTTTTGCAACATTCACTGCAGCGCTCGTCGGCCTAAAAAATGGTTTTACGTGGAAGACGCTTGAAGAAGCGATGATAAAGGGGATCACTATCTCTCTTGGTGCCATTATCATTTTATTGATGGTAGGTGCCCTAATAGGTACTTGGCTGCTGTCTGGTACCGTTCCCACACTGATTTATTACGGACTACAAATTATCAATCCAAGTTGGTTTTATGCCGCGAGTTGTTTGATTTGTGGGATTGTTGCGATGAGTATAGGTAGCTCATGGACGACGGCCGCAACCATAGGTGTCGCTCTACTAGGTGTGGCTACAGGGCTTGGCTTAGATCAAGTCGTAACCGCGGGTGCAGTCATTTCAGGTGCTTATTTTGGCGATAAGTTAAGCCCATTGTCTGAAACCACGAACTTAGCGCCTGCAGTTGCCGGTAGTGATTTATTTGATCATATTCAACATATGCTTTGGACCACAGTACCTAGCTTTGTAATCGCACTTATTATATTTATTGTCATGGGCTTTAATGCTGAAGCGTCAAGCGAGGCGGGACGAATAGATGAAATTGTTTCGATACTACAAACTAATTTCAACATTAACCTGTTAATGCTAGTTCCTTTGCTGGTGCTGCTTGGGCTTGCTATCAAGAAAATGCCTGCTTTTCCGGCGATTTCAATCGGCGCGGTGATAGGGGCGATATGGGCAGTGCTGTTCCAAGGTGATCTTATTGCAAGTCAAATTGATGCTAGCCAAGGCGAGTTAGTGGGCTATGTGAAATTGGTGTGGGCGACTTTCTTTGATGGTTTTGCATTGCAAACAGGCGATGCAAAAATGGACGACTTGTTAAGTGGCGGTGGCATGTCATCAATGCTAACGACAACTTGGCTGGTGATGACGGCATTGATGTTTGGTGCCATTATGGAAAAAACTGGCTTACTTGATGTCTTTGTACGCAGCATTCTTAAAATTGCAAAAAGCACGGGCTCACTAATTGCCTCGACTATTGCAACTTGTATTGGTACAAATCTAGTTGCCGCGGATCAGTACATCGCGATTGTTGTTCCTGGTCGTATGTTCAAAGAAGAATACAAAAAGCGCGGTTTGAAGAGTGTAAACCTCTCTCGTACGCTGGAAGACGGTGGCACAATCACTAGTCCACTGATCCCTTGGAACACCTGCGGCGCATATATGCAGAGCGTACTACTGATCAATCCGTTTGATTATGCCATGTACGCATTCTTTAACTTGATCAATCCTGTGCTGGCGGTCATCTACGCGTATCTTGGTATCAAGATCCTTAAGATTACGCCACCTACGGTAAACGCAGAAGAACCAAATGAGACAGCAGGCCGTGCATAAAATAGTGCATTTGCAATCTTGCTCAGGCCTTTTCCAACAGGTCAAATAGAAATTAAACGCCTATCCTTAGAATTGGCGATATCAAATTTGTTTTATCACTCGCCCCTTTTTGGGGCGTTTTTGTAAGGACTATATATGACTCAAAAACCACAAGCCAAATTTCTTAAAGATTACCTTGCACCAAGCCATACCGTTGATACGCTTTGCTTGACCTTTGAGTTAAGCCCAAGAAATACCATAGTGACTGCCGTAAGTCAGTTTGTCGCGGTGGGCAATGCGACACAATTAATATTGGATGGTGTCGACTTAGAGTTAGCATCTTGTCAGGTAAATGGTGAAGAGTGGCAAAGCCTTGAAAAATCTGACTCTGAATTGATTCTTTCTAACTTGCCAAAGGCCTTTGAGCTCAAAATTGTCACTAAAATTTCGCCGCAAACAAACACCTCACTTGAAGGTTTATACCTCTCTGACGGCGCTTATTGTACGCAATGTGAAGCGGAAGGTTTTAGAAAAATCACCTACTTTATGGATAGACCTGATGTACTGACGACTTATACGGTGACGATCATCGGTGAGTCAAAGTATCGTTACTTATTATCAAATGGCAATAAAGTTGAAGAAGGGAGCTTAAGTGACGGCAGACATTTTGCAAAATGGCACGACCCACACAAAAAACCAAGCTATTTGTTTGCCTTGGTTGCCGGCGATTTTGACGTATTAGAAGACAATTACAGCACAAAGTCGGGTAGAGAGGTGAAGTTGGCGCTATTTGTCGATAAAGGCAATTTACATAAAGCTCCCCATGCTATGACGTCACTAAAAAAGGCCATGGAGTGGGATGAGTCAAGGTTTGATTTGGAATATGATCTCGATATATACATGATTGTCGCGGTTGATTTTTTCAATATGGGGGCAATGGAAAACAAGGGACTAAATGTTTTTAATAGTGCCTGTGTGTTGGCAAGCCAAGAGACTGCGACAGACCGAGACTTTCACACCATTGAATCGATAGTTGGACATGAATACTTCCATAACTGGACTGGGAACCGGGTTACTTGCCGTGATTGGTTTCAGCTTAGTTTAAAAGAAGGCCTAACCGTATTTAGAGATCAGGAGTTTAGCAGCGATTTAGGTTCTCGAGGCCTCAACCGTATCGACGCAGTAATGGCGATGCGTACGCATCAGTTTGCAGAAGACGCGGGACCGATGGCACATCCGATAAGGCCACAGCAAGTTATCGAAATGAATAACTTCTATACCGTAACTGTTTATAACAAAGGCGCTGAAGTGATCCGCATGATGCATACCTTATTGGGGGAAGCAAACTTCCAAAAAGGGATGAAACTCTACTTTGAGCGTCATGACGGACAAGCAGTGACGTGCGATGATTTCGTTAATGCAATGATGGATGCTTCTGGTGTCGATTTAACGCAATTTAAACTATGGTACGAGCAATTTGGCACGCCAAGAGTAAAAGTGGCTACCGAGTATGACAAACAGGCACAAACATATTCAATTACGGTGAGCCAAAGCCATGCTGATGGCGACCCCGTAAAAGTGCCACTGCATATTCCTTTTAAGCTAGAGCTTTTGGATGGGCAAGGTGAAAGCATTCCGTTGCTAACAAAGCACGGAGAAATACAACGAGCGTTAGATATTACTGAATTTGAACAGCGGTTTGAGTTTGAGCAAGTTGTAAGTAAACCCGTTCCTGTATTACTAGAAGATTTCTCAGCGCCTGTGCTTATGGAGTACAGCTATACCATTGATGAGTTACTACACATATTGCGTTTTGCGCGTAGTGATTACGCTCGTTGGGAAGCAGTGCAGCAAATCTTTATGATTGAAGTTAAACGAGCGGTTACGTCAGGCGATTTCAAACTGGATCCAAAAGTCCTCGATGCGTTGTCCGCATTGGTGGAAACATTAGATGGAGACCTTGCGCTATTGGCCGAGTTATTGACTTTACCAACGTTTGATACGCTAGCTAGTCAATTTGAAATTATCCCAGTAGACAAACTCGTTTCAATTTCCGATGCATTTGAAATGCAAATTGCGCAATCACTGCAATCGGTGTTTGAACACGCTTATTTGTCTTTGCAAGACTCAGGCTCATTAGAAGCAAAGGATGTCGCGATCAGAGCCTTTAAAAATAAAGCGCTTTATTACTTAGCGAAAACAGATTCCGATAGTGTTGAGAGCGCGCTAGATAATCAATTTTCTTCAAGCAATATGACCACTAAGTTGGCATCATTAAAAGCCGCCGTCGCCGCGCAGCACACAAAGATGGAAAGCTTGTTCAGTCAATTCGATAGTCAATGGCGTCACGATAGTCTAGTCATGGATAAATGGTTTGCATTAAGTGCAAGCTTATCTAATGATGAGGTGATATCGAATATAAATGCGCTTTATGCGCATCCTTGTTTTGACAAAGGCAATCCTAACCGTGTTCGCGCATTGATAGGAAGCTTCGCAAGAAGTAACCCCGCGCAATTCCATCGTACAGATGGCAAGGGCTATGCGCTATTGGGAGACTTATTAGTGGAGCTAAACAACATCAATCCACAAAATGCGTCACGTATGATCACGCCGTTCATGTCATGGAAGCGTTATGATGAAACGCGCCAACAGCTGATGCGTGGGCAGTTGAGCCGTTTGGCAAACTTAGAAGGCTTGAGCGACGACTTATATGAGAAGGTAGAGAAGGCGCTAGCGCAGTAGATGAAAGAGTACTTCTTTTACATGGATTTGAGCTATGACAAGTGCCTCGGTTACTACTACGGGCACTATACTTCAGTGCAAGTGATTGAAGATGGGGGGAAGAGTATTCGCTTCCCCGCAGAGCGTATTCGCCCCTTTATTTCATCAATTGGGATCAGGGGAAGATTCCGTCTCATCTTGGATGATAGCAATAAGTTTCTATCGTTAGAAAAAGTCACTTAATCGAAGTGAAACTGCAAAACATATTTTATTTTTGTTAAATGAGTTTGTTATAAGCTTGAAATACGTGTTATAAATTATCTGGTAGGACGTCTTACCAAGAGTAAAATACGCCCCTAGAGGCGAAAAAGCGTTGATTTAGTTGAGCAGTATTTGTATTTTCGCGGTTTCGCTTCTATCGTTTAGACAACAAAAAACAATAACTCTAAGAGCTTAAGCTCTAGACATGACCCGCCAAAAGGGGGAGAAATAATGATAAAAAGATCGCTCTTTGTGAAAAACAAAATCATGCTCGGTCTTAGCGCGGCAGTAATGGGAGCTGCCGCCACGTCAGTACACGCGGCCAGTTTTGAAGTTGGTGATTTCGAAATTACCTTCGATTCGACTTTTTCTTATGGTCAAAGCATTCGCGTTGAAGATCGTAACTTTGATTTCATCGGTAAAAGTAATCATCCACAGTTTAACTGGGATGGTTATAAAGCAACCACTGGCAATACCATCTATTCTTCGTCACAGATCTGGTCACAACAGGGTGCCTATTCAAATAATGGTGATGCTGGTAACCTAAACTTTGACTCTGGAGATACTTTCTCTCAGTTGTTAAAAGGTACCCATGATTTAGCAATTACCAAAGATAACTATGGTTTGTTCACTCGTTTCATGTATTTCTACGACTTTGCGATGGAAGATGGGGATTTTGCATATAGCAACCCTGTTTCAGGCAAAAAAGTTGACCCGTGTGAAGACGACGATACCAGAAAACAAGTCTGTTCGGATTTACGCTTGCTAGATGCATTTGTTTGGGCGGATTTTGACCTCAATGATGGCAAAAACCCGCTCTCCGTGCGTTTAGGTCAGCAGGTAGTTAACTGGGGTGAAAGTACGCTTATTTCCCATGGCATTAACGTCAACCCAGTGGATATTGACCGTTTGAAAGCTCCTGGCTCTGAAGTAAAAGAAGCCTTTATCCCTGTAGGTATGCTTTGGGCGTCGATTGGTTTGTCTGAAAACGTCAACCTTGAAGGTTTTTATCAGTATCAATGGCATGAAACCAGATTGCCGGCAACAGGTAGTTACTTCTCAACCAATGATTTTGCATCTGAAAATGGTTATATGCAAAATGTTCAGCTTGGTTTTACCTCAAACCCTGATATCGATTTGTATCACCTCACTGACGCATTAAACAGTTTATATGCTGATGCAACTGCCGCATTGGTTGCTCAAGGCGTAGTGCCAACAGCACAAGCAGTTGGCAGCGCTGCAGCGTCCATGTATATGGCTTATCCGACTAAAGTGGCGCTTAAAGGAAAAGGGAATAACGGTAAGAGCGAACCTGATGATGGTGGTCAGTACGGTTTACGCTTAGGTATTTTCTCTCCAGAGCTAAACGACACTGAATTTGGTTTGTATTACATTAATTACCACAGCCGTAGACCTCTGATTTCCGGTAAAGCTTCTAACTTTACAGGGCAAGCGATCATGGCTGATTTAGCTTACATCGCACAAAATCAAATTACCGCAGACAATGTCACTAACCTAAATGCCTTTACTCAAGCGCAAATTACCTACCCAGAAGACATCAAACTGTATGGTTTAAGTTTTAATACCGCAATTGGTGAAACCGCATTTGCTGGTGAAGTGGCATATAGACAAGATGAACCACTACAGATAGATGACGTTGAACTACTTTACGCGGGTATGGTTGAGCAGTTAGCCGCTGCGGGTCTGCGTGATGATTTGGCTGGTTTATCTCAGCTTAGTCAAGGGGACGATGTTGCTTATGTGGGTCCTGGTGAAGTCGCGCAAGGTTATATTTTGCGAGACACTATTCAAGCACAGTTTACTGCAACACATTTGTTTGGACCATCGCTAGGCGCAGATAGCTGGGCAGTGGTTGGTGAAGTAGGTGCTGTTACTATTAAAGACATGCCAGAGTACGATGAGCTTCGTTTGAATGTTTCAGGTACTGGCCGAAGCGGCACGATTGAGGGGCTTTCTGGCCGAGATTACAATCTTATCCACCAAGCGGTTTCAAATGGTCCAGAGACCAATCCATTCCCATCGGCTTCTGCATGGGGCTATCGCCTTATTGCTAAGGGTGAGTATAACAACCTATTCAGTGGTGTGAATTTTTCTCCACGCGTAGTGTTCTCACATGATGTTAACGGTATCACCCCGGATCCTATGTTCTTGTTCATTGAGGATCGTAAATCGCTAGGCATTAATCTTAACTTTAACTACCTAAATTCGTGGTCATTTGATTTTGGCTATAACACGTTTTGGGGTGGTGGTAAGACGAATACCTTTGCGGACCGTGATTTCATCTCATTCAACATTAAGTATTCAATTTAAGGGCTTTCGATATGTTTAGAAAACCTACATTTATCGCAGCAACAATAATTACAATGCTGTCTGCCAGCAGCGCTATGGCTAAGATGAGCGCTGACGAAGTTGCACGTTTAGGTAAAGACTTGACGCCTATCGGTGCAGAGAAAGCGGGTAATGCTGATGGCAGTATTCCGGCTTGGAATGGTGGGATCACAGCGCCTCCAGCTGGTTATGAAGTGGGCATGCACCATCCAGATCCATTTGCTGATGACAAAGTATTGTTCACAATTGATAAATCAAATTTAGATAAATACAAGTCATTGCTAAGCCCAGGTCAAATTGCGCTATTTGAAACGTATCCAGAAACGTTCAAAATGAACATTTACCCAACTAGACGAAGCGCGTCTTATCCGCAGTTTGTGTATGATGCAACAAAGAAATACGCATCTACAGCAGAGCTTATCGAAGGTGGTAACGGCATTAAAAATACCGCTATCGGTATCCCGTTTCCAGTGCCAAAAGATGGCTTAGAAGCTATCTGGAACCACCTATTGCGTTTCCGTGGCTTGTCGATTGCACGTTACGGCGGTCAAGCGATGCCCACGGAGTCAGGTGCATACAACATTATCGGTTTCGATGAGCAATTACTGGTTAAGTACTCTGCAACAGATGCAACGCCTGAAGCGTTGCAAGAGTCAAATATCCTGTTTAAGTTTAAGCAGCAAGTGACAGAACCTGCACGTCTTGCTGGAACTGCATTGCTTGTGCATGAAACCATGGACCAAATTTTGACACCTCGTCAGGCTTGGACCTATAACGCAGGCCAGCGTCGTGTAAGACGTGCGCCAAACGTTGCATATGATGCACCAGGAACTGCGTCAGATAGCTTACGTACAACAGATGACTTTGATATGTTTAACGGCTCTCCAAACCGTTATGATTGGAAACTTGTTGGCAAAAAAGAGATGTATATCCCTTACAACAGTTACAAACTACATAGCGACAAGCTGAAGTATGATGATATCTTGATGGCCGGTCATATCAACCCAGAGCATGTAAGATATGAAAAGCACCGCGTATGGGTAGTTGAAGCTAACCTGAAAGAAGGTACTCGCCATATTTACAAAAAGCGTGTGTTCTATATTGATGAAGATAGCTGGCAAATCCACGTAACGGATATCTATGATAACCGTGACCAGATGTATCGCGTTGCGATGGCACATGGTCTTAATTACTACGAAGTGCCGACACATTGGAGTACGTTGGATGTCTATCATGATCTAAACTCTCGTCGCTACCTTGCGATTGGGTTAGATAACGAAGAAGACATGTATGACTTCAGTCAGTCTTTCAACGATAACGAGTTTACTCAGGGTGCGCTGCGCCGTGAGGGTCGCCGTTAATCAAATATTATCAGGCTGAAGCAACCTCGCTTCAGCCTTCTTCCTCCTTTCCTCTCACAACTCGAGTGTTTTCTCATGATGAAGAAGTTAGTAGCAGCCTCGATTTTAACTATGGCGCATGTAGCAGTAGCCGAAAGTAGTGATCAGATTTCTGCAAAATCAGCCCTGATGGTCGCTCACCCAGAGCAAACGCTTTTCACGGATATTACAGATAACGGTGATGCGTTAATTGCGGTAGGTAAACACGGCACAATAATTATTAAACAAGAAGGGCAAAACTGGACGCAGGCAGAGGTGCCAATTCAATCACTGTTAACCTCTGTGACATTCAAAGGCAAAGATATTGGTTGGGCTTGTGGCCACGACGCTAGCATAATCAAAACCACAGATGGTGGCAAAACATGGGCGCTAAAACAATATCTACCAACATTGGAAAAGCCTTGTCTTGATATTGAGTTTATTGACCAACAACACGGCTTTGCTGTGGGCGCTTATGGCATGTTTTTTGAAACCACTGATGGTGGTGAGTCTTGGACAAAACGTTTTATCAGTGAATTTGTTCACCCCGATGATGTCGACTACTTAGCCGATTTAAAAGAGCAAGACCCCGCGGCATATGAACAAGAAACGGCGTTTATTCTTCCCCATTTTAATCGCCTGTTAATAGCCGAAGGCATGATGTACCTTGCCGGTGAAATGGGACTTGTGGCACAAAGTGATGACTTAGGAAAAACATGGCAAAAATTTGAGCCTTTTTATCGCGGTTCATTTTTTGCTGTTGATCAAACCTCAGATAACCAACTTATTGTTGCAGGCCTTAGGGGCAACGCATTTATTGGTAATGCACAGCAAGTAGTGCAACTTGATACTCAAAAAACGGCGACTATAAATAGTATTGCCCACAAAGATAATGTGACCTATATGTTTGCTAACAGCGGCGTAATATTCACGTTGAAAGCAGGTAAGCTAACCTCAAAACAACTAAAAAACGGCCACTCTATTTTAGCAGGTGTGGTTAAAAAGAATCAGCTAATTCTAGCGACGGAGCAGGGGATTGCTGAGGTAGAGGTGAACAACTAATGCAAGCGTTTTTAAATCAATTGGTATACGCCATCTTTAGGCATCGTCTTACCGTCGTGTCTTTTTTCGTACTGACGACGATATTTTTGGGCTTCAAAGCCACACAAATTCAGCTCGATGCGTCATTTAACAAAAATATTCCACTAAATCATGAATACATGAAAGTTTACTTGAAGCACGAAAAACAGTTTGGTGGTGCAAATAGTATTCTTATTTCTGTTTGTGACAAAGATGGTGACATCTTTAATGAGCCATTTTTCACTCAGCTAAAGGCGGTGCATGATCAGCTCTATTTTATCCCAGGTGTTAATCGTCCACTGGTGAATTCAATCTTTGCACCCAGTGCGAGATTCGTTGAGGTGGTAGAAGACGGCTTTGCCGGTGGACCTATTATTCCCGCTAATTTTCAACCTACTGAACAAGGCCTAGCGGTTGTAAAGCAGAACATTGAAAAAGCAAAAGTTGTGGGTCGTATGGTTGCAAGCGACTATTCTTGTGCCATGGTAACCGCTCAGCTAATGGAAACCGATCCGCAAACTCAAGAAAAGCTTGATACCTTAGCCTTTGCGCAAAAATTAGAGTCTGAGATCCGAGCGCCTCTTAGCACTGACAAAGTGAGCATACATATTATTGGCTTTGCGAAAATGGCCGGTGACATTGCTGATGGTGCGAAAGGTGTAGTGCTTTTCTTTGCGTTAGCAATTGCTTTTACCTTTATTATGGTCTGGATGTTCTGTAAGAGCTTTAAGCTTACGCTGCTTCCGATTGTTTGTTCATTTATTGCTGTGATTTGGCAGATGGGCTTACTCAGTACTTTGGGTTTTGGTGTTGATCCCATGTCTATTTTGGTGCCTTTCTTAGTCTTCGCTATTGGCGTGAGTCACGGTGTGCAAATGATCAACGCGATAGGTAAAAAAGTAGCGGAAGGGGTAAGCTGCAAAGTGGCTGCTGAAGCGAGCTTTAAAGCATTACTTATCCCAGGTGGCATTGCTCTACTTTCGGACACCGTTGGCTTCTTAACTTTACTGGCAATCGATATCGGCATTATTCGTGAACTTGCTATTACTGCCAGTTTAGGGGTTGCAGTTATTATCTTTACCAACTTGGTACTGCTTCCTGTAATGGCATCGTTCTTTGAGTCTGCAAATATTAAGCGACTTGGTGATGGTAAAAACGCCAGCCATGGTATGTTTGAGGCAATGCGAGAGGCCTTGGTGAAAACCACAGACAAAAAAGTGGCCAGAGTGATTTTACTTATCAGTGCAGTACTATTCGCATTTGGCTACTGGCAATCTGAAAAAATGCGTATTGGTGATTTACATGCTGGTGCACCGGCGCTACATGAAGATGCCAGATACAACCAAGACACTTTCCTTATCTCAGACCGTTATGCCATTTCTTCTGATATTTTAAAGGTAATTGTAGAAGCGACACCTGCGGCTTGTACTGAGCACGATACAATGGAGCGTATTAGTCGTTTCCAATGGCGAGTAGAAAACTTACCGAGTGTACAATCGGCTGTTTCTTTAAGCTCCGTTGCACAAGCGGTTAATGCTGGGTACAACGAAGGTAACTTAAAGTGGCAGACGTTACCAAGAAATACCGCTTCTCTAGTTCAAGCTACTTCTCGAGTGGAGACCAGCTCTGGGCTACTTAACGGTGATTGTTCGGTGATGCCTATTATCATCTTTATGGCAGATCATAAGGCCGAATCTATCGACCATGTGATTGCAAAAATCAAAGCGTTCTCAGAAGAAGAGGGAACTGATGACGTTGCCTTTAAATTAGCATCAGGTCCAATCGGTGTGATGGCGGCAACAAATGAATCCGTTTCCGAGGCGCAGGTTCCTATGATGATCTACGTGTACGGCGCGGTGATTCTGTTGTGCTTAGCGAGCTTTAGGAGCGTGCGAGCGACTATCGCAGTGGTACTACCTTTATATGTGGTATCAACGCTGGCTCAGGCGCTTATGGTGCAGCTTGAAATCGGTTTAACGGTATCGACGCTACCGGTAATTGCTTTGGGTGTGGGAATAGGTGTCGATTACGGCATTTATATTCTATCCTCTATGATGGGACAGCTTAAGCAAGGTATGCCATTGTCGGTTGCCTATCGAAATGCGCTTGCTGAACGAGGCAGTGCGGTACTGTTTACTGGTATCACATTGGCGATTGGCGTAAGCACATGGATTTTCTCTGCGCTTAAGTTCCAGGTTGATATGGGTATCCTTTTAACCTTCATGTTCTTGGTAAATATGCTGGGTGCTGTGCTGCTTTTACCGGCAATTGGAACGCTTATCTGGTCTGACCAGAAAAAATAATGTGAATAATTGTGCTCCTTTTTATTTGGTATTGGCGATTTATATCTATTTTTTGTGAATAGATGAGCAAACAGCTGAAAAGCTTGAAATGTTTTCGTCAAAAAGGCTGTTTATTAGCGTCAGAAAGGTTAGAATTTACCTGACTCCACGCTAATAAATGGCTGTACAAATAATCTACCGTTCAAAGGTGGTATAGATTAAGGAACACATAATGACACAAAATGAAGGCACAGCTTCTGTTATCCTAGATAACGTCTGCAAGCTTATCCATAAAAAAGTCCATGCTGACAAAGTGTCACTTGTCGAAACGTTTGCCAAAACCTTGTACAGCAATATGTCTAAAGAGGATTTGGCACATCGTAACGACAGTGACTTATACGGCGCAGCATTGAGCCTTTGGAATGCCCTTGATAAAAACAAGTCTGACGATGCCGTCATTCGCGTTTTTAATCCTGAGGTTGCAAAGGATGGATGGCAATCATCGCATACGATTGTCGAGATAATCGCTAAAGATATGCCGTTTTTGGTTGATTCAGTGCGCATGGCGATGAATCGCAAAAACATAGTCTCTCACCTATTACTTCATTCTCCACTTAAGTTACAAAGAAACGATGCTGGTGCAATCACCGCGGTTTCTAACTTAAAAGCAGAACAAGAATCTACGTCTACTAAGACCGTATTCTTTATCGAAATCGACAGGCAAACAGATGATTCGGTGATCGCTGATTTTACAGCTGAGCTTGAATCTGTCTTAAATGATGTTTCTGTTGCGGTTGCTGATTGGCTACCAATTCGCGATAAATTGGTGAGCGTAAGTAAAGAGCTGCCGACCCGTCATTATAGTTGTTCAAAAGAAGAAGTTGCTGAAGCCGTCGAGTTTTTAGACTGGCTGGTTAGCGACAACTTTACCTTTATGGGCTACCGCCAATATGATTTGACTCCAGTTCAAGGTGACTATGAGCTGAAGCCAGTTGAAGGCACAAGTCTCGGACTAATGAAAAACTCAGGTGATGACCACAGTCGTTTATTGTCTGAACTGCCTGAAGTTGCGCGCAAAGAAGCACGTAGTAACAACTTGTTGATCTTAACCAAGACAAATTCACTTTCGCGCGTTCATAGACCAGCGTATATCGACTATGTTGGTATCAAGCGTTTTGATGATGAAGGTAACGTGATTGGTGAAGACCGTTTCATTGGCTTGTTCTCTTCTAGCTTCTACAACAACAGTGCGGTAGATGTTCCGGTACTTAAGAGTAAAATTAACCGTATCATGGAGCAATGTGACTTTGCCAAAGGCACACATGCATACAAGGCGGTACTCAACATTCTTGAAACCTATCCACGTGATGAGTTAGTACAAGCACGCGAAAGCGAGCTACTTGAAGTGGCAATGGGCGTTCTACAAACTCAAGAGCGTGACATGTGTCGCTTATTTGTGCGTAAGGATGTGTATGGCCGCTTCTTCTCTTGCATGGTTTATGTGCCGAGAGAGCGATACAACACAGCGTTACGCCGTGAAACTCAACAACTGCTAGGCCGTGCATTTAAGTCTAGCGACAAAGTAGAGTTCACCACCTTTTTCTCTGAATCAACACTGGCGCGTACGCATTACATCGTGCGTGTTGATGACAACAACATAGATTACAACGTGAAAGAAATCGAAAATAACTTGGTAGAAGCCGCTCGTACTTGGGAAGATAAGCTACAATCTGCACTTCTTGAAAGAACGGGTGAGTCTCGTGGTAACGAGTTAAACCGTAAATATACGAATGCCTTCCAGTCTGCTTATAAAGACCAAGTGTTGCCAAGCGCAGCCGTCGTAGACATCGAAAAGCTAGAGCAACTAAATGATGACAACAAACTTGAGATGCTGTTCTACAGACCTCAGGAAGAAGCAACGTCACAACTTGTTCGTTTGAGCCTGTTCCATAAAGCAGAGCCTATTCACTTATCAGACGTGATGCCAATGCTTGAGAACTTTGGTCTACGTGTTATTGGTGAAACACCATACGCGGTGAAGACGACTGATGGTCAAGTAAACTGGATCATGGATTTCTCTATGCTTATCGACAGCAAAGGGATCACTGATTTTGACAAAGTATCAGCACGTTTCCGTGCGGCATTGACCAATGTGTGGAATAACCGCCTAGAAAACGATGGTTTCAACCGTTTAGTGTTATTAGGTGGTCTAACTGGTCGTGAAGCATCTATCCTGCGCGCATATGCTAAATACATGCGCCAAATTGGTGTGACGTTCTCGCAGTCTTACATTGAGAATACATTTGACCGCTACCCGCACATTGCAGCGATGATCGTTGATCTATTCGTGAAGAAGTTTGCACCGAAGAAAGTTGCCACTGAAAAGGCACTTCAGAAGGTTGTTGATGCTATCTACCTAGAGCTTGAAAACGTAGCGAATCTAGATGATGACCGTATCATTCGTTTGTACGTTGATATGATCAATGCAACGCTGCGTACTAACTTCTATCAAAAAGAAGCTGATGGCACGAATAAGTCGTACACGTCATTCAAGATCCAGCCAAGCGCAGTGCCAGATATGCCATTGCCATTACCAGCGTTTGAAATCTTCGTATACTCTCCACGCGTAGAAGGTGTTCACTTACGTGGCGGTAAAGTGGCTCGTGGTGGTCTACGTTGGTCAGACCGTCGTGAAGATTTCCGCACAGAAGTACTTGGCCTAGTTAAAGCACAGCAGGTTAAGAATACGGTTATCGTCCCTGTGGGTTCTAAAGGCGGTTTTGTTTGTAAACAACTTCCAACTGAACGTGAAGCGTTCTTCAAAGAAGGCCAAGAGTGTTACAAGATCTTCATCCGTGGTCTACTAGACATCACAGATAACATCGTACATGGTGACATTGTGCCGCCAGTGGATGTTGTACGTCACGACGAAGACGACCCATACCTAGTTGTTGCAGCGGACAAAGGGACTGCGACTTTCTCTGATATTGCAAATGGTATCGCTGAGTCTTATAACTTCTGGCTTGGTGACGCTTTCGCGTCAGGTGGTTCAGTTGGTTACGATCACAAGAAGATGGGTATTACTGCTAAAGGCGGTTGGGAATCGGTTAAGCGTCACTTCCGTGAAATGGACGTTGACTGTCAAACAACTGATTTCACAGCGGTTGGTATCGGTGACATGGGTGGTGACGTATTTGGTAACGGGATGCTGCTATCTAAGCACATTCGTTTACAAGCGGCATTCAACCACATGCACATCTTTATCGATCCAAACCCAGATGCGGCAAGCTCGTATGTAGAGCGTGAGCGTCTGTTTAATCTACCACGTTCAAGCTGGGAAGATTATAATAAGGATCTAATTTCTGAGGGCGGTGGTATTTTCTCTCGTGCAGCGAAAGCAATTACGCTAAGCGCTGAAATGAAGAAGATGATAGGCACTAAGAAATCGAGCATGACACCAAACGAGTTGATCAAAGCATTGTTGAAGATGCCAGTTGATTTACTGTGGAATGGTGGTATCGGTACTTACATCAAGTCTAAATCTGAAACTGACGCTGAAGTAGGCGACCGTGCAAACGACGCGCTACGTATCAACGGTGGTGAGCTTGGTGCGAAGATATTTGGTGAAGGTGGTAACTTAGGTGCTACTCAGCTGGGTCGTATCGAATTTGCTTCAAATGGCGGCCGCATCAATACTGACTTTATCGACAACGTAGGTGGTGTTGCCTGTTCGGATAATGAAGTTAATATCAAGATCCTACTTAACGGCCTAGTTGCTGAAGGTGAATTGACGAATAAGCAGCGTAACGAATTACTGTATTCAATGACTGATGAAGTATCAGAACTGGTACTGAAAGATTGCTATCGTCAAACGCACACGCTGTCGGTCACTAAGTCTAAAGGTCCAGCAACGCTGAAAGAGAAAGTACGCTTTATCCATGCACTTGAAAAAGACGGCAAGCTAAATCGTGCAATCGAATTCTTACCAACTGATGAAGAGCTAGCTGAGCGTGCGGCGGCAGGTAAAGACCTAACGCGTCCTGAGCTATCTGTATTGGTTTCTTACTCTAAGATGGTATTAAAAGAGACATTAGTTGTTGATGAGATCTCAGAAAATCCATACTACCGTCAGTTGCTAGTGAACTCGTTCCCAGCACCACTGCGCGAGCGCTTCAATGCTGCGATGGATAATCACCCGCTACGTAAAGAGATCATTGCAACGAAACTTGCAAACAATATCGTTAACGATATGGGTCTAAACTTCATGGTTCGTATGCACGAAGAGACAGGTGCAACGGACGCAGAAATTGCGGTTTGCTACTCAATTGCAAGTGCAATCTTTGAAATGAAGGAAACGTGGTCAGCGATTTCTGCGCTAGATAATAAGATCCCAGCGGCAGTTCAAACGGAAATGCTATATCAATTACGTCGTACAGTTCGCCGTGCAACGCGTTGGTTCTTGCGTCACCGTGACAAGTCTCAAACTATCGAGCAAACCATCGCGTTCTTTGCACCAACATTTAAAGATTTAAGTGCAAATCTACACAACTACATGGTTGCAAATGAAAGCGAGCAGATCGTTGATAAAGCTCGTGACCTTGAATCTCAAGGTGTGCCAGCTGAGATTGCACTGCGTATCGTGTCACTTTCAAGCTTGTTCTCGGTTATGGACTTAGCGGAAGTTGCACATAGCTCAGGTCGTAAGATCGGTGTTGTGTCTAATACCTACTTCACGCTTGGTGCAAACATGGGTCTACATTGGTTCCTTGACCAAATCACGGCTCAACCTGTTGCAAACCACTGGCAGGCGCTTGCTCGTGCTTCATATCGTGAAGAGCTTGATTGGCAACAGCGTTCATTGTCAGAGGTTGTGTTAAACAGCTTTGCTGGTGATGACAGTGATATCAATGAACAGATTGAACAGTGGATGGATAAGCAAGCAGGCTTACTACATCGTTGGCAGCAAATGCTAACTGAGTTTAAGACGTCGCAAAGTCATGACTTTGCTAAGTTCTCAGTTGCACTTCGTGAGCTAATGTTACTAAGCCATAACTGCGATACTTCCAAATAATCTAGAAATCGCTACAATACCCCGGCTTTGACTGGGGTATTTTTTTGTCTAATCCCATTGGCATAATCCATTTAGCTAAAGTTACGCTTGGGTAATTTTAGCTAAGTTGATTACGTTACCAATACTGAGGAGCTACCATGTTTTACGATCTTGCGCGTCGTTTTATGTTTAATAAAGATGCGGAGTGGGCACACGATTTTGCCCTAAACAACCTGCGCCGCTTTGCGAATACGCCAATGAGCCTTGCATGGTCTCAATCAGTTCAAGACAAACCGGTTAATTTTCTAGGGTTAGAGTTTAAAAATCCAGTCGGGTTGGCTGCCGGTCTTGATAAAAATGCTGAGTGTATCGAAGCATTTGCACAAATGGGTTTTGGTTTTATTGAAGTGGGAACTGTTACGCCGAGACCACAAGCGGGCAACGACAAGCCTCGGATCTTTCGTCTACCTGAAGCAAATGCGATTATTAATCGCATGGGATTCAATAACAAGGGCGTTGATTACCTAGTCAACAACGTAAAAGCAGCAAAATACGATGGGATCCTTGGGATCAACATTGGTAAAAATAAAGATACACCGAATGAGCAAGGTAAAGATGACTACATTCACTGTATGAGAAAAGTATTTGAGCATGCCTCATATATCACTGTGAATATCTCTTCACCAAATACACCGGGTCTGAGAGATCTACAATATGGCGAGGCGCTGGACGATCTATTGCAAAGCCTGAAAAATGAACAGATGGATCTGATCGCCAAGCATAACAAGTCGGTGCCTATGTTGGTAAAGATCGCACCAGATGTTGATGGTGTTCAATTAACTCAGATAGCAGAATCATTAGTTAATAATCGTATCGATGGTGTTATTGCAACTAATACAACATTAGCCCGTGATGCGGTAGAAAACCTAGAGCACGGTAATGAAGCAGGCGGTTTGTCTGGTAGACCTGTTCGTGAAAAATCGACGCATGTTGTCAGCGAATTGAAGCGTATTACCGACGGTAAGCTACCAATCATCGGTGTAGGTGGTATTGACAGTGCGGAATCTGCAAAAGAGAAATTTTCAGCTGGTGCAGATTTAGTACAAGTCTACACAGGCTTTATATATGAAGGTCCAGCGCTTGTTAAAAAGATCGTTTCGTCCTTATAAGGATCGGTCATATAACTAAATGATCCAAAACAAAACGTTATTATAAAAAATTTCATCATTGCGTTTTTCGCGTTATACTCCCACTTACTAGTTGAGCTAATTGGTTGGTGGGAGAGAAGTTTTGCAAGCTTCAAAAGAGTGGCAATGGATCCGCTGCACAGAAAGGAACAGGTTGTTAATTGATTTGGGTGACGAGCTTCAGCTTTGCACGCCTTTTCGTTTGCGCCACCTTACTGAGGACTCAACCGCTAATCCCAATTTTAGTCTCAGCGAAGCTGAATTTTATCAGAGTGTATTTTCCTACCTTTGCGGGTTTGGTGTTTGGAATGAGCCCAGATGCTGCCAAATCGCTTTAAATGCAACTGCGGCAAAGTTTCATCTGCAACCGATGCAAGCAAAAAGCTGGTTTTTTAAGCCATATTTTGGTGGTGAACCTGTGAGTGAGGCGGTTGTGTGTTTAAATTCCAAGTTAAGCCGCGGCGAGTTTCTAATTATCGAGCATGATGGTCAATCAAGCCTTTGTTTAAGCTTGAACGAGCAATTTATTCTTGATGAGGGAATAGAGCTTGAACAATTTCAAGCGATAAAAGTACTAAACGATCGGTTAGCGCCTCTTGTGTTAACACACCGAGTTCATCAAAGCGCATAGCCAAGTTCATCCTATCGTTTTATTGACCAGCAATTATTTCCTATATTAATCTGTACCTAATTTGAGTTGTTTGCTGATCTAGGGAACAGAATGCGCTGCCTCTGCGATAAAACATTAAAACTAACTTATACCGACGCTGAAGGACATTGCGGTTATCAATGTCAGTCATGCGGTGCCATTTGGTTGCCGCGCAAATTTATTGATTCCATTAAACATACTTATCACTTTAGTTATATCGATTTTATTGCAAAGCGGTCGTTGGTTGAGCGAGACGTTTTACAATTATGTCCTGATGATGGTCATACACTTAAAGACTATACGCTCTTTGAAGCTAGTTTTAGTGAGTGCGGGTGCTGTGGTGGCGTGTGGTTTGAAAAAGGGGAGCTCCATAACTTACTGCAAAATTACCAAAGCAAGAACTCGAACATAAGCGCGCTAGATAAGTTAGATTTTCTGAACTTGCTAAATTTTTAACGTAATTTATCCCCATACAACCAAGCTCAACTAATAACTAACGATAACTTGTGTGTTATACTGCGCCCAGTTGAAATTTAAGGGTATTCAAATTGCAATTTATCGCATTGACATCTATTGGTGTAGAGCAGTTACTGGTTGAAGAATTAACCGAGTTTGGTTTTGAAATAAACAAGCAAACCGTTGGTTCAGTTAAGTTCACAGGCGCTAATCTAGACGTACAAAAGTTCTGTATGATGACACGATTTGCAACGCGCGTGATGTTGCTTATCGATGACAAACCAGAAGTGAATGACAAAGATTCTCTCTACAAGTTTGTTCGTTTTCAGGCATGGCAAGATTGGTTTAGCCCAAAGCAGACCTTTGCAGTAGAGTTTAATGGTACGAATAATGCGCTTAAAAATACGCAATTCTCTGGTCTGGTGGTTAAGGATGGGATCGTTGACTACTTTAATGACCTGTTTGAACAACGTCCAGATGTTGACAAACAGACACCTGACATTCGCATCATAGCGAAATTATCTAAGCAAGGCTGTGCGCTATATATCGATTTCTCGGGACCTCGCTTATCTGATAGAGGTTATCGTGACAAACAAGGTAAAGCGCCAATTCGTGAACATTTAGCGGCAGCGCTGGTTAAACGTAGCGGCTGGCTTGAAGATACCAATAAGCCACTTTTTGACCCCTGCTGTGGTTCTGGCACGTTATTGATTGAAGCGGCATCTATGGCGCTTGGCTTACCTACTAACCTTAATAAAGATTTTGCCTTTAAACGCCTGCCGAGTTTTCGTGAAAGTAAGTTCACCGAGCTTAAAGCACAATTAAAGGTACAACCAGAACAAAAGAGCTTATGGCTGATCGGTAGCGATATCGATGAACGTGTGCTGTCAATTGCTGAGCGTAATGCTAAGCGCGCAGGCGTTGAGTCACATATTAAGTTTAAGTTTGAAGATGCCAATCAGCTTAGCCTTGCTGCTAAACGTCCCGGCACTGTGCTGAGTAACTTGCCTTATGGCGAACGTCTAGGCGGTATGGCTGAAATTATTACGCTATATCGCAATATGGGGATCGCCTTTAAAAAGCACTATAAAGACTGGAATTTGGCGTTACTTGCAAGTGAAGAAAGCCTATTAAAAGTGCTAAAACTAGCGCGTAAAAAGTCTTATAAATTCAAAAATGGCCCGCTCGACGTGCTGCTTAACTTGTATGAAATGAATGAAATGCAGGTACAGCAAAATAAACAGAGCAGTGGGCTTAATTTTGAAGGCTCGACTGCGTTTGGCAACCGCTTGAAGAAAAATCTACAAGGCTTAAAAACTTGGCTGAAAAAAGAAGACATTAATGCGTATCGTGTTTATGACGCGGATATCCCTGAATACAATGTTGCAGTTGATATTTATAACGATAACGCAGTCATCTTTGAATACAAAGCGCCAAAAGAAATTGACGATAGTGTTGCGCAAAAACGTTTGCAAGACGTGATCACACTTACCGCCGAGCAGCTTAATATCGACCCGCTAAACATCGCGGTAAAAGTAAGAAAGCGCCAAAAAGGTCAAGAACAATACAAAGCCCTGGACAAGCAAAACCGCACTGAGATAGTAGAAGAGTACGGTGCTAAGTTTAAGGTTAACCTATTTGATTATCTTGATACTGGTCTATTCCTTGACCACCGTTTAGCCCGCAAGTTTATTCAGCAACATTCGAAAGATAAACGCGTGTTGAATCTATTTGCATACACAGGTAGTGCTTCTGTGCACGCTGCCGTTGGCGGCGCTAAGTCTGTTACCACAGTAGATATGTCAAAGACCTATCTAAAATGGGCTGAAGAAAACTTTGAACTAAATGGTTTGAAGAACCCACGTTTCAGATTTGAGCAAGCGGATTGCTTAAAATGGCTTGAAAGAGCCGTTGGTCAATATGATCTCATTTTCTTAGACCCACCAACATTCTCTAACTCTAAACGTATGTCTGACGCATTTGACGTACAAAGAGATCATTTAAAACTATTTGGTTGGGTAAAGAAGATATTAGCACCGAACGGTGTACTACTGTTTTCTAACAACAAACGCGGATTTAAAATCGATGAAATGGGACTTGCGGCACTTGGCCTAACCGCTGAGGAATACTCATCGCAAACCTTGTCTTTGGATTTTAAACGTAACAAGCAAATTCACAACAGTTGGTTGATCCGTCATGATTAAATGTTCTTTATTCCACACCGATGGTTGTCATCTTTGTGAAGAAGCATTGGCGATGTTAATTCAATTTTTGCCTGAAGCCGAAATTGAACTCGTCGATATCGTCGATAGCGAAGAGACTATGACGGAATATCAATATAGAATTCCAGTGATTAAAAAAGGCGAGACAGGTCAGGAACTTGGCTGGCCTTTTACTCAACAACAACTACAAGAATTTATAGACTAATATGGATCTCATTCGAATTGCTAAAGCCCAACTGGCTTTTGGCTCACACCCTATACTTGACCAAGCTGATGCCGTTATTGAATCAGGCGAGCGCGTTTGTATTGTGGGCCGAAATGGAGCCGGTAAATCAACGTTACTGAAAGTGCTTGATGATCAAGTTCAACTTGATGATGGTGAAATCAACCGTGTTGGTGGATTAAAAGTTTCAAGGCTAGAACAAGACCCACCAAAGGGCGCAAATGGGTCGGTCTTTGATTATGTCGCGAACGGTTTACCTGATGTTGCTGAGCTGCTCATTGAATTTCATGAAGTCAGTGAAAAACTACAAACCAGCCAGTCAGATAAACTGATGACCTCGCTTGAGCGCCTGACTCAGCGATTGGAAAGCGAAGATGCGTGGCGTTTTGAGTCAAGGATCAAGCAAGTGCTTAGCCAGTTGCAATTAGATGCGAATATGCGCCTAGAAGAGCTCTCCGGTGGCTGGTTACGCAAAGTCGCGCTGGCCAAGGCGTTGGTGAGCGATCCAGACTTGCTGCTACTCGACGAGCCGACTAACCACCTTGATATGCAAAGTGTTATCTGGCTTGAGCAATTCCTGAAAGAGTTTAAGGGGGGGATCGTGTTTATTTCCCACGACCGTGCCTTTATTCGCGCAATGGCGACTCGAATTTTAGATTTAGACCGTGGCAAGTTGGTTTCATACCCTGGAGATTATGCGCAATATCTAGAACAAAAAGCTCATGATTTAAAAGTGGAAGAGCAACAGAATGCCTTGTTTGATAAAAAGCTTGCCGAAGAAGAAACCTGGATAAGGCAAGGGATCAAGGCCCGCCGAACCCGTAACGAAGGGCGTGTGCGAGCACTAAAAGCGCTTCGTGTTGAGCGTAAGCAACGCATCGAGCAACAAGGTAAGACAGACTTCAACATCGAGACGGCGGATCGTTCCGGTAAGCTGGTCTTTGAAGCGAAACATTTAGACAAAGCATTCCAAGAAAAATGCATTGTGAAGGACTTTTCAACGCTGGTGATGCGTGGCGACCGTATTGGCTTAGTCGGTCCTAATGGAGCAGGTAAAACTACGCTGTTAAAAATGCTTTTTGGTGATATTAAACCTGACGCAGGCAGCGTAAAACAAGGCGTGAATCTGGAAGTTGCGTACTTCGATCAATACCGTGAAAAATTGGATGAAGAAGCAACTGTGCAGGATAATGTCGCAGAAGGTAAGCAAGAAGTAATGATGGGCGGCCGCTCGCGTCATGTGCTTGGCTATCTGCAAGACTTTTTATTTCCGCCTGCGAGAGCTCGAACACCAGTAAAGGCGTTATCAGGCGGTGAAAAAAATCGCTTATTACTTGCAAAGCTTTTCCTTAAGCCTTCAAATATTATTGTGCTGGACGAGCCGACCAATGACTTGGATATTGAGACACTTGAGCTACTTGAAGAAATCTTAAACCAATACCAAGGTACGGTGCTGGTCGTCAGCCACGACCGAGAGTTTATCGATAATACCTGCGGCAGTGTGTGGGCGTTCGAAGGCGAGGGCTTGGTGACAGAAATTGTTGGCGGTTATAGTGATTTTGAACTGTACCAGCAAAGACGAGATCAGCAAAAGAAAGAGGCACAAAAGGTTCATCAAGAAAAACAGCAACAAGCCGAGACTAAAAAAGCAGCGGCACCAGCTCGTTCAAATAAGCTGAGTTACAAATTAAAACTTGAATTAGAGTCGCTGCCCAGTAAAGTAGAGGAACTTGAAGAGGCAGTGAACAAACAACAAGCTCTGGTCAGCGATCCAGACTTCTTTAAACAAGATCAAGAAACGACCCACAAGGCATTGAACCATTTGACTGAGCTAGAGTCGAAGCTGGAAGCCGCGTTTGAACGCTGGGAAGAACTAGAAGCATTACAGAATCAGCAGTAAGGATTAAAATGAAATTTAAACTTTTAGCCGCGAGTGTCGCCGTAGCCCTTTCACAACAAGCGGCCGCTGCCACCTATCAGTTAACTGAATTACCAAAATACGACAATAGTAAATATAGCTATGTGTCGGATGCAAATGAAGCTGGGGATGTGATTGGTCACGCTTCCAATTTATTTGGTGTAAAGATTGATGTGTCGTATATCAACTTTGATGATGCGACACTAAAGAGTTCTTACAATACAACCGAAAAGTTTTATCAGGATATCAATGAAGAAATCACCTTCACACTAGAAGATATTCAAAACAATGATGCAGCTAATACAAATGCTCAAGCTCATGCATTTATGCTGTCTTATGTTATGAATTCAAGTAGAGTAGCTAGTCAAGAGTATCAAAGAATTGAAAGAGCAATTTCTTTGACATATAACAACAATGCCGCAGAAGAGTTTGTGGTATTTGATGAACAATCTCCTGATTACGAAGGACTCACTCGCTCAGTCACTAACTATCTTACAAGCATTGCAGAAGACGGGACAATAGTGGGCTGGGGCTCTGCACCTTTTAAAAAGATAGCTTTTACTCCTGAGGGTGAAACAGAAGAAGAAACTTATTTTGTACGTGATTGGCGAAATAAAGGTATTTTGGTTACACCAGCTGGAGAGAAAATTAGGTTAGAGCCTGCCTTTACAGAATACGGCGGTCTTTCACTTGCGACTGATATCAAACAAACTGCTGATGGCGGCTATATTGTTGTGGGACAAAGTTCGACTTCGTTATCGCAAAGAACAATAGAAAATATAGAAGACAGTTGTGATGGTGTGGATGAACCAGTCGATGTGTGTATTCAAAGGTTGACCTCGCCATATCATACTCGAGCCTACAAGTGGACGTTTGATAACGACTTTAACTTAGTCAGTGCAACCGATCTTGGACTTGGTTTTACGCCAGATGAAGATGATGATCTAGCCTATTCAAGCATGGCTGTGGCAACCAATGGGGCAGGATTAACGGTTGGTTATTCTCGTGCACGTCGTCAAAGTAGCGATGCTCTACTGCCTTACGAACAAGCCGTTTACTTTACTAACAATGAAATTAAGCGTATTAAAGAGGTTGAGAGCTTTATCGAATACAGCCAAGCAGTTGATGTAAATGATAATGATATTATTGTTGGTGTGTTTGGACGTTTTACTGGTGGCTCAAGAGATTATGACTCAACAGGCTTTTATTTTGATACGAAAACCTCAGAATTTAAAGAAATGCCTGCATACTTCGAGGGCTCGGCGACAGCAATCACAGATATCAACAATAATGGCTTTGTTGTAGGTCAAGGTGTAATTGAAAAGGGTGGAACTCGCCGTGAGGCATTTCTATATGAAATTGGTGCAGAAAAACTAGTTAATATAAACTCATTTCTTCCTTGTAAGAGCGATTCTTTCCCTTACACCATCACAGAAGCTGTAAAAATCACCGATGACAACAGGATTTACGCTATCGCGAGAAAGACAGGTGAAAGACGCAATACGTTAGGTGAAATTGAGAAGGATAGCAAAGGCGAGATAGAGTATGAATCGGTAAGCTTACCTGTTCTACTTACACCAATTTCTGGTGAACCGGAAAGCTGTACACCACCTGAAGCAGAGACGTATGAGCGTCAATCTGCAAGTTGGTCTTGGCTTAGTTTACTTGCGTTACCACTAGTGGCGCTGAGAAGACGTCGTAAAGCCTAAAGTACAATTTAGACGTTAAAAAAGCCCAGAAGGGCTTTTTTTGTGTTTGAAAAGAAATATTAGCAAATTCAATTCGATATTTAATTCAACCGGTAAAATCTTAACTATACTGGTATTAGCCTTGGCCGCGGCTCTGCCACGCTTTATTCACTGAGCGTCGCCATAGGTAATCGATACCGAAAAAGCCGATAATAGCGGCAAGTGTTGCGCAGATCAAAGAGCCGACGATAAATGCAGGCCCAATCGTTGTTAGGCTTTGTGCAAGCCATTCCCAACTCGCCTCAAAATGGAATGGCTGTTGTTCTTGGCCAAGGGCAAATACACCGACTAAGTATGAGCAATAAAATATCGGCGGCATCGTGAGTGGATTGGTGATCCACACGAGAGCAATAGACAAAGGCAAGTTGACGCGAAATGGAATCGCAAGTGCTGCTGCCAATACCATTTGAAAAGGAACAGGGATGAATGCGAAAAATAGCCCCACCGAGAATGCGCCACGTGCTGAGCGCCGGTTTAAATGCCAGAGGTTGGCATCATGCAGTAACTTACCAAAGATTTTTAATGATTTCTGTTGTTTGATTTTATTATGATCAGGTAAAAAGCGTTGAATCGTTTTTTTCGCCATTTGCAGCTGCCATCTACTTGGATTCTGATATGTTTTGGAATAATTCTGGGTTGCTTCAGTGCGGTATTTCTTCTCGACAATTGGCGATTAGCCGCAATAAGCATATTCCTCTACTTCATGGGCCGCTATTCTAAGCTTTTTTGTCCTATATTGGCAGGATTTATTTTAGGGATTTCCATTGTTCTTAGTCATTACTTTGTTTTTTATCAGCTAAAAATACCAGAAATTTGGCAATCGCAGCTTGTTACTGCTTCGGGTAAAGTTATTGAGGTTGATAATTCTGTGATTGGTGAAGCGTTAAAGGTACAGCTAGAGCAAGTCGAAGGCTACCAGTTTGCGCGTTGGCGTACTGTAAATGCAAAGCTTTATCGTGATTCATCAACGCCTATGTTGCGTGTCGGTGACCACATTGAATTTACGGCAAAACTTAAACGTTATCGTAGCCGAGTTAATATCGGACTTTTTAACGCTGAATTGCACGCGTTTAGAAAGCATATGTATTTCAAGGGCAGTATCAAAACAATCAATTTGCTAGTGAAGGACACTACGTGGCGAGATAATTACCGCTTATTCATAGATAAAAAGCTCAACGGGCTCAGCTATGCTTGGCTGTATTATATTTTATTAACTGGCGATACAAGCAAAGTCGACTTCGAAAACAAAACACAATTTAGAAGTCTTGGTTTGAGCCATTTGTTAGCGATTTCAGGGCTTCATATCGGAATGGTATTTGCCATCGCGTTTTTGCTGATAAAAGTCGTGCTGCATTGTACGCCGGTAATAATCTCCCAAGCAGCCAACTTGCATCAGTGGTGTTTAGTTTTTGCGTTACTCTTGTGTTTTGGGTACGTCATTCTCTGCGGCTACAGTGTATCGGCGACTCGAGCTGTGATCATGGCAATGGTATGGGTTGCATGTTACCTCTTTGCCGTGCGCCTTAAAGCACTTCAGGTGTTAACGGCTGCGTTGACAATCGTCTTAGTGGTAGACCCGTTTTCACTACTCAATCCAGGTTTATATTATTCCTTTTTTGCTGTAGCTATTATCGTAACGTTAGTGACAAAAGTTGGCCGAGGTTTAGGTGCGAAACTGCTTGCGTTAATTAAGTTGCAGCTTGCGTTATTTATCTGTCTTTTGCCACTCAACCTGTATTTCTTTTCTGGTGCGAGCATCATTTCATTGGTTGCGAATACTATAGTGATCCCGTTGATTTCTGTTGTGGTATTTCCGCTACTACTGCTTCATGTTACTGCGTTGCACGCTATTGGTTGGCAACTTCCACTTCATCTAGTTGATAGTGGGTTAGTGGTTCTGTTTGAGCTGTTGCAAAGCGCTCCACTAACTTGGGTAGATATACCCAGCGTTTCGTACATGTTTCTCATAACCAGCTACTTAAGTGCTTCGCTGCTGTTTTTATTCAGAAATTATTTTGGTTTATTACCGATAGTAATTTTCCTCGTTCAGTATTTGTTTCGAGCCTCTCCGCTATGGCAAGTCGATGTTTTTGACGTCGGTCACGGAACCGCTGTGTTAGTTTCTCGTAATAACAAAGGGCTGCTCTATGATGTGGGGGCTAAGTATTTTGGCTATTTTTCGATGTTTGAGTTTGTGATCAAACCCTATCTTTTGAATAATCGAATTACGCTACAAGATACCATCATTAGTCATAACGATGGTGACCATAATGGTGGCGTTGACGATCTCATTGCCTTTGATGGCGGGAAATCGTTACAGCGTTTTCACCCCGCAAGTGCTGCTGATAGCTGTGTGCTTGGAACACATCAATTTCAAGGGCTAGACATATCCGTGATCTGGCCTCAAGAAATGTCGAACAATGACAACAATAACTCTTGTGTAGTTAGTATCTCTGATGGGCAGTTTACGCTTTTATTACCAGGAGATATCGAGAAAGTCACTGAAACTAAGTTACTTAACCTCGAAAAAGAAGCACTCAAAGCCGATATATTACTGGTTCCACACCATGGTAGTGGCAGCTCTTCGAGCGAGCAGTTTATTCAAGCGGTTGACCCAGATATTGCGATATTTTCTCGTGCCTTTTATTCGCCTTGGAAAATTCCCAATGAGAAAGTGATTGAAAGATACCAAAGAGTAGGGAGCACGCTATTGGATACCGCCTTAGATGGCCATATAAAGATCTCAATTTTTGCTCAAGAAATTACAGTTGAACGAGCTCGGGAAGTGGAAAATTACTGGTTTCTCAGATAATCCATTCAGTTTTAACGATTTGAAAGTTACAATAATGCCATATAGAAAAGTAGAGGCTGGCAATGCAACCAACCGACAAGCAGATTTACGCTAGATTATTTAGCTATGTAAAAGACTTTAAACTCGCTGCCATATTTTCAGTAATTGGCATGATAGGGTACGCTGCGATGGACGCTTCGTTCGTTGCGCTAATGGATCCGTTTATCGATGAGGGCCTCACTGCAGGCAATCGCGATGTACTAAAACTGGCTCCCTTTGTTGTCATCGCGTTAGTTATTGGACGCGGTATCTTTAACTATATGGCATCGTATTGCTTGTCTTATGTTGGGTCTCAGGTTGTGCGTGCGTTGCGACAGCAACTATTTGAACATATGTTGTATCTACCAGTGTCGTTTCATGATCAACATTCTAATGGTGAATTGATATCAAAAATCACTTTTGATACAGAGCAGGTACAGCAAGCCGTCACTAAGGCGCTTCAAGTGCTGATCCGTGAAGGTGCATTTGTATTTTTCCTACTTATTACGATGTTTTATGCAAGCTGGCAGCTATCGCTTATTTTCTTAGTTGTGGTCCCAATTGTGGCAGTGATAGTCACTGTGGTGTCTAAGCGTTTTAAGAAAATCTCCAAGAATATTCAAGATGCGATGGGAGAAGTGACGAAAAGTTCTGAGCAAATGATGGCGGGTCATAAAGTCATCCATGGTTTTGGTGGCCAAGAAAAAACCATCTCTCACTTTGCTAAAGTTAATAATCATAACCGTCAGCAGCGCGTAAAAATGGATGCGACTAAAGCGCTGAGCGTGTCTATCATCCAAATCATAGCGGCGAGCGCAATGGCAGTGATACTCGCGATTGTCGCGATGCCTTCCATGGTAGATAAAATTTCATCGGGCACCTTTGTCACTTTGATCACCTCTATGATGATGATGCTGCGTCCTTTAAAACAACTTGCCAATGTAAATAGTGACCTGCAACGCGGGATCTCTGCGGCGAAAAGTGTGTTTGCGGTGATTGATCTTGAAAAAGAAAAGGACACTGGCACTCAGTCCTTATCTCGTGCTCAAGGTAACCTACAAGTCAAAGACTTAACCTTTACTTATCCATCTAAAAGCGATCCGGTGATTGAGTCATTAAACCTTGAAATCAAAGCAGGGCAGAGTATTGCGTTGGTTGGTAGAAGTGGCTCAGGAAAATCAACGATTTCTAATCTATTACCGCGTTACTATGATATTGAAGCGGGCAGTATTGAGTTAGACGGCACGAACATAAATGATTACCAGCTTGCTGATCTACGCGCGCAGTTTTCCATCGTGTCGCAGCAAGTGGTGTTGTTTAATGACACCATTGCAAACAATATTATGTACTCGTTAAAGCAACCCTTATCGCAAGAAGCCTTAGAAAAAGTCGTAAAACAAGCCCACGTCTGGGAATTTGTTAAAGATCTTCCTGAGGGCCTAAATACCCTTGTTGGTGAAAATGGCGTAATGCTTTCTGGCGGACAACGACAACGTATCGCCATCGCGCGTGCTATTGTAAAAGATGCACCTATCCTTATTTTAGATGAAGCCACATCAGCGTTGGACACAGAATCTGAGCGTTTGATCCAACAAGCGTTGGAAGAGCTGATGGCTGATAAAACAACCATAGTAATTGCCCATCGGTTATCGACAATCGAGCGTTGTGACTGCATCTATGTGCTAGATAAAGGCAAGATCATCGAACAAGGCAAGCATGCTGAATTGGTCGCGCAGGAAGGGGTTTATCATGCACTTTGCAAAATGCAGTTTGGTGAGCACTAAATGGCATCAAAAATAGAGCAAAGTTGGTATAAAAAACCGGGACTACTAACACTATTATTGCTTCCGCTAAGCCTGTTATTTGGACTTATTAGCTCGGTGAGAAAGGGGCTTTATCAACTCGGTTTTCGCCCCGCGTACCGCTCGCCTGTTCCGGTTATTATTGTCGGTAACATCAGTGTGGGCGGTAATGGCAAAACGCCATTTGTGCTTTGGTTAGTCCCTTTTCTTGAAAAGCTTGGTTTTAAGGTTGGTGTGATCAGTCGAGGCTACGGTGCAAAACCTAGCTCAACCCCGTTTTTGGTCACTGCAGCGACTTCAACGGAAGAGGGCGGTGATGAACCTTGTTTACTCGCCAAACGACTGAAATGCCCAGTGATGATTGGTGCTGATAGACAAGCCAGTATTGAAAAATTATTAGGTAATAGCGATGTAAACATCATCGTCAGCGACGACGGACTACAGCACTATAAATTGGCACGAGATATTGAGTTCTGTATTGTTGATGCTGAGCGACGCTTTGGGAATGGCTTGTGGATGCCAGCAGGGCCGCTTAGGGAATTACCTAAGCGTATCCAGAGTGTCGATCTTGCCGTATATAATGGTGGATGCGAGAGTTATTCTTACACATTAGAGGCGGTTGGTTTTTTTCGTGTGACAGATGATAGTCCAGCATCCAACATAGAAATGGTCGGTGCTTCAGTCTGTGCTATCGGCAATCCGGCGCGATTTGAAAATACGCTACGAGATAGAGGGATTGTTCTGAGTGAAAGTCTACATTTTGCGGACCATCATCCATACCACGCGTCCGACTTCTCGCAAATTGAAAACGGCGCTATTTTTATGACAGAGAAAGATGCGGTAAAGTGTCGCACATTTGCAAAAGATAATTGGTATTACCTCAAAGTAGATGCCAAACCTACATCAGCGCTTGAAAAAGCGGTATTAAATTTACTTAAAAAGAAAGAGATTTATCATGGCCTTTGATACCAAATTACTAGAAATAATTGCCTGCCCAGTATGTAAAGGCAAATTAAGATATGACAAAGAAAACAAAGAGCTGATCAGCACAGCAGCCAAGCTTGCGTATCCAATTAAAGATGATATTCCTGTGTTATTGGAAAACGAAGCGCGCGAGCTGAGCAGTGATGAGGTTGAGCAGTGGAATTCGTAGTCGTCATTCCTGCGCGTTATGCTTCAAGCCGGCTGCCTGGTAAACCGCTTGCTGATATCGGCGGCAAACCAATGATCCAGCGTGTTTACGAACAGGCTATTCAATCTGGCGCTGCAGCGGTTTATATTGCTACCGATCACAGTGCGGTATTTGAGGCAGCGCAACACTTCACTGATAATGTGCTCATGACGCGTGAAGATCATCAATCTGGTACTGAGCGACTCGCCGAAGTTGTTGAACAACTGGGGCTGAACGAACAAACCTTGGTGGTCAACGTACAAGGTGATGAGCCACTGCTAGAGCCTGATAACATCGCACAAGTGGCAGCACTACTGCATCATTCTGATGCACCGATGGCGACTTTGTGCGTTGATGTGGAAGATGTAGAAGAGGTGTTGAATCCGAATGCCGTAAAAGTGGTGTCTGATATTCAAGACAACGCACTGTATTTCTCTCGCTCGTCTATTCCGTTTCAGCGTGACAGTATGTTAACGCTCGACAAAAATAGCATTCCAGTGAGCCATTTTAAACGTCATGTTGGCATATATGCCTATCGTGCGGGCTTTATTCAAACCTATTTATCGCTAAGTGTTTCACCGCTAGAGGTGCAAGAGTCGCTTGAGCAGCTACGCGTGCTGTATCATGGATACAAAATTAAGGTCGCTAAAGCGGCTAAGCCGGTGCATGCTGGAGTGGATACTCCCGAAGATTTGGCACGGGTTCAAGAGATACTGAATGGAAAAGTTTAAGCTCATTGCGGACGAGGTAGACTATGTGGTTGCATACAAACCACAAGGTATGAGCTTCCATAGTGAGGACGGTGCAGGTTTTGTTGCCTTACTGACGGATCAACTAGGCTATCCCTTATTTCCAGTTCACCGCCTCGATAAAGTCACATCGGGACTCATCCTTTTAGCGAAGTCTAGCGAGGCTGCAAAGCAGCTGACTAGCTTGTTTTCCGCTCGGAAAATAGACAAATTTTACCTGGCGTTAGTTAGTGCTAAACCGAAGAAAAAGCAAGGCTGGATAAAAGGTGATATGGCTAAGTCGCGTAGAGGCACCTATAAACTGGTTAAAACTAAGCTAAATCCTGCGGTGACTCGATTTTATTCATGCTCTGTTGCGACCAACCTACGCGCATGTATCGTTAAACCGTTTAGCGGTAAAACACACCAAATTCGGGTGGCACTAAAAAGCATCGGTGCGCCAATTTTAGGTGATTTAGCCTATAGTGGAGAGCCTGCAGATAGAACGTATCTTCACGCATTTTGCCTTGAATTTGAGTGGCAAGGTAACCATCAACACTATCAAGCGGCGCCTGAAGATGATGGTGCATTTGGCCATTTATTGGCACATGAAATCTTTGCAAGTTGGCAAAATCCAAGTCAATTAGAGTGGTAACATGACTGATTCGAATAGAGAACTAAGATTTGGCGGCATTGGTCGGTTATACGGTAACGCCGAGTTAGAAGCATTAAGTAAAGCACACTTTTGTGTCATTGGTATTGGTGGCGTTGGCAGTTGGGCTGTAGAAGCGCTAGTGAGAACGGGTATAGGTAAAATAACGCTTATCGATATGGACGATATTTGTGTAACCAACATTAACCGTCAGTTACATGCTCATGGCGAAAGTATCGGGATGCAAAAGATTGAGGCAATGCGAGATCGCTGTCTTGCGATTAACCCTGATTGTGAAGTTACCCTGATCGATGATTTTCTGATGTTAGATAACATTAGAAACTACATTCAAGGCTTTGATTATGTTATCGACTGTATCGACGCGGTTAAAGAGAAAGCGGCGCTAATCGCGCATTGTAAGCGCAATAAAATACCGGTGATCACTACAGGTGGTGCAGGCGGTCAAACCGATCCGAGCCAGATCCAGTATGGGGATGTGGCAAAGACGACCCATGATCCGCTGCTGGCAAAAGTACGTTATATTCTCAGAAAACAATATAACTTTAGCGATAATCCAAAACGTAAATTTGGCGTCGATTGTGTGTACTCTACAGAGCAGCTCGTTTACCCAAGTACCGATGGCACTGTGTGCAAAGCAAAGCAACAAGCTGAAGGTGGGAAAAATATGGACTGCGCGACCGGGTTTGGCTCTGCTACTATGGTAACTGGGAGCTTTGGTTTTTTTGCGGCGTCCAAAGCAATACGTAAGTACCTAGATAAACAAAGCAAAAGCAGCGAATAAGTGTGCTCGTTTGAGCACCTTATATCACGTTATTTTAATATCTCTGCCTTCACTTGGATCTGTTCAACAATCGCACGTATACCATTACCTCTAGATGGGCTTAGGTGAGCAATTAATCCAAGCGACTCAAACAGTTCATAAGCATTAAACTGGCTTGCTTGCTCTGGCGTTTTACCTGCGTACGCTGCAATGATGATTGCAAGTAATCCTTTGACAATACGCGTATCTGAGTCGGCAATAAGTACGAGTTGTTGCGCGCTTTCATCTAAGTCCAGATAGAGCCAAACTTTACTATCACAGCCTGACACTAACGCTGATTCGACTTTCAGGGCATCAGGAAGCTCAGGAAGTTGTTTACCTAGCAGCATAATTTCACGATACTTGGCTTGCCAGCCATGACTTTCAGATAATTTTTTTGTGATATGTTCGATATTCATAAGTCTAATCTAGTAATTCGATTGTGGCATTTAATGCGTTAATAAAATGCTCAATATCGTCTTGGTTATTATAAAAAGCCAAACTTGCACGTACTGTTCCATTAACCTTGAGCATTTTCATTAGCGGCTGAGTACAATGGTGTCCGCTTCTGACTGCTACGCCGTATGTATTGAGTAGTGTGGCAAGATCGTAGTGGTGCTCGCTTTTATAGTTAAAACTGACGACGCCAACATTGTTTTGTGTATCGCCATAAACCGTGATGCCTTCAATCTGTCTTAGCTTTGCTAAAAGGGAGTGGTAGAGCGCTTGCTCATAACGTTGAAGTGCACTGGGATCAATCTCGTTTATATAATCTATCGCTGCGGCAAATCCGATAACGCCAGAAATATTGGGCGTGCCGGGCTCAAACTTGCCAGGTGCCTCTCTATAGCTGGAACGCTCGAAGCTCACTTCTTTTATCATTTCGCCGCCGGTTTTGTATACGGGGAGCGCATTTAGTTGCTGGTATTTACCATAAAGTCCGCCGACACCTGTTGGTCCAAGCGCTTTATGAGCTGAAAAAACATAAAAGTCGCAATCCAGCGCCTTCAGATCAGGTCTCAAATGCAGTAAAGACTGTGCGCCGTCGATAACCGTGATGGTACCTAGGGCCTTGCAAACCGAAATGAGCGACTCAATTGGATGAATATTCCCAAGTGCGTTTGAAACATGGCCCATTGCTAACACATCAGGTTTATGCTGCTTTAACATCGCAATTGCGCCTTGCTCATCGAGGACGCCGTCTAACATAGGTAACACCAGTAAAGTTGCACCGGTACGTTGACAAGCTTCTTGCCAAGGCACTATGTTAGCGTGATGTTCAAAGGGACTGATGGCAATGACGCTGTCTGAATCGAAGCGTGCACTCAGGCCATGAGCCAACAGGTTTAGTGATTCAGTTGCGCCGCTGGTCCATACGATTTCTCGTGTTTCTACATTTAAAAAATTGGCAATTGTTTCTCGGGCACTTTCGTAGCGAACAGTGGCGTTTTCACTAAGTGTGTGTAAACCTCTATGTACGTTTGAATTCTCATCTTGATAAAAAGTTTTTATGACATCAATGACTTTGTTCGGTTTTTGCGCAGTTGCAGCAGAGTCAAGATAGCAAAGCGGCTGTCCATCAAGTTGTTTGTTCAAAATTGGAAAGTCGTTGCGCAGAGATTGGATGTCAGTCATAACGTACCTGAGTTAATTGAGCAGCGCGATTCTAACGAATACGCGGCGATATTAAAACAAAAAAGGCCGCATTAAGCGGCCTTTTCAAACACCATAACGAGATTATCTGTCGTTTTGTGTTTTGTAGTCGCGAGACGTGTAGCCTTTGTAAAGCTGACGTGGACGACCAATTTTGTGTCCTGGCTGAGAAAGCATTTCGTTCCAGTGTGAAATCCAACCCACAGTACGAGACATCGCGAAGATAACCGTAAACATGCTTGTTGGAATACCGATTGCTTTAAGAATGATACCAGAATAGAAGTCTACATTCGGGTATAGCTTCTTCTCGATGAAGTAAGGGTCTTCTAGGGCAATCTGTTCAAGTTTCATTGCTACGTCAAGCAGCGGATCTTGAATGTTTAGCTCTTTAAGCACTTCGTGACACGTTTGACGCATTACCGTCGCACGTGGGTCAAAGTTTTTATAAACGCGGTGACCAAAGCCCATTAGACGGAACGGATCGTTCTTGTCTTTTGCTTTTGCAACGTACTCGTCAATACGATCAACAGAGCCGATTTCTTCAAGCATAGTTAAACATGCTTCGTTTGCACCACCGTGTGCAGGACCCCAAAGTGATGCAATACCTGCCGCGATACACGCGTAAGGGTTTGCACCTGAAGAGCCTGCAAGACGAACTGTTGAAGTTGATGCGTTTTGCTCATGATCTGCGTGAAGCATGAAAATACGATCCATTGCTTTAGCAAGCACTGGGCTGACGTTATAGTCTTCAGCTGGTACAGAGAACATCATGTGAAGGAAGTTTTCTGCGTAGCTCAAGTCGTTACGTGGGTATACGAACGGTTGGCCAACGTTATACTTGTACGCCATTGCAGCAATCGTTGGTAGCTTAGCTACTAATTTGATTGCACAACGCATGCGCTGATCTTCATCAGAAATATCCAAATCTGAGTGATAGAACGAAGATAACGCACCAACTACACCACATAGCATTGCCATCGGGTGTGCATCGACACGGAAACCTTGGAAAAATGCAGCGATTTTCTCGTGCATCATTGTGTTGCGAGTGATCTCATCTGAGAACTCAGCTAGTTGCTCTTCGCTTGGTAATTCACCATTTAATAGTAGGTAGCAAAGTTCAATATAGTTAGAATTTTCAGCAAGTTGCTCAATTGGATAACCGCGGTGAAGCAGTACACCTTTGGCACCGTCAATGTAAGTGATAGACGAGTCACAAGAGGCAGTCGACATAAATCCTGGGTCATACGTAAATAGGCCGTGAGCACCTAAAGAACGAACGTCAACTACGTCTTGTCCAGCTGTACCTTCGTAAATTGGTAACTCAATCGGATCGTGACCATCAATATGGACTGTGGCTTTTTTATCTGCCATCTATTTGTCTCCTATTTAATAACAATATTCTGATTGTTATGTTGTGATACTAATGTTAAGCAAATTCAGATCATTCTAACTTATAACCTAGGTTAAAAGTCAATTTTTCTGTGATTTATGCATAAATGTATAATAAATATTCTACGACGATTAAATATTAGACCATTCGCTAATTCGCAAGCGTCTCTATCTAAACAAGAATTGTAAAAGGGCGCATAGCCTTATATACTGTCAACGGTTTTATACCGTATCGTCTGTGGGTAAACCTATTTTTACATCAATTTTTACACTCGAGTGAACTTTTTGGTGTCCTAATTGGTTTATCTAGAGTGTGCCACCTACATTTGCAATATGTAGGTGGGTTTCATAAAAACAAGTAGATGAGCTCCTTTGTGGGCAAAGATGGGCAAGTAACTGTGAAAAAGCAAAGACCTGTAAATCTAGATCTTACGACTATATCTATGCCGCCAACGGCTAAAGCGTCGATTCTTCACCGTGTCACCGGTGTCGCTTTCTTCTTCGCTTTGACCTTTGTGATTTGGGCTTGGTCTGAATCCCTTTCTTCTCCTGAAGGCTTCGAGTTTGTAAAAGAACTGATGTCTGGCTTTATCGCGAAATTCATCGCGTGGGGCACCCTAACTGTATTGTCTTACCACATCATCGGTGGTATCCGTCACATGATCCAGGATATGGGACATTGGGAAGAATTAGAATCAGGCAACAATAGCGCGAAGATTGCACTAGCACTTTGGGTTATCGTAGCAATTTTGGCTGGAGTATGGATATGGTCTTAAATCAAGCGACTCTAAAGCGTGATGGCGTACAAGACTACGTGTCACTACGTACAACTGCGTTAATTATCCTAGCTTACGCGGTATTCATCGTAGGCTATCTTCTAATTACTCCTGAACTGACTTATGAAGCTTGGTCAGGGTTGTTCTCAAACTTAGCTGTGAAAGCAGCAACGATGATCACACTAGTATGCATCATGGTACATACACGCATCGGTTTGTGGCAGGTTCTAACTGACTACGTTAAGAACTCAACAACTCGCACTATTCTTGGCTTTGTATTAAACCTTATGGCTTTAGCTTACGTAGCTATTGGTCTGTTTGTTCTGTGGGGTGTTTAAGTGAAATATAACGTACGTGAATTTGACGCAGTTGTAGTCGGTGCAGGCGGTGCGGGTATGCGCGCGGCACTTGCTATCTCGGAATCAGGCAAAACTTGTGCTCTTATTTCAAAAGTTTTCCCAACTCGTTCTCATACAGTATCAGCACAGGGTGGTATCACCGTTGCGCTAGGTAACTCTCACGAGGACAACTGGGAATGGCACATGTACGATACGGTTAAAGGTTCTGATTACATCGGTGACCAAGACGCTATCGAGTACATGTGTAAAACAGGTCCAGAAGCTATCACTGAACTTGAGAACATGGGTCTACCTTTCTCTCGTTTTGAGAACGGTCGCGTATATCAGCGTCCTTTCGGTGGTCAGTCGAAAAACTTTGGTGGCGAGCAAGCTGCACGTACAGCAGCCGCAGCGGACCGTACTGGCCATGCGTTGCTACACTGCCTATATCAGCAAAACGTTAAAAACAAAACAAACGTTTTCTCTGAGTGGTATGCACTAGACCTAGTAAAAAATGACAATGGCGATGTAGTGGGTGTCACCGCAATCGATATCGAGTCAGGTGAAATCACTTATTTCAAATCAAAAGCAGTTGTTCTTGCAACTGGTGGTGCGGGTCGTATTTTCGCATCAACAACGAACGCGCACATCAATACGGGTGACGGCGTTGGTATGGCGGTTCGTGCTGGCATTTCAATGCAAGACATGGAAATGTGGCAGTTCCACCCGACAGGTATCGCAGGTGCGGGTGTACTAGTAACAGAAGGTTGTCGTGGTGAAGGTGGTTACCTTCTAAATAAAGATGGCGAGCGCTTCATGGAGCGTTATGCGCCAAACGCGAAAGACCTAGCGTCACGTGACGTTGTTGCACGTTCAATGATGACTGAGATCCGTGAAGGTCGTGGTTGTGATGGTCCTTGGGGTCCGCACATCAAGCTGAAGCTTGACCACTTAGGTGCTGAGACACTTAACTTACGTCTTCCTGGCGTTTGTGATCTAGCGAAGACATTCGCACACGTAGATCCAGCAGAAGAGCCAATTCCAGTAATCCCAACTTGTCACTACATGATGGGTGGTGTACCAACTAACGTTAACGGTCAAGTGCTAAACGTAGACGGTCAAGGTAATGAAAAGATCGTTGAAGGTCTATTCGCAGTAGGTGAGATTGCGTGTGTATCTGTACACGGTGCAAACCGTCTAGGTGGTAACTCACTGCTTGACCTTGTCGTATTCGGTCGTGCGGCGGGTAACTTCCTTGGTACTTACTTGAAAGATGCTGAAATCGCTAAAGAAGCAAGCAACGATAACGTAGACGCAGCACTTGCGCGTACTAACCGTTGGGAAACTTCTGCGAAAGGTCAGGGTGAAGATCCTGTACAAATCAAGAAAGATCTACAACGTTGTATGCAGCTTAACTTCTCGGTATTCCGTGAAGGTGATGCAATGGCTGAAGGTCTTAAAGAACTTAAAGAAATTCGTGAGCGTCTACAGTACGCACGTCTTGACGATAAGTCTGCTGAATTCAACACGCAACGTATTGAGTGTCTAGAGTTAGATAACTTGATGGAAACAGCGTACTCGACAGCGGTTGCTGCGAACTTCCGTACGGAAAGCCGTGGTGCACACTCTCGCTTCGACTACCCAGAGCGTGATGATGAAAACTGGTTGTGTCACTCGATTTACAACCCAGAGTCTGAGTCTATGAGTAAGCGTGAAGTTAACTACGCGCCTAAGACTCGTGAAGCATTCCCACCGAAAGCACGTACATACTAGGAGCTAAGCGATGGCAACTTTAGAATTATCTGTTTATCGTTATAATCCTGATGAAGATGCGGCGCCACGCATGCAAGACTATTCTCTAGAAGTAGAGGAAGGTCGTGACATGATGGTGTTAGATGCTCTTATGCAGTTAAAAGAGCAAGACCCATCTTTATCTTTCCGTCGTTCATGCCGTGAAGGGGTATGTGGTTCTGACGGTATTAATATGAATGGTAAAAACGGCCTTGCATGTATTACTCCAATTTCTGCTTTGCAGAACGGTGGTAAAGGCAAGATCGTCATTCGTCCATTACCAGGTCTTCCGGTGATCCGTGACTTAGTAATCGACATGAGCCAGTTCTATACGCAATACGAGAAGGTTAAGCCATTCTTGATCAACAACAAGCCAACTGGTGGTGAAGAACGTCTTCAGTCAATTGAAGAACGTGAAAAGCTAGATGGCCTGTACGAATGCATTCTTTGTGCATGTTGTTCAACGTCTTGTCCTTCTTTCTGGTGGAACCCAGACAAGTTCATCGGTCCTGCGGGTCTTCTACATGCTTATCGTTTCTTGGCTGATAGCCGTGATACAGCGACAGAAGAACGTCTTGCTGGTCTTGATGATGCGTTCAGCGTATTCCGCTGTCACAGTATTATGAACTGTGTTAGCGTATGTCCAAAAGGCCTTAATCCAACTAAGGCAATTGGACAAATTAAATCAATGTTGTTAAACCGTTCGGTATAACACATACTACTAGCTAAGATGGCAAGCAAAAGCTTGCCATCTTGTTTTCGTTTGAGTTTCTGCGCTAGATAAAAGGGCTAATAGATGCACGAAGGTGTGATGAAGGCATGGCTAGAATCTTCGCATTTGTACGGCGGTAACGTTGCGTACGTAGAAGATCTATATGAGGCGTATCTAGATGATGCAGCTTCAGTGCCAGAAGAGTGGCGAGAGGTGTTTGATCAACTACCTAAAGTTGATGGAGTGGATGTTGACACTAAACATTCAGAAGTAAGAGCGCAATTTGCGGAGCTTGCTAAAAACAAACACAGAGAAGTCGTGGTTTCCGCAGAGGGTTCTGCTGATGCCAAGCAAGTTAAAGTTCTGCAGTTAATTAATGCATTCCGTTTCAGAGGTCATCAGAACGCAAACCTAGATCCTTTAGGGATTTGGGATAGAGAACGTGTTCGCGATCTTGACCCTGCTTTTCATGATTTAACCGATGCAGACTTAGATAAAGAATTTAACGTTGGCTCTTTTGCTTGTGGCAAAGAGACAATGAAACTCAAAGACTTGTACGCTGCGCTTAAAGCGACATACTGTGGCTCTATCGGTGCTGAGTACATGCACATCACGTCTACCGAAGAAAAACGTTGGTTACAACAGCGTTTGGAATCGTCCTTCTCGAAGCCACAATTCGACAAAGAAACCAAACTAAGAATCTACAAAGGTCTAACTGCTGCAGACGGCTTAGAAAAGTACTTGGGCGCAAAATTCCCAGGCGCTAAGCGTTTCTCTCTAGAAGGCGGTGACTCACTTGTGCCTATGCTGAAAGAGCTTATTCACCGTGCTGGTGAAAGCGGTCAGCAAGAAGCCGTAATTGGTATGGCCCACCGTGGTCGTCTAAATGTACTAGTGAATGTATTGGGTAAAAACCCACAAGAACTCTTTGACGAGTTTGCTGGTAAATACGGCGAGCACGCAGGTTCTGGTGACGTTAAATACCACATGGGTTTCTCTTCTGACTTTGGTACGAAGGGCGGCAATGTTCATATGGCATTGGCATTTAACCCATCTCACCTTGAAATCGTAAACCCGGTAGTAATGGGTTCGGTACGTGCTCGTCTTGACCGTTTGAATTGCCAAAGTGGTTCTAAAGCATTACCAATCACAATTCACGGTGACTCTGCAATCGCAGGTCAAGGTGTCGTTCAAGAAACGTTTAACTTATCGCAAACACGTGCATACGGCGTTGGCGGTTCGATCCGCATCGTAGTTAATAACCAAGTTGGTTTCACTACGTCAAAACGCGAAGATACTCGTTCGACTGAATACTGTACTGATATCGCTAAAATGGTTCAGGCACCTATCTTCCACGTGAATGCAGATGATCCTGAAGCCGTTGCTTTCGTTACACAAGTTGCACTTGATTTCCGTAACAAGTTTAAACGTGATGTGGTGATTGACTTAGTATGTTACCGTCGTCACGGCCACAACGAAGCGGATGAGCCAAATGCAACGCAACCGCTGATGTATCAGAAAATCAAAAAGCACCCAGTACCTCGCCAATTGTATGCTGATCAACTTGTGCGCGAAGGTGTGATTTCTGAAGACGATGCGAAACAAATTGCTGACGATTACCGAAATGGTCTTGATAAAGGCGTTTGTGTCGTAGAAGAAATTCAAAAAGAAACCAAACACTCATCAGATTGGTCTAAGTATGTTGGTCACGATTGGGACACGCCGTATGAACCAAAGGTTGCGCTAGATAAACTCAAAGCGCTTGGCGAAAAGATTGCGAGCTACCCAGAGGCTCATAAAGCACAATCACGCGTTAAAAAGATTTACGATGATCGTAAACTTATGGCGCAAGGCGAGAAAATGCTTGATTGGGGTATGGCTGAGACATTGGCTTACGCGACCTTGGTTGATGAAGGCACTGATATTCGTCTTACCGGTCAGGATTCTGGTCGTGGTACATTCTTCCACCGTCATGCCGTAGTTCATAACCAAAAAGACGCGTCTACTTATCTTCCACTGCAAAACATTCGTGAAGGCCAAGGCCTGTTCGAAGTGTACGATTCAGTACTTTCGGAAGAAGCGGTACTTGCATTCGAATATGGTTACGCGACAGCAGAGCCAACGTCATTGGTTCTGTGGGAAGCGCAATTTGGTGACTTCGCCAACGGTGCTCAAGTCGTATTCGACCAATTCCTAAGTTCAGGTGAGCAGAAGTGGGGTCGTTTATGTGGTCTAACACTACTTCTTCCTCATGGCTATGAAGGTCAAGGTCCAGAGCACAGTTCTTCGCGTTTAGAGCGTTATTTACAGCTTTGTGCTGACCACAATATGCAAGTATGTGTGCCGTCAACACCAGCGCAAGTATACGCAATGCTACGTCGTCAATCGGTGCGCCCGCTACGTCGTCCTCTGATTGTAATGACGCCTAAGTCGCTTTTACGTCATCCATTAGCTGTTTCTAGCCTAGAAGAGCTATCCGAAGGCGTATTCAATAATATGATCGATGAGATTGATGATATCAATCCTGAAAACGTTGAGCGTGTTGTGTTCTGTAGCGGTAAGGTTTATTACGAACTACTGCAAGAACGTCGTAAGCAAGAGCTTAACAACGTGGCTATCGTTCGTGTTGAACAGCTATATCCATTCCCTCACAAAGAGATGGATGAGATCATGGCTCGCTACCAGCACGTAAAAGATTTTGTTTGGTGTCAAGAAGAGCCACAAAACCAAGGTGCTTGGTACTGTTCACAGCATCATTTCTGGGAAGCTATCCCAGCTGGCGCAAATCTGACTTATGCAGGCCGTAAGGCTTCAGCTGCACCAGCATGTGGATACATGTCTACACATACTAAAGAACAAAACGCGTTAATTGCTGACGCTTTAACAATTAAGAAATAAGGAATAAGAGATGACAACCGAAATTAAGGTTCCTGTTCTTCCTGAGTCTGTTGCCGATGCAACGGTTGCTACATGGCATGTAAGCGTTGGTGATAAAGTGACTCGTGATCAAAACTTAGTTGACATCGAAACGGATAAGGTCGTTTTAGAAGTTGTAGCGCCAGAAGATGGTGTTATCGTTGCAATTTCTGAAGAGGAAGGCGCAACCGTTCTTGGCGAACAAGTTATTGCACAACTAGGTGCTGCTGATGAAGCAGCAGCGCCTGCTCAATCAAATGAAAAATCAGCAGCGTCAGAATCGGCGCCAGCAGCAGAAGGTAAAGAAGTGGACATTAAAGTACCTGTACTTCCTGAGTCAGTAGCAGACGCTACTATCGCAACTTGGCACGTTCAACCAGGTGAAGCGGTTAGCCGCGACCAGAATCTAGTTGATATTGAAACAGATAAAGTGGTTCTTGAAGTTGTTGCACCTGAAGACGGTGTGATGGGTGAGCACATCCACGCTGAAGGTGAGACAGTACTAGGTGATCAAGTTATCGGTAAAATCGTTGCCGGTGGCGCACCAGCTGCATCATCAAGTGCGAAGAAAGAAGAAGCACCAGCTGCTGCTTCTGACGAAAACTCAGATGTACTAACACCATCTGTTCGTCGTCTTATCGCAGAGAAAGGCCTTGATGCTGCCAAGATCAAAGGTTCTGGTAAAGGCGGCCGCATTACTAAAGAAGACGTGGATGCTTTCCTTAAAGCACCAGCAAAATCAGAGTCTAAGCCTGCGGCTTCTGCACCAGCTGCCCCGGTAGGTGAGCGTACTCAAAAACGTGTACCTATGACTCGTCTACGTAAGACAATCGCTAACCGCTTATTAGAAGCGAAGAACTCAACAGCAATGCTGACAACGTTCAACGAAGTAAACATGAAGCCAATCATGGATCTTCGTAAGCAGTACCAAGAGGTATTTGAGAAGCGCCACGGTATTCGTTTAGGTTTCATGTCTTTCTACGTGAAAGCGGTAACTGAAGCACTTAAGCGTTTCCCTGAAGTTAACGCGTCAATCGACGGTGACGATATCGTTTACCACAACTACTTTGACATCAGCATCGCGGTATCAACACCTCGTGGTCTAGTGACTCCAGTACTACGTGATTGCGATAAGCTTTCTGTTGCTGAAATCGAGAAGAATATTCGTGAATTGGCTATTAAAGGTCGTGATGGCAAACTAACTGTTGACGATATGACTGGCGGTAACTTCACTATTACCAATGGTGGTGTATTCGGTTCACTACTATCTACGCCTATCATCAACTTGCCACAGTCTTCAATCTTGGGCATGCACAAAATCCAAGAACGTCCTATGGCAGTAAACGGTAAAGTTGAAATTTTACCTATGATGTACCTAGCACTATCTTATGACCACCGTCAAATCGATGGTAAAGAGTCAGTTGGTTTCCTAGTAACAATTAAAGAGTTGCTTGAAGATCCAACACGTCTACTACTAGACGTATAATATTTGTTTAAAGAATAAGCTGTATGCTCGCATACAGCTTTTTTTTTTGCGCCTTTGGTCTAAGTGGGGTTTTCATCAGAAGCCTTGGGATCTATACTATGTGCGCAATTTGGGATAGCTGACTATTTGCATAAATATTCAGCTTTTTTAGTATAAAAAATTGGATAAAGCATCATGAATTTGCATGAGTATCAGGCAAAACAACTTTTTGCCGAATATGGTTTACCTGTATCAGAAGGCTTTGCTTGTGATACACCTCAAGAAGCAGTTGAAGCTGCTGGTAAAATCGGTGGAGACAAGTGGGTTGTTAAGTGTCAAGTACACGCTGGCGGCCGTGGTAAAGCTGGCGGTGTTAAACTTGCAGACAGCAAAGACGAAATCCGCGCATTCGCTGAAAACTGGTTAGGTAAAAACCTAGTTACTTACCAAACAGACGAGAAAGGTCAGCCTGTTGCTAAAATCTTAGTAGAAAGCTGCACTGATATTGCAAATGAACTATACCTAGGTGCTGTTGTTGACCGTGGTTCACGTAAAATCGTGTTCATGGCATCAACCGAAGGTGGTGTAGAAATTGAACAAGTTGCAGAAGAAACGCCTGAGCTAATTCATAAAGCTGAGATCGACCCACTAGTAGGTCCTCAAGCTTACCAAGGTCGTGAGCTAGCGTTCAAACTAGGTTTGAACCCAACTCAAGTTAAGCAATTCACTAAGATCTTCATGGGTCTAGCGCAAATGTTTATCAACCACGACTTTGCTCTACTAGAAATCAACCCTCTAGTGATCACAGACGCTGGTAACCTACACTGCCTAGACGGCAAAATCGGTGTAGACGGCAATGCATTGTTCCGCCAGCCTAAGATCCGTGAATTCCACGATCCTTCACAAGAAGACGCTCGTGAAGCACACGCAGCAAGCTTTGAGCTTAACTACGTAGCACTAGACGGTAACGTTGGTTGTATGGTTAACGGTGCAGGCCTTGCTATGGGTACTATGGACATCGTAAACCTACACGGCGGCAAGCCAGCTAACTTCCTAGACGTTGGTGGCGGCGCGACTAAAGAGCGTGTATCTGAAGCATTCAAGATCATCCTTTCTGATGACAATGTTAAAGCAGTACTAGTTAACATCTTCGGCGGTATCGTACGTTGTGACATGATCGCTGAAGGTATTATCGGTGCGGTTAAAGAAGTTGGCGTAAACGTACCAGTAGTTGTACGTCTTGAAGGTACTAACGCTGAAGCTGGTCGTGAAGTACTAGCTAACTCTGGCCTTGACATCATTGCAGCTGAGTCACTAACTGACGCTGCTGAGAAAGTAGTTGCTGCTGCGGAGGGCAAATAATGTCTGTACTAATTAACAAAGATACTAAAGTAATCTGTCAAGGTTTCACTGGTGGTCAGGGTACTTTCCACTCTGAGCAAGCTATCCAGTACGGTACGCAAATGGTTGGTGGTGTTTCTCCTGGTAAAGGCGGCACAACTCACCTAGGTCTACCTGTATTTAACACAGTACGTGAAGCGGTAGAGTCAACTGGTGCAACTGCATCTGTTATCTACGTACCAGCTGCTTTCTGTAAAGACGCTATCCTTGAAGCGATCGACGCAGGTATCGAGCTAATCGTATGTATCACTGAAGGCATCCCTACACTAGACATGGTTGATGTTAAAGTGAAGCTAGAAGAAACTGGCGTTCGCATGATTGGTCCTAACTGTCCTGGTGTTATCACTCCAGGTGAAACTAAGATCGGTATCATGCCAGGTCACATCCACATGCCTGGTAAAGTAGGTATCGTGTCACGTTCTGGTACTTTGACTTATGAAGCAGTTAAGCAAACAACTGACGCTGGCTTCGGTCAATCTACTTGTGTTGGTATCGGTGGTGACCCAATCCCAGGCACTAACTTCATCGACGTACTAGAGATGTTCCAAAACGATCCGCAAACTGAAGCTATCGTCATGATCGGTGAGATCGGCGGTACAGCTGAAGAAGAAGCGGCTGAGTACATCAAGCACAACGTAACTAAGCCTGTTGTTTCTTACATCGCAGGTGTTACAGCTCCTCCAGGTAAGCGTATGGGTCACGCTGGTGCAATTATCGCAGGCGGTAAAGGTACAGCTGACGAGAAATTCGCAGCGCTTGAAGCAGCGGGTGTTAAAACAGTTCGCTCTCTTGCAGAAATCGGTTCTGCACTAAAAGAGAAAGCGGGTTGGTAAGTTAATACCACACGTTAAAAAGGCTCCTCAAGGAGCCTTTTTTGATCTAGCTATACCAATTGCATGAGGGGATTATGCCTTTTCATAAACTCGGTCAGCTTTGTGAAGCCACAAAAAATGAATTATTAACACTTACTCAGCAAAACCCAACGTTCGACACTAAGCGCTGCTGCCGCAATGAAATATTATTGCAACAAGGGCAAGTGCAACGTCATGGCTTTTTTATCCACTCTGGCAAGCTTGTGTCATCGGTTGTAAATGAAACAGGGGAGCTAAGACATAAGGAGTTCTATTTTGCTGGTGAACTTTGTATTTTATTTGCTGAATGGATCCAAAAATCTCCCAGCTTCTATCAAATCTCTGCATTGGATGATGCAAAGATAGTACTCGTTCCGCTAGCCGAATTAGAACAAGATAATCTTCGCGCACTTAAATTAAAATTATTAGAACAGCAGTTGCTATTTAAAGAAGCAAAAGAAGCTTTTCTATTACTAAATACGCTGGAGCAAAGATATTGCTTTTTGCGTGATGAACGTCCGCATTGGATTAATGGTTTAGCAAATTATGATCTGGCTAATTATTTGGGCGTTACACCTCAAGGGTTATCACGGTTAAAGTCGCGAGTAAACAAAGCGCAATCGACTACAACTAAGCGCTAGCTCAAAGACTATATTCACGCTCTACCTTGGCAATACGAGTTGTATAGCTTTGATACCATTTTTTATTGCCGTTTTTTTGTGCCTCAATATGCTCAGCATTGGCTTTCCATGCTTTGATTGATTCTAGGTCGCGCCAATAAGAAACGGTGATCCCAACCTCTTCACGCGCAGATTCTAATCCTAAAAACCCGGGTTGAAGCTGAGCAAGCTCGACCATTCGCGAAGCGGTTTGGGCGTAGCCCTCGTCGTCTTCATTTTTAATATTGGTAAAAATTACGGCGTAATAGGGTGGTGGTGGAGTAGTTGCTATCATAAGTTGAAGCGCAGTAAATTGCAGGTATTAAGTTTATACCAATTAACCTGTGCTCCAATCAATCACGATAAATGATGAGTTACTCATCAGAGCATCTCATCATTTAGCCATCGCTAAGGTTATTCAACCCCAAAAGGATTGTCTATGCTATGTGCAGGTTCAGTAAACCAACGCGGACCATCGTCGGTCATATAGAAATGGTCTTCCAAGCGAATGCCAAATTCATCAGGAATAACCAGCATAGGTTCATTTGAAAAACACATTCCAGCTGCAAGCGGTTCAGGGTTGTCTTTGACTAAATAAGGCCATTCGTGGATATCTAAGCCGATACCGTGCCCAGTGCGATGTGGGCAACCTGGTAGTTGATAATCAGGACCGAGGCCATTGCTGGCAATATACTCTCTCGCGGCTTTATCAACAGCGCCACAGGGCGCACCAATTTTGGCTGCATTAAATGCTGCAATTTGCGCTTGCTTCTCGATTTGCCAAACGGACTTTTGCTTTTCACTGGGGTCGCCAAAAACATAAGTACGGGTGATATCACTAAGATAGCCGTGTAACTTACAACCTGTGTCGACGAGAACCACATCGCCTTTTTTCAGCGTTTGTGGATTTTTTACACCATGTGGGAATGACGACGCCACACCAAATAGCACAATACAAAAATAATTACCCGGCGCCCCCACTTTTTTGTGCGCTTCATTAATAAAGGCTTCAACCTCGGTTGTGGTGATCCCGTCATACAGCATAGATGCCGTTGCTTTATGTACGGCAAGTGTCATGTCCATTGCACGTTGAATAAGGGCAATTTCATTGGCCGATTTATGCATTCTACAATGCGCGGTTACTGCCTTTGCATTGATAAGCGAAAGCTCAGGTGCCGCGAGTCTGATCCCATCAGCAACAAAAAACGCAGTGCTTTCGTCAATGGCGAGCGTGCCTGTGCTATCAATATTGAGTGTGTTAAGTACGTTTGCGACGAGCTGGTAAGGAGATTCTTCTTCTTGCCAAGCATGAATAGGGCCTTCAATCAGCCAATAATCCTTAATAGAGCCAATTTCAAAAAACGGGACGATAAACTGAACTTGTCCATTGGCGGGTAAAATAGCACCGACCAAACGCTCACTGGCGTACCATTGTAAACCAGTAAAGTATTTTAAATTTGTACCAGCATTTAAATAGAGTGCATCAATGTTGTTCTGCTGCATATATTGTTGAGCTTTCTCTATTCTTGCTAAATACTCGCTTTCGCCAATTGGCGCTACGCCTTTGGTCATATCTTCTAAGTTATCTAGCGCCTGTTGCGCGCTCTGGTATGCAATACCTTTCATTTTCGTGATCCTTAGCTAATTAAATCGAGCAATACTAAAGGGAGTAAGATCGATGTCGTTGGGCTTGTTGTCAATAAGATCTGCGATACATTCACTTGAAATTGCGGCTTGGGTCAATCCTAAGTGCTGATGACCCAGTGCAAAATAAAGGTTGTGATGATTTGGCGCTTGTCCGATGACAGGTAAATAATCTGGGAGTGAGGGACGGCAGCCAACCCACAAGTTATCATTTTGCTGTGGCAGCGATGAGTTTAACAATATACTTGCATGATGCAATAATGCGCGAGCACGGCTGTAGTTGGGTTTACTCTCCAGTGCAGCAAATTCTACCGTTCCGGCCAGTCGCAAACCTTGTGACATAGGCGTCATGATAAACCCTCGCTCACTTGATGCGACAGGTCGTGTAAGCGTATTATTCACTGCCAACATGTTGTGATAACCACGCTCGGCAATCATGGGCAGTGAGTAACCTAATGACGCACAGAGCGCTTTACTTGCAGCACCCGTTGCTACAACTACTTTGTTAAAGGTCATCTTGTGGTTATTCGAGTGAAGTGTGTAGCCACGCTCTGTGTGGGTAATATTGTCGATTGAGCCTTGTTGGAATGCTCCCCTTAGCTGTATAAACTGCTCATATAACGTCAAACAAAGGGCGTAGGGATCTGTGCTATGCGCGACTTTATCAAAATACAGTGCCGAGGTAATGGTACTTGATAGGCTCGGCTCCATTTCTCGGGCTTGATCACCTGTAAGTAAGCTCACTGAGATGTCTTGTTCGGCGTATTTTTTATAGCTTTGACGCGCAGAGCTTTCGTCACCTTCAAATACCAGTAAACTGCCGTTGCTAGATATAAGTGTATGATACTTATCACCAAGTAAACGCTGATATGCGGGTAGTGCGCGTTCATTTAAACTTCTAAGTGCGATTGTACCTTTGTGGAAGCAGCTGCTTTTCATTTGCTTTAAGAATCGTACAAACCACGGAATATTTTTGAGCAAAGAGGTGCTCTCAATTCGCAAAGGCCCCACCGGATTGACTAACATGCCAGGCACTTTTGTTAGTAAAGCTGCATCTGCCATAGGGAATACCTGCTCTGTGGCAAAATGCCCCGCATTACCCTTAGAGCATCCCTCTGCGGGCTGATTTTTATCGAGCAAGGTAACAGCGTGGCCTCGTCGAGCTAATTGCAGCGCGGTGGTGATCCCAATGATCCCTGCGCCGATCACTGCAATTTTATTATTACTTTCCACAATTTACCTCACCATCCTAGATTGTATTTCCACAATTTACCTCACCATCCTAGATTGTATTTCCACATAGACATCAATCAGGCCTCGTTTAAATACCAAAAAGAAAAAATTTACCACTTATAAATCATAATATTACAGACATTTAGGCCAGTCATTTGAGTTGATGGCTAAAAAATCTGTCTTTTGAATATTGATTATTGTATACAATATACCTATGATGGCAAGCACAATAACTAAACAACCTAATGAAAGGCGAGAACCATGAACGTAAATTGGCAGGGTGTATATCCAGCAGTAACCACTCAATTCCATGATGATGAAAGCATCAACTTTGATACTACCAAAGAGATGATAGATAACCTGATTAACGAAGGGGTTCATGGCATCATAGTATTAGGCACCGTCGGTGAAAATTGCTCACTCACGGCTGACGAGAAACGCCAAGTGTTAAAAGCGGCAACAGAAGTGGTAGGTGATAGAGTGCCACTACTTAGTGGTGTGGCTGAAACCACAACTGCGCTTGCTGTCGAGTTTGCCAAGGATGCAGAAGCGCTTGGCATAGATGGACTGATGGTATTGCCGGGGATGGTTTACCGTTCAACCGAGCGCGAAGCAATTCATCATTACCAACAGGTAGCGCGAAGCACAGTATTACCTATTATGATTTACAACAATCCGGTGACCTACGGTGTCGATGTGTCTATTGAAGGCATGAAAACCTTAGCTGAAGAGTCCAATATTGTTTCTGTAAAAGAAGCAACGGAAGATACCCGTCGTATTAGCGAGCTGTTTAGCGCATTTGGCGATCGCTACGTGGTATTTGGTGGTGTTGATGATATCGCACTGGAAAGCCTGATGCTTGGTGCGACGGGTTGGATCTCGGGATTGACCAATGTATTCCCACGCGAGTCAGTGGCTATTTATAAACTTGCTGAACAAGGTCGCTATGAGGAAGCGCGCGCGCTGTGGCGTTGGTTTTTACCTTTGCTACGCTTAGATACTATTCCCACACTGGTACAGTGCATCAAATATGCAGAACATTTGGCTGGACGTGGTAGTGAAGTGACTCGTTCTCCAAGATTGCCACTCACCCAAGAGCAAAAGGCTTATGTGAGTCGTTTGTACGAGGAAGCGATGGCAAATCGAATTGACTTAAGCCAATATAACTTGGACTAAGCGTATGATTTTAGGCACCTACTATTGTATAGATGGCCACACCTGTGGCAATCCCGTGCGCTTGGTCACAAGCGGTCATCCAATGCTTTTGGGCGAGAGCATGAGTGAAAAGCGCCAGCATTTTTTACGTGACTACGATTGGATAAGGCGCGCACTGATGTTTGAGCCTAGAGGCCATGACATGATGTCGGGTGCCTTTTTATATCCACCGACCACTGCTGATGGAGATGTGGCAATCCTATTTATCGAAACCTCTGGGTGCTTGCCTATGTGTGGGCATGGCACTATCGGGACAGTCACTTTTGGCCTTGAAAGCGGCCTTATTACTCCAAAGGAACAGGGGGTACTCAAGCTTGACACCCCAGCGGGGCGCGTGAATGCTTATTATGAGATGAAAGCAGGTAAAGTGACTTGGGTAAGGCTCTACAATGTGCCGGCATTTTTGGCTTACCAAGCGGTGCCTGTCCATGTTGATGGGCTAGGGGAGCTCATCGTTGATATTGCCTATGGCGGTAACTTTTACATTATTGTTGAGCCTCAAAGTCTATTTGCTGGTGTGGATCAAAGTTGCGCCGCCGAATTACTGGCGTGGAGCCCCAAAGTGCGCGCGGCAGTTAATGCGCAAATAAATCCAATTCATCCTGAAGACTCTACCGTGTGTGGTGCCTCCCACGTGTTGTGGACAGGCGCGCCACAACATCCAGATAGTCATGCGGCCAACGCGGTATTTTATGGCGATAAAGCGATTGATAGGTCGCCTTGTGGTACCGGCACAAGTGCACGAATGGCACAGTTGTTTGCAAAAGGACTGCTAAAAGATGGCGATACCTTTGTTCACGAGAGCATCATAGGCAGCCAATTTATCGGTAAGGTCGAAGGCACAACTGAAGTCGCGGGAAAAGCCGCAATTCTGCCAAGTATTCAAGGTTGGGCACGTCAAACGGGGAGTAATCGTATCACTGTAGATGACGAAGACCCGTATGCATTTGGTTTTCAGGTGCTCTAGCCATTAAGACTGAAAGAAAACAGGAGCTAACAATGAATTTATCAGGAAAGAGCTACATCAACGGTGCGTGGCAAGCCGCACAAGCGGCAACAACGTTTTACGCGTTTTGCCCGGCAACCAATGAACCGTTAACGCAAGCATTTTTTAACGCCAGTGAAGCACAAGTAGAGGAAGCCGTTAATGCAGCGGAGCAAGCTTTTAAGGCTTATCGTAAAACGTCGATGACTGCTCGTGCAGAGTTTCTAGAAACCATAGCACAAGAAATTCTCGCCTTAGGTGATGAGCTGATCACCACCACAATGGCAGAAACTAACCTGCCAAGGCCTAGGCTTGAGGGCGAGCGTGGCCGCACGGTAAACCAATTAAACGCATTTGCCGCATCGCTGAGAGATAACCTAGCAGAGTTCAGTCTAGATAAAGAAGAGCAAGCCGACCCAAATCGCACGCCGCTGCCTAAGCCAAAAACACAGCTTAAGCATATTCCTATTGGCGTTATTGCGGTGTTCGGCGCGTCAAACTTCCCGTATGCCTTCTCTACGCTCGGGGGCGATACTGCAGCTGCGTTAGCCGCTGGTTGCCCTGTGGTGTATAAAGGACATCCAGCGCATCCAGCAACGTGTGAGCTAATGACCAAAGCCATCGCCACAGCAATAAGCAAGTGCGATATGCCAAGCGGGGTGTTTTCAATGCTGCAAGCGAAAGCATACGATGTCGCGCATTGGCTGGTGAAAGCCGAGCCTATCAAAGCGGTTGGATTTACAGGCTCCTTTGGCGTTGCAAAGGCATTGCAAGATACCATCGCGAAGCGCCATGAACCTATCCCGCTTTACGGTGAGCTTGGCAGCGTAAATCCGCAAATTGTCTTACCTGAAAAGGTACAGTCGCAAGGCGCAGAGCTTGGTGCACAATTTGTCCAGTCTTTACTTATGGGTAATGGTCAATTTTGCACTAGCCCCGGTATTTGGTTGGTGCCAAGTAGTAGTTCTAGTAGTTCACAAACATTTATCGAGACAGCTAAGAAAAATATTAGTGCAGCGCCTTCAGATACTTTATTGACCCCAGGCATTTTAAAAGCTTATCAAAACAGCATCGCAGCACTAAAAGCACACCCTCAGGTAACCTTATTAAGCGCTGGTGAGCTAGCACAGCCGTTTCACGCAAGCGCCCACTTGTTCCTAACGGATAGCGAAAGCTTTGCGACCGATGCAAGGCTTAAAGAAGAAGTCTTTGGGCCAAGTGCTTTAGTGGTGAGCTATGACAACTTAGCGCAGCTTGAAGACTTAATCGCAGACTTAGATGGGCAGCTCACCGCCAGTATTCATGGCACTGAGTCTGACCTACATCAAGCCGAAGATATTATAGAGGCGTTACAATACCGCGTAGGTCGATTGATTTACGGGCAAATGCCAACGGGCGTTGAAGTGTGCGCCACCATGAACCACGGTGGGCCGTTTCCGTCATCAACCGATGTACGTTCAACATCGGTAGGGTTAGAAGCGCTCAAACGATTCGTAAGACCAATTTGTATACAAAGTTAAGCAAACCAAGCCCATAGTACTGCTATGGGCTTTTTTATTCAGACATAATTCGCACATCGAACTTATATACTCGACAAACATGCAATTTGAACTCAGATACGTTTATAATGAGTTCATAAAACAATAATTACTAAATACTATGGCAATTGTACATAAAACTCGAACTCAATTAGTTGCTGAAGCAATTCGTGAAAAAATCCTCACTGGCGAAATCAAAGCGGGCGAGCCGCTGAGGCAAGCCGCGCTGGCAGATGAGTTAAATGTAAGCCGTATTCCCGTTAGAGAAGCACTCCTGCAACTAGAAGCCGAAGGCTTAGTTAACTTTGAAGCGCACAAAGGTGCGACAGTCACACGTTTAAGTGCCGAGCAAATCGATGAAATATTTGATCTACGCGCATTGTTAGAAGCTGAGCTGTTACGCCACTCAATCGACAAGTTGACCGCACGCGACTTGCTCGAAGCCGAAGCCATTTTAGCCGAGCTTGAAGAAGCCACCGCCGCTGGTGATACACAGCTGGCAACAGGTAAGCTTAATGCCGAATTTCACAGCAAACTCTACAGCAAAGCACAGCGCCCACAAACTCGCGAACTGGTGGATGTGTACAGTAAAAACTCCGAGCGCTACGTGCGCATGCACATCCTACTTGCGGGCGGCATTAAAACCGCACCAGAGGAACACCGCCAGCTATTAGAGCTATGCCGAGATAAAAATACCAAAGGGGCCTGTGACTTTTTGAAAAAACATATCACCGGCGCAAAGGATGATATTAAAGCGCTGCTGCTAAAGCTTGAAAGCGAGCAGTAGGTAAATTTGGTTGTATAGGCCCTAGTGGATTTCTGAATAATAGTCATATCTATTCTCATGGCTATTGTTCAGGACGCTGTGATTACATATATATCGAATTAGAAGAACAAGTGCTCATTAATACCCGTACTAGAGGCTGCTCCTTACCCAAACATAATCATATCTAACGCCCCCAACCTTGATCTATATCATCCTCGCAAGACTAAAGTCTCATCAAAACTTGGCGGTTTTTTATCTATCTTTACTAAGTTCCAGCGAAACTGAGTAACTTAATATGACAACAACAACCTATCAACAGGCATATCAAACATTTTCCCAAGACCCAGAGGCATTTTGGCTTAAAGAAGCGGCACGACTTGATTGGCATACGCCACCAAAAATCGGACATAACCAAGACCAAGAGGGGTTGAGTCATTGGTTTAGTGATGGTTTGATGAATACCAGTTATTTGGCACTCGACCATCACGTACACCAAGGCCGAGGCGAGCAAACAGCATTAATTTATGACTCGCCGGTGACCAGTACCAAACGCAAAATTAGCTATCGCGAGTTGCTCTCTCAAGTGAGCCATTTTGCGGCTGGCTTAAATCAACTTGGTGTAAGCGTAGGGGATAGGGTCGTAATTTATATGCCCATGGTGCCAGAGGCGGTCGTTTCCATGCTTGCTTGTGCGCGCGTGGGTGCTATTCATTCCGTGGTGTTTGGCGGTTTTGCACCTCATGAGCTTGCGGTGAGAATAGATGATGCGAAACCAAAGCTAGTGATCAGTGCTTCTTGCGGAATTGAAATAGGCCGCACCATTGAATACAAACCTATGCTGGACGAGGCGCTTTCGTTGGCAAAACATCAAGTGAAGCATTGCATTGTGTTACAGCGTGAGGCATACCAAGCACAGATGTCATCGCCAAGAGACCTAGATTGGACTGTGGTGGCAAACACGCCTGAATCCTTTGATGCCGTGCCGTTACCAAGCACGCATCCGCTTTATATTTTGTATACCTCTGGCACCACAGGCACGCCCAAAGGAGTAGTACGAGAGCAGGGCGGTCACGCTGTGGCATTAAACTACAGTATGAAAACCGTTTACGGCATGGAGCCCGGAGAAGTGTTTTGGGCAGCATCTGACATTGGTTGGGTTGTGGGGCATTCTTATATTGTTTATGGCCCGTTGATTTATGGTTGCACCAGCGTATTATACGAAGGAAAACCGATTAAAACCCCAGATGCAGGGGCGTTTTGGCGAGTGGTAGAAGAATACCAAGTGACAGCACTTTTTAGTGCACCGACGGCATTTCGTGCCATTAAAAAAGAAGATCCGAGCGCAGCGCTTTTGGCTAATTACAACACCAGCAGTCTAAAAACGCTATTTTTAGCTGGTGAACGACTCGACCCTGCCACCTACGACTGGTTACAGTCCACTACAAAGCTACCGGTAATTGATCACTGGTGGCAAACGGAAACGGGCTGGGCAATTGCGTGTAACCCAGTTGGGATTGAATTGATGCCTACAAAGGCGGGCAGTGCCACTGTTCCTACACCGGGCTATCAAGTCGAGATCCTTGATGTGGACGGCAGTACATGTGAAGCCAATCAACAAGGTGTTGTTGCGGTGAAATTACCACTCCCTCCCGGTTGTTTAACCACTATTTGGAATAACACGGCGCGCTTTAAAGGCAGTTACTTATCACAATACCCCGGCTATTACCTCTCTGGCGATGGCGGGTATTTTGATGAAGACGGCTACCTGTTTATTATGGGCCGCACCGATGACGTAATAAACGTAGCCGGGCATAGACTGTCAACTGGTGAAATGGAAGAAATCGTTGCTGGTCACAATGCAATTGCAGAATGCGCGGTATTCGCCGGTAAAGACGAGTTAAAAGGTCAAGTACCCATTGCCATGGTGGTATTGAAAGATGGCGTAAACACCACTGAATCGGCAATTGCCGAGGAGATAAGAAGCCTGATCCGCGAAAAAATCGGCGCGATTGCCTGTCTTAAAATCATTAAAGTGGTTGAGCGTTTACCCAAAACCCGTTCGGGTAAAATTCTCAGAAAGAACCTACGCCAGCTGGTGGACGGAGAAGACATTGTCGTGCCATCTACCATTGATGACCCCGCCATTATTGAAGAGTTAAAGCAATTGTGGGATATGAGCCAGCACCAATAGTTTTTGTGTGTTAGCAGGTTACCCCTAACGCTAAACGCGCATCAACATTAGTTAGGAGCGGGTTCATCCCGCGATCTTTTGAGTGCGGTTACCTCAAAAATCTGGTGTCGTGATAAATCACGACCTACCTGTTTTAGTTACGTCCTGCTATTGTCCGCAAACTGTCCGGTGTCCGTCCAATCTCCTTGAATAAAGCCGTTTAATCTCATAAATACCATATAAAACAATAATATAAATTATGGCATGCTACTTGTAATTAGTTATTCATGATAATCGCGGACACTCACTTGTCCGCAAGGAGGTAGCATGATTAAAGATACAAGTGCGCAAGACAAACAAATCGCAAAAAAGCGAACCATAAAAAAGCCTGTGATTGCGTTATTGGCTGTTGGCATCACCTTAGGCGGATTAACTAGTGCTTGGCCAAGCATTAACACGATTTTATCTGCAGAACAGACGGTATCGCGGGAGCAAGTCCGTCTCGCCACGGTAGTGAAAGGTGATATCAGCGAAGATATTCGTGTTGAAGGGCGTACGCTGGCTGCGAATAATCCCGACTTATACGCCATCGCATCGGGCACAGTAACGCTAAACGTTAAACCCGGTGATGCCATCAAAGCTGGGCAATCGTTGCTTAGTATAGATAGCCCTGAACTAACCAATCGTTTACTACAAGAAGAGGCCACGTTCGAACGTTTACAAACGGAAGTTGAGCGCCAACGGATCTCGATTAAACAGCAGCTACTCGATACCGAACAACGCATGGAAATGGCGAAAGTAGACTTAGAAGCGGCAGAGCGGGAAATGGCGCGCTCAAAACAAAGCATCGAAAAGCAAATTATCTCAAAACTAGAGCTTGAGCAGTCAATGGTTGAACTTAAGCGTGCGCAACTACAAGAGCGGCATGCCATCGAGTCGCTAAAGCTTGAGCAAGAGCGACTCGCGTTTGAGCTAAAAAGTAGCGAACTGAGCCTAACCAGACAACAGCATATTTTAGAAGAAGTGCAGCGTCAGGTAGCGGCACTTAACATTATATCGCCGTTGTCCGGTATTGTTGGTACGGTGCATGTCCAGCAAAAGCAGTTTGTACAGCGAGATGCGGCGCTAATATCCTTGGTTGACCTTTCAGAGCTTGAGGTTGAAGCACAAATACCAGAAATTTACGCCGACAATCTGGGAGTCGGCATGGCCGCTGAAGTATTTATCAATCAATATCAATATCATGCAAAACTGGTCGCTATTTCCCCTGAAATTGAAGCTGGCCGTGTTAGTGCGCGAGTACGTTTTGATGAACAACCAAGCGGTCTTCGTCAAAACCAAAAGGTATCTACAAGAATTATCCTGTCGCAAAAGCAAGACGTGCTCAAAGTAAGGCGTGGCGCATTTGTTGAAACTGGCGCAGGGCGTTTTACCTATGCGGTTGTTGGTGAGCAGGCTGATCAAACACCCATTCAGCTCGGTGTAAAAAGTATTTCTGAAGTTGAGATTATCGAGGGCCTGAGTGAAGGACAAGAAATCGTGATTTCAAGTTTAGAACCGTTCAATAACAAAGCGCGAGTATTACTCGGGAAGTAGCCCCATCTTGCGCATCGAATAAGAATGAGAAGGAATAGATAATGTTAAAGATGAATGAAGTAAGCAAAATTTACCGCACTGATCTCATAGAGACCCATGCGCTCAGTAATGTCAACTTAACCATTGAAGAGGGTGAGTTTATTGCGGTTACAGGGCCGTCAGGATCGGGTAAAACCACTTTTTTGAATATTGCGGGTTTATTAGAGCGTTTTGAGCGTGGTGACTATTTTTTAGATGGTGAAAACGTTGCCAATCTTAACGATAAAAAGCTGTCACAGCTACGAAACGAAAAAATTGGCTTTATCTTCCAAGGCTTTAATCTTATCAGCGACTTATCTTTATATGACAACGTTGAAGTCCCCCTTATTTTTAGGGGAATAAAAGCCAGTGAGCGTAAAAAGCGCATTGAAGAAGCGCTTGAACTCGTTGGGCTTGCAAGCCGAATGAAACATCATCCTGCACAACTAAGTGGTGGGCAACAGCAGCGTGTGGCTATTGCCAGGGCGCTTGCAGGGAAACCTAGATTCCTACTTGCGGATGAGCCAACGGGTAACTTAGACAGCTTAATGGCAAGACAAGTGATGGATTTATTACAAGAAGTGAATCAGGCGGGCACCACATTGATTATGGTAACCCATGACAATGAGCTGGCTCGACGAGCGGGTCGTAATATCCAAATTCTTGATGGTGAGCTAACCGACATCACTAAATCTCAGCTAACCGAACTGGCAGTGTAGGAGTAAGCGATGAAAGAGCTAATACTATTAGCTTGGCAGGGATTAAAGCAAAAACCCAAGCTAAGCGCACTGATGGTGATCAACCTTGCAGTTGGGATCACCTTGATGTTGACTATGTCAGCCATTGTAAAACAAAGCAGCAGTGAGGTGATTGGTCATAAGGGTGATTACTTGTACACCGCGGGTCTGAATTTTTTTGATAGTGACCAAGACGTTGTCGATTTTAACCAATTTCCTCGCTGGACGTATCAAGATGCAGAGGCGCTTAAGCAAGCGGATTTACCATACAAGCATCTATCATTTAACTACACCACAGAGTTTATTGTGGGGCTGGCGGATAACTCAGTTAGGCCTATTAGTGTAGAAGCTTCTGGTACAGATAGAGATATGTTTAGTGTACTAGATGCGCCGTTTATCCACGGAGCTTCTTGGAGTGAACAAAGCCAACAAAGTGGTGAAGCGGTCGCTGTGATAAGTAAAAACGCTAACGACCATCTTTTTGGTGGGGCGAATTCTGTCGGGCAGTTTATTCAAGTTCAAGGCGAACAAATACAAGTCGTGGGCGTGGTTGATTTAAGTAATTATAAACGTCGTTTCCAAGATTTGAGCTTTAGTAATAATTACAATCACGATGCTTTTATCCCGCTAAATTATGCCTATGCGCAAAACTTTCCACGAACAGGGCAAGTATCGTGTAGAACCGACGATTTATACACCGCAACCAACCCACGCAGCGGCAATATCGACATGCTGAAAAGTGCTGAATGTGGTTATTTGACGGTTTGGTTCCAGTACCAAAAAGATATGGGGGCGGCACATCTTGAAGAACTAAAAACTTGGTTGAATAACTATATTGCAAATCAGCAAGCGGTAGGCCGTTTTCAACATAATAATCTCACCGATTTTTATAGCATGGGCGAGCTCTATATTTTGATCCAACGCTTTTTGGCATGGGAAGCCATTTACCTAACGTTTTCGTATTTTCTGTTTGGTATTTGTTTAGTGAATACGGTTGGCATTTTGCTCGCCAAATTCCAAGCCAATCGCAAGCTTATTTCCCTTTATCGAGCGCTCGGCGCAAACCGTGGGGTAATAATGAAAATTCACTTTTTAGAGATCTTGATGCTCACGGTTGCGTCCGTAGCACTTGGCTTTGTATTGGCATTCGCGGGACTTGAATTGATGTTCCACCTACGTATGTATCAGGCAGATTATATGGCATTTGCCGAGCAAGTTCGTCAAATCTATCAGTTTGATGGTGAGCTGGCACTTTTGACCACCATAGGCATTTTCTTGGCGGTTGGGATATCTGGATTATATCCGGTATACCGTAGTAGCCGTGTATCACCAGCTGCGGAATTAAGGGGGTAAGTATGGCGATTAAACATATTTTAAAACTGATCTTAAAGCAAAAAAGTATTGCACTGTTAATCATTCTACAAATCGCGATCACCGTGATGATTGTCAGCAATACCGTGTTTATCAGCTATGCAACGCTGCAAAACTGGCTAATTCCTTCAAAGTTGGAAGAGCAACAAATTCTCAATGTAACGACGCGTGTGTTTGATACCTCCGTAGACGTGCAGTCACTTATAGAAAAGGATATTCAAGCGATTGAAAATGTGCCGGGGGTCGTTGCCGCATCTTATGCTGGTAGAGAGCTGGTATTAAACAGCTTAGGCCCTGGATGGACTATTTTTAAAGATACTCAACCAGAAACGGATTACAGCGTGTTCGGCTACTTTGGCTTGGATGAAAAAGGGGTAGATGTACTTGGGCTTGAACTCGTTGAGGGGCGTAGATTTTATGCCAGCGAATTTATCAAAGGTGATGAGGCAACAAAAAATGCAGGCGTTATTATGATAAGTGACGACCTTGCCACGTCCTTATTTGGTGATGACTCAGCCCTTGGACAGACGGTGTATATTTCAAGACAACGTATTCCACATCAAGTAGTTGGTGTTTATAAAGGTAAAATGCTTGGAGAAGGCGCAACATACAATCAACAACCCTACAATTCAGGGGTTGTACCTGAGGTTATTTGGGGTAACCGTCAACGGGCAAATTATTTAGTCAGAGTTGAAAAAGGCGTGTCTGAGCGAGTGCTAGAAGAAGTTGAAACGGCACTTTATCACACCAACGGGCGAATGGTTGAGCGAGTAGAGTTTGTTGCCAGAGCAAAAAAACGTTTGTGGGATGGCCGTAGCACCTTTGCACTCACCATGGCAGGTATAAGCATCATAGCATGCGTGGTCACCGCGCTTGGTATTGTAGCACTTGTCAGCTTTTCTGTTAGCCTAAGAAAGAAAGATCATGGTGTACTTCGTGCGTTAGGGGCATCTAAAGGCAAAGTGATGTGGTCTTTAATTAAAGAAAATACAATTTTAGTCTTTATCGGTTTAGTGCTAGGCTTTGGTCTCTCGATTTTACTTTACTATTTTTTGATGAATAATGTTCGCGTGCGAAGTGTGGTAGAGATCCCGTTATTGGTTGGGGTCGCTATTTTTACTTGGCTTGTGAGTACATTGGCGGTGTACCTGCCTGCCAAAGAAGCTGCGAAAGTGTCGCCGGCACAAGTAACTAAATCGAGTTAATAATAAAAACAACAAAGCCCCGAAAGGGGCTAAATCTACAAATTAGGATCAAAAGCGTTCATGAGTGTATTGGTAATTGACGATAATCCGGATGTAATTCAAGCCATTAAAGTCCTTTTGTTACTCAATGATATTCCGTGTGAAGGTGTTACCTCTCCGCAGCTGGGCCTAGAGAAGGTTCGTAGCAAACAGTTCGACTTAGTTATTCAAGATATGAACTTTACCCGAGACACTACCAGCGGCGCGGAAGGTAAAGCCCTGTATAAAGCCATTCGAGATTTAGAGCCTGACTTACCCATCATCTTACTGACCGCTTGGACGAATCTTGAAATGGCGGTGGAGCTTATTAAAGATGGTGCAGCAGACTACTTAGCTAAACCTTGGAAAGATCATAAACTCGTCACTTCAGTGAAAAACTTGCTCGAAATGCGAGAACTACAAGAGCAAGTAAGTAGCGCTGCTAATCAGCGCAATACCAGATTACAAAAGCTAAAAGCGCAATACGACCTGTGTGGTGTGGTGGTTGCCGATCCGGCCATGTTGAGCTTGCTTGAAATGGCGACGCAGGTTGCGCACTCCGATGCACCAATTCTGATCACAGGACCAAACGGCGCTGGAAAAGAGAAAATTGCAGAAATTGTGCAAGCCAATAGCAGCTATAAACATAAACCCTTTATTAAAGTGAATGCGGGGGCCATTCCGGCGGACCTCATTGAGGCCGAGTTATTTGGGGTTGAAAGTGGTGCTTATACAGGCGCACAAAAATCGAGGGCTGGGCGCTTTGAAGCAGCTGATGGAGGCACCTTGTTTTTGGATGAAATCGGCAACTTGTCTTTGACAGGTCAGCAAAAGTTACTAAGGGTTTTACAAAGTGGTGAGTTTGAACGCGTTGGCAGCACGGTTACGAAAAGGGTAAATGTTAGGGTGATCAGTGCCACCAACAGTAATTTACCAGAGGCCATTCGCGCGGGTAGTTTTAGAGAAGACTTGTATTATCGGATCAATATGATTGAGCTGAAACTGCCGCCACTATCTGAGCGAAAAGAAGATATTGCCGTGTTAGTGGATCACTTTTTGCCTAGCAATAAGAGTTTGAGTAACACGGCAATGAAACAGTTAAAGCATCATACTTGGCCTGGAAACGTCAGGGAGCTTGAAAACACCATAGGCCGTGCTGTGTTGCTGAGCCCCGGGCAAGAAATTGAGTGTGAGCATTTAGCAATTCAAATACCACAACATGAAGAGCCGCTTGAATATACACAAGCAGATATCGAAGCTGCATTAGACAGCGCTGATGGCGTAGTCAGTAAAGCCGCAAGAAAGCTTGGATTAAGTCGGCAAGCACTATACCGGAGAATGGAGAAGTTTGGTTTAAAATGACGGTGTCTCTTCAAGCAGCGGTGTCTGCATGCCTATTTGTATCACTATTGGTGTTTGCGGCTATTTTATGGCTGGCAGCTTCATTTGCAATACCAATTACTCTGTCAATTCCGGTGGGGCTGCTTGTTGCGGCGGTAGTAGGCGTTGTCGGTATCAGTTACTTTTTCTCTCGCCAACAGCGGATCATAGATTGCTTAACGGACGGGATCCGCAGTTTTAAAGATCAAGACTTCTCAGTTCAAATTACGCATTTTGAAAGCATAGAAATGTCTGATTTAATTTTGGAATATAATCGTTTATCGACAACACTAAAAAAGCAGCGCCACGCCACCAGCCAAAGGGAGTTACTACTTGATACCATTTTGCAGGTGTCACCGGTATCTATTTTATTACTAAACCAATTTGATCAAGTGGTATACGCTAATGATAAAGCAGGAAAATTACTTAATAACAAAAAGTCGTTAAGTGGCCTTGTGCTTCATCATGCCATCGCAAATGCAGATCCTAAACTGCAAACTATTTTGCTACAAAAAGAATCCGGGTTTGTGACCTTTCAAGCCAATGATGAAAAGCAAAGCTATTACTTTTCAAGGCAGAGCATAACACTCAGCCACCAGCCACACGTGTTGCTTATGTGTCAAAATCTATCTAGCGAAATGAGCCGTCAAGAAGTAGGACTTTGGAAAAATGCCATCCGTCTTATCAGTCATGAACTCAATAATTCATTAGCGCCTATTTCTTCACTGACTAACTCCGCAAATACAATTGTTGAGCGCAGTGCTGAAGAGCAAAACCACGCTCTTATTCAACTGTTGCCTGAAATGCTGGCAACCATTAATCGCCGCACCGAAAACTTGAGTGAGTTTGTCGCTAAATATAGCGAGTTTGCGAGGTTGCCCGCGCCTAATATTACAGAGCAACCCTTGCAGCCCTTACTTGATACCGTTGGTAAGCTTTATGACTTTACTTTGCTCGCATCACTCCCTGTAGAGTGCGCTTTTTTTGATCCCATACAGGTAGAGCAGGTATTGATTAATTTGGTTAAAAACGCCCATGAATCGGGATCTAAGATAGATGAAATAGGCGTGAAGCTGCTGGTTGATTATCAACGTCTGATAGTCGTGGTTGTTGACAGAGGTGTAGGAATGGAAGAAGAAAAGCTAGCAAACGCAGTACTACCATTCTTTTCTACTAAACCCAGTGGCACAGGGGTAGGATTGAGTATTTGTAATGAAGTCGCCATTGCCCACGGTGGACAACTTAAGCTATTTAATCGCGAAAAAGGTGGCTTAATGGTGCAGTTTGATCTGCCCCTCGTTGTGCCTAAAGCATAGCGTTGTTATTGCACTAACCCATATCGGGTGGGAGATGTATGGACTCCTCCCCCTTAACGGGAGAGTACGGTATAAAGATATTGCAAAACACTTTTACCAAATAAGGAGTCCATACATGACACAGTCTAATTTAATTGCTATCGACTTGGCAAA
>NZ_JAKRFX010000006.1:0-268135 GCF_022347825.1 Pseudoalteromonas sp. OF7H-1 | reverse complement strand
GCTTGAATGAACTTGGTATACCTAAGTAACATCTATATGTTGAAGTCGCTTGGGTATCAACGAGTTTACGGCATCAACTTAGTATAAATCTACACACGCAGATTAACGAGCACGGAAGACGATGATGCTCCCTTTGAACGTTGGGGTTAGAATAAAAAGTTTCACACGACAAAAAGCCCAGAATAGCTGGGCTTTTTGTTATCACTCAGTTTGATGCGGCATTATCGTCTCTCAAACTCAGTGCTAGTCGTTCGTGTATACTAATTGCTTGAATGAACTTGGTATACCTAAGTAACATCTATATGTTGAAGTCGCTTGGGTATCAACGAGTTTACGGCATCAACTTAGTATAAATCTACACACGCAGATTAACGAGCACGGAAGACGATGATGATCCCTTTGAACGTTGGGGTTAGAATAAAAAGTTTCACACGACAAAAAGCCCAGAATAGCTGGGCTTTTTGTTATCACTCAGTTTGATGCGGCATTACCGTCTTTTAAACTCAGTGTTAGTCGTTCGTGTATACTAATTGCTTGAATGAACTTGGTATACCTAAGTAACATCAGTATGTTGAAGTCGCTTGGGTATCAACGAGTTTACGGCATCAACTTAGTATAAATCTACACACGCAGATTAACGAGCACGGAAGACAATACGTCCCTTTGATAGGTCGTAAGGCGTCATTTCAACAGTAACTTTGTCACCAGTCAAAATACGGATGTAGTTTTTGCGCATTTTTCCAGAAATATGTGCAACAACCACGTGACCATTTTCTAGTTCAACACGGAACATTGTGTTTGGTAGCGTGTCAAGGACCGTGCCTTGCATTTCAATTACGTCTTCTTTCGCCATGTGTAGCGTATCACCTCTTGGTTAAATTAAACGATGCAGATTTTGCCCAAAAGCGGGGAATAAGTAAAGTTACAAGCTGATTTTTTGTTAATTTGGTCGTTTATTCAGCCAGTTTTACCAAAGTTTTTTGCTTCTATTCCTAACGCATCTCAAAATCTGGAGCCTTGTTGATAGGCAAGGGCGCTATTCTAGCATAGGAAAGTCTGCTAGTAACGCATGTTTTTTGTCCATGCTATAGGATAGTTGTGGTGTAAAAGGAGGTGTATTCCTGCATTTGAGCAAACGTATGCAGGAAAGCTAGGTATTAAGCACAAGGTTGTGAGACATCCGGATCAATATCTTGCCAAATATCTTTAACTAGCTTTTGTGCTGGAACAAATTGGGTTTTGTAACGCATTTTCTTGCAGTCGTCGATTTGATAACCCAAGTACAAATACGGTTTATTCTGTTTCGCTGCCTGTTCGAGCTGAGCCATGATCATGATAGTGCCGATACTTAGTGATTCATACTCAGGATCGAAAAAGGTATAAATAGCAGACAATGAATAAGGCATTGAATCAGTGACGGCTACTGCAATTAACTTATCTTTGTGCCATAGCTCGATAAAGACGATGTTCATCCAACGACAAAATAAGAAGCTTTCGTACTGGAGACGGTTAGGTGGGTACATAGAGCCATCGCTGTGACGTAGGCTGATATATTTTTCGTATAGCGGATAGTATTCAGGACGCTCCTGGTGGCTAATAATTAGCTGATAATCTTGCTTTAATTTATTGCGTTTGCGTTTTTGAGATTTACTCGGTTTAAATTCTTGAGTTAATACTCTTACTGATTGACAAGCTGAGCATGCGGGACAGTGTGGACGATAAATCTGGTCTCCACTGCGGCGAAACCCTAATGCTAACAATTGTTCAAATCTATCTGGGCTGTAACAATTTGGGTCTAGAATAACCAGTAACTGTTCCTTCTGCTCAGGTAAATAACTACAACTAAATTGTTGGCTCAGTCCGATTTTAGAAGGAAAGTGTTCATTCATAGATAGCTTTCAACTCCTGAGGCTGCCACATTGATGATGGGATCTCAAATCGATCCGCCAATTTAAGTCTAGTCAAAAACTCGCTCCTTGGTACAACTTTTAATCCCAAACTTGTTAAATAAGGATTTTCAAGTTGGCAATCAATAAAATGTGCCTGATGGGCTTTGAGCCAATTTACCAGTGCCCACATCGCCATTTTGGACGTATTAGGTAAGGTGTGGAACATAGATTCACCACAAAATACACCAGACTGCATGATGCCATATAGCCCGCCAACTAGGTTACCTTGATCCCATATCTCCACACTATGTGCTAACCCCTGAATGTGCGCTTGCTGATACGCAGCCAACATCGCATTTGTGATCCAAGTTCCTTCAGCGGCCATTCGTTGATTTCTACAAGCTTCAATCACTTGTGAAAAGGCGGTATTGATAGTGACGGTTGGACTGAGTTTACGTTGCGCTTTTCTTAGTGTTTTACCACAATGAAAATCTTGAAGCTCCAAAATCCCACGTTCGCTCGGGCTCCACCACATGATTGGTTCACCTTCATTGAACCAAGGAAAGATCCCATTGGCATAAGCGTTTTTCAGACGTTTTACTTGTAAACAACCACCAATAGCAAGCAGTCCATCTGGTTCAGACAAGGCATAGTGATTTGGTGGAAAACGAAAGTCATCGCAAGCGAGGTGGAACAGTTGTTGGATCATTGAACAAACTACAAGATTGTTATTTATTTCAATATAGCAAATTAAGGCAAGGAGGGAAGAGGGTCAGTCTAGACCGACCCATTTATCTATTATTTTTGGCTATCTAAGAAGCGCTCTGCGTCTAGTGCTGCCATACAGCCTGTACCTGCAGAAGTAATTGCTTGACGATAAATGTGGTCAGACACATCACCTGCTGCAAATACACCTTCAACACTGGTCTGTGTTGCGTTACCATTTAGGCCCGACTGCACGACCAAATAACCATCTTTCATCTCTAGCTGGCCCTCAAACATATCTGTGTTTGGTTTGTGACCAATCGCGATGAAAACACCAGCAAGATCAAGTTGCTCTGTCGCTTCGGAATCAGTATCTTTGATACGAATACCAGTAACACCCATATCATCACCTAGCACCTCATCAAGTGTGCGATTTAGGTGTAACACAACATTACCGTTCGCTGCTTTATCCATTAGGCGATCGGCAAGAATTTTCTCACTGCGGAAAGAATCGCGGCGGTGAATAACATGTACTTCTTCAGCGATGTTTGATAGATAAAGTGCTTCTTCAACCGCGGTATTACCACCGCCAACAACCGCAACCTTTTGACCACGATAGAAAAATCCATCACAAGTCGCGCAAGCAGATACACCACGGCCTTGAAACGCTGTTTCAGATTCAAGACCAAGGTATTTAGCAGATGCGCCTGTTGCGATGATTAACGCATCACAAGTATAAGTACCTTGATCGCCAGTAAGTGTGAAAGGGCGCTTCGTCACGTCAACTTTGTTGATGTGATCGAAAATGATTTCAGTTTCAAAGCGCTCTGCATGCTCTTTCATACGGTCCATAAGTGCTGGACCCGTTAAACCATGTGCATCACCAGGCCAGTTCTCGACTTCAGTTGTTGTAGTCAGCTGACCACCTTGCTGCATACCTGTGATTAATACTGGGTTTAAATTTGCCCGTGCTGCGTATACCGCGGCAGTGTAACCCGCAGGACCCGAACCTAAAATCAACAGTTTGCAGTGTTTTGCATCGCTCATGTAATTTTCCTAACTAAATTCTAAAAAATGCTATTAAGCAAAAGTTTGTTCGATTCTATGTAATTCAATAGGGAAGTAAATAAAAAACCGTAATCCGATTTGGTATAAATTGGCAAGTTGTCAAAAAATTTGTACTGTTTTGTTTTAAATCGACTACAGATTGAGCAATCTTGTTCTGGACTAGCAAAAAACAGCAGTATTTCATGACCTCAGGTTTTTTTTTTGATATGTTTTAGAGAATTTTGTTTTGCTATCAAGAGTTGATAGCCTAATTGAAAAGGTACATATGGCATTTTGGCAGAATACCCCAGGCTTTGGGTTAAGTGCACAAGATTGTGAGGTGTTAACTGATGCTAAGCAATATCATCAGACGCTTTTACAACTGATCTCACAGGCAAAAACGCGTATTTATATCACCGCACTTTATCTTCAAGATGATGAGGCGGGTCGCGAGATATTGCACGCATTGCACGAGGCTGCACAGCAAAATCCAGACTTAACGGTAAAAGTGTTGGTTGATTTTCACCGTGCGCAACGTGGCCTCATTGGTGCTGAAAAGTCAGAAGGCAATGCCAAGCTATATTGTGATTTAAAAGAGCAGCTGGGCACTCAAGTTGAAGTGTATGGTGTGCCGGTAAAAGCAAAAGAGCTTTTTGGCGTGTTGCATTTAAAAGGCTTTGTTATTGACGACATCCTGCTTTATAGCGGTGCTAGTTTAAATAATGTCTATTTGCATCAAGATGAAAAATACCGCCTAGACCGCTATTTTGTGATTAAACAAGCACAGCTCGCGGATAGCTTTTGCCACTTTACCGATCATGTGCTGATAGCGTCTGACGCAGTACCTAGACTCGACATCCGCCCATTACCTACTTTACTCGACATTCGTACTGAGCAAAAACAGCTGATGAAACAGTTGAAAAAGGCCAGCTATGATATTTCAAAGGCGAACAGTCGAGAAGGTCTAACGGTTCGTCCATTTTTAGGTTTTGGTCGTAGAACTAATAAGCTAAACCGTCTTATTAAGGCGCTTTTCGATACCACAGAACAAGAGTTAGTACTTTACACTCCTTACTTCAATTTTCCGGCTCCTCTACTGCGCTCGCTACGTCGTTTACTGAAAACAGGTAAAAAGGTGACAATAGTGGTGGGGGATAAAACGGCAAATGATTTCTATATCAGTCCAGAGCAGCCATTTAGCCGAATTGGTGCGCTTCCTTATTTGTACGAAACCATTTTGTATAAATTTATCAAGTCGCAACGCCGCTTCATAACTGCCGGATTGCTGGATGTGTATCTGTGGCAAGATGGCAATAACTCGTTTCACTTGAAGGGAGTGAGCAAAGATGGCGATACGCATTTAATGAGTGGTCATAACCTCAACCCAAGGGCGTGGGGGTTAGATATTGAAAATGGCATTCTAATAGAAGATCCCGACAAAGTATTGTTGCCTCAAATTGAGTTAGAAAAGCAAGAGATCTTAAAACATTGCCGTCGCATCGAAAGCCACGATGATCTCGAGACACTAGCGGATTATCCAGCACCGGTGAAAAAACTCCTTGGTCAGGCCAAGCGTGTGAAAGTCGACTTTATCATCAAGCGTTTTATTTAACGCAAGAACTGATAATTTTAAAAAAGGGACGAGCGTCCCTTTTTTTACTTTCTTATTTTTGATTATATGCTTCGTTGTGTGAGCTCGCTGCGCGACCTGATGGATCGGCATTGCGCTGGAAAGACTCGTCCCAAGCAAGCGCTTCGGGCGTTGAACACGCCACAGACTTGCCGTGAGGAACACACTTAGCTGCCGCTTCTCCTGGGAAATGCGACTCAAAAATGGTGCGATAATAATAGGCTTCTTTGCTATCCGGTGTATTGATTGGATAGCGGTAGTGGGCGTTTTCAAGATCCGAGTCGCTCACTTGCTGACTAACATACTCTTTTAGTGAATCGATCCAGCTATAGCCTACGCCATCAGAAAATTGCTCTTTTTGGCGCCACAAGACGTCATCGGGTAAATAGCCATCAAACGCCTCACGGATAATGTGTTTTTCGATACGGCCATCTTTACACATTTTGTAGTCCGGGTTAGTACGCATGGCAATATCGACAAATTCTTTATCTAAGAAGGGCACACGTGCTTCAACCCCCCAAGCTGCCATCGACTTATTTGCACGTAAGCAATCAAACATATGCAGTTTCGAGACCTTTCGGTTTAGCTCGTTGTGAAACTCCTCAGCATTTGGTGCTTTGTGGAAATACAAATAGCCGCCAAATAGTTCATCGGCCCCTTCACCCGATAGCACCATTTTAATGCCCATTGCTTTAATGTAGCGTGCCATGAGGTACATAGGAGTAGAAGCGCGAATGGTTGTGACATCGTAGGTCTCTAGGTGATAGACCACTTCTTTAAGGGCATCAATCCCTTGTTGTACGGTAAAGTGAATGGGATGGTGAACTGTGCCGATTTTATCTGCTACCTTTTGTGCTGCAGCGAGATCGGGTGAACCTTCCAAGCCAATGGAAAATGAGTGAAGTTTTGGCCACCAAGCATCGGAAGCATCATCATCTTCGATACGCTTTGCTGCAAACTTTTGTGTGATAGCGGAAATCACAGAAGAGTCGAGACCACCAGACAACAACACGCCATATGGCACATCGCACATCAATTGGCGTTTTACTGCGGCTTCTAGCCCATTTTTAACCGCTTCGGGGCTGGCCTCATTGTCCTTTACTGCACTAAATGCTTGCCAGTCGCGTTGGTAATACTCTCTTGGACCACCTTCTTTTGAATACCAATAATGGCCGGGAGGAAACTCTTCAATTTGTGTACAAATAGGTGTGAGCGCCTTCATTTCGCTGGCGACATAGAGGTTACCGCTTTGATCACGGCCAGTGTAAAGTGGAATGATACCGATATGATCACGACCAATTAAAAAGGCATCTTCCGTTTCATCGTACAAACAAAATGCAAAAATTCCATTGAGATCATCTAAAAACTCAGGGCCTTTTTGCTTGTATAGCGCCAAGATCACTTCACAGTCTGACTCTGTTTGAAATTCAAATGGAACGGTCAGTGCTTTTGCAAGCTCTTTATGATTATAAATTTCACCATTTACCGCCAAAATATGTGTTTCTTCAGGGTTAAATAATGGTTGTGCGCCGCTAGAAACGCCAACAATAGCTAAACGCTCATGAACTAAAATGGCTTTTTCACTTGAATAGACCCCTGACCAGTCGGGGCCTCGGTGTCTTAGTTTTTTTGACATTTCGATCGCTTGCTCGCGAAGTGCAAGGGGATCGGTCTTGATGTCAAGTACGCCGAAAATTGAACACATATTTCCTCATTCCTATTGATGTGTTGATAATATCAACAAATTATTATTGCTCACGGAAGCATAGCTACCATGAGATAGTTTAAGTTCTACCAAAAATAATTTGATAAGTCACACAATGAAATAGAGAAAATGTGAATTTTTTGTGATGTGCAATGGTGCAAACTTGCACCATTGTGGGGCATTTTTTATTAGTGTGTCGTTCCAGCGACAAGCTTAATATCTTGCTTTTGTGTAATGGCACTGGTTAATAGGATTTTTATTCCTTTAACTAGGGTGTCAATGTCCATACTGGGTGCACCAGAGTGGTGCGCCGCTTGGGAGGGCAAGTATGGGATATGTACAAAGCCACCACGGCACGCTAAGTCATGTGTACTAAGATAGTGCAGTAATCCATACATCACATGGTTGCACACGTAAGTGCCCGCAGTATTAGAGATACTTGCAGGAACTCCCGCTTGAAGCGCACTACTTAGCATACTTTTTATTGGTAAAGAGGCAAAGTAAGCATCGGGTCCGTGTGTAACGACTGGTGTATCTATCGGCTGGTTTCCTGCGTTGTCGGCTATTCTGGCATCGTTAACGTTAATCGCGATACGTTCGATGGAGATATCACAGCGTCCACCAGCTTGGCCTAAACAGATCACGATGCTTGGGTGATACTTATCTATCGCTTGTGTTAAAGACTCAATACTTTTGTCAAATTCACAAGGTAACTCTTTTGTGTGGATCAGGTGGCCTTCAATGGTTTCACCTTCTAATAGCTGAGCTAATTGCCATGAAGGGTTGATGGACTCACCACCAAATGGGGTGAACCCAGTAACGAGGACACAAGGTTTACTGTAACTGGACATTAAAAAACGACTCCGTACATAAGAAAAATATTAATCACCAATAACGTTATAGCGGTTGGTATTTGCACTTTAATGACTTGGTATTTATCTTTTAAATCTAACAGTGCCGCTGGCACTATGTTGAAATTAGCGGCCATCGGTGTCATCAGTGTTCCACAATAACCCGAATACATGCCAATTGCGACGAGCGGCGCAGGATCAGCGCCATGCCCCTGGATCAAAAATGGTAGCGCAATACCCGCCGTCATTACCGGAAATGCGGCAAAAGCATTGCCCATTATCATGGTAAAGAGTGCCATGCCCACACAGTACAGTACAACGAGCATAAAACGGTTATCTGGCGAAATAAATAATGTCACTAAGTCTTGGATTGCAGTGCCTGTGTTAGCGACGATAAATACGCCGCCAAGCATTGCAAGCATCTGTGGCAATATCGCTGCCCAGCCTATTGAGTCGACCAAGCGACGAGACTCAGAAAGTGCTTGTAGTGGACTGCCTTTGGTTATTTTCCAGCTCACCAGCAATGCGATGGTGCAAGCGAGTGTCAGTGCTGAAAGCGTCACGTGATCTTGATCGAATAGATAAAAGTCGCCGAGCTGGATCTCACTTAAGATGATAGTACAGATCACGGTAACTATTGGAATAAGTACAGCAGGAACAAACAATTTATTACCAAACCGATTTGCGTCTTCTGTTTTGGCTCGTTCGCACGGCATTTCGTAATTTCCCATGGAAACCATATTCATACCTGCAAGCAGTGCGATGATCACCACGTTGATGCCAATCCATAAATATGTATTTCGCTCACCAATCAATGCGATAGAAGCATCGCCAAAGATAAAAACAGTGCCAAATAAAAACCAAAATAGTGCCGTCGTGAAACGCTTAGGATGGGCCTTATCTTGTAGCGTTTTTACCACCAGAAACATCACGATAAAACCAATCAATAAATAGATGTTGTCAATTGAAAGTAGGCTAGATTGCGCGTCAGAAGTGTTCATTAAGCTCATAATGACTCCTCCTTAAGCGCTGAATTTGTGTTGCTAGGTGTTTGCTCTTCTTCGCTTTGTTGCTGCTGACAGCGCGCAATTTCTGCCCGGATTTTTGCTTCAAATCGCGCTAAACGGAAGAGATGAACAATGAGCGCGGCAATTGCAGTTGGTATTGCCCAAAGTCCGATATGTAGCGGTTCAATCCCGGCAATGCCGTTTTCTTTTAGAAATGCATCCATCAGTAGTACAGCACCAAAGGCGATAAAAATATCCTCGCCAAAGAACACGGCAATGTTATCGCAGGCGGCAGCATGTGCGCCTATCATGTCTTTTACATCTTGTGGCAGGTCGCCGTATTGGTTTGCCGCAGCGCCGATCGCCATCGGAGCAAGCAGTGGTCTAACGGTTTGCGCTTGGCCCGCTAAATTGATTAACCCCAGCGCAGCGGAGCACTCACGGACCACAAAATACATACTTAAAATTCGAGAAGTGGTCGCCCCTTTTATGCCCGCAACCCAAGCTTTAGCGCGTTGCTGTAAACCGTAACGCTCTAAAATTGCAATCACGGGTAAGATAAGTAAAAAGCTCGCAAGCTGGCGAGAGTTCATAAACTTTTCGCCAAAGGTGGCAATTAAGTCGACAAAGTCTATTCCAACGGCAAAACCAGTAACTAGACCTGCCGAGGTGACAACCAATAAGGGATTAAACCTCAGAGCAAAGCCAATAACAATCACGGCAATGCCCGAAAGGGGAAGGAGATTTAGCTCAGTCATTTTGTTGTTCTTTATTTTTAAGCGCTAACCTTAGCTGATTGAGATGCGCCTGTACTCGGTGAGATTCCTTTGCTGCATCTATAAGGGATGTTGATTTTAAATGGATACAATCACCCGCGCCCAATTGGCTCAAGTGGCGCATATCGGCTTGAATGATGGTACCAATAATTGGATAACCGCCTGTGGTTTGGCAGTCATTCAATAGGATAATGGGCTCGCCACTGGGGGGCAGCTGAATGATTCCAGGGTGGACAGCTTGGGTTGCAATATTGTGTGCATGCACTAGGCTGCTATGGCCACTTAGGCGAATACCCATACGATTACTGCTGGGATTTACTTTCCAAATGGTGTCGTTTAATACACTCAGTGTCTGTTTGGAAATTAACTCGAGATGCGGGCCTGGGATAAAGTGAATGAGCTTTTCATAACTGGGCTGTAGACCACCAACGGCGCTTTTGGCAGTGCTCGGCGTGTAGCTTAGTTTGTCCCCTTGTTTAAGAGCTCGGCCGCATATTCCCCCAAAGCCTGCCATGAGATCGGTTGAATAACTCCCAAGCAGCTTGTCTATGTTGGTAAATCCACCTTCGACCACCAAATAAGCGCGTAAACCATCGCGATTTTGTTTAAATGTCAGCTTATCTCCAACTTTAGCGCTGTAGCGCCAGCAAGGGTATATCGCTTCATCGTTTAAAGCGGCATTGAGATCTGCCCCCGCGATAACAAAGTTAGTGGGGGCGTGGAAGTGAAACTCGCATAAGCCAATGGTCACTTCAATAGCTGCATTATCATCGTCATTTGACAAGAGTGTATTTGCAAGTTTAAGCGCAACAGGGTCGATGACACCTGCTTGACTTACTCCTAAGTGGCGAAGTCCTTGACGGCCAATGTCTTGAATAGTTGAAAGTGGCCCAGGTTTAATAACTTCTAGCATGATTTCTCCACAAAACGCACGATATCTCCCGGTTGCAGCAAGCTTGCTGATGCAGAATTTGGGTCAAATAGCGTAGTGTTAGTTTGTCCAATTAAATGCCAGCCACCAGGAGATTGACTCGGGTAAATTGCACTGTAGCTGTCTGCGATGGCAATGCTGCCCTTGGGGACTTTGGTAGTTGGTGTGGATTTTCTGGGTAATTGAAGCGCAGCTGGTAACCCTGACAAGTAAGCAAAACCGGGTAAGAAGCCAATAAATTGTACTTGATAATCAACGCTTGAGTGCAGCTCGATAAGCTGTTTTGGTGTCAGTTGTAATCCGTCCGCTATGCGTTCAAAATCCTGTCCGAATTCTTTGCCATAAAACACCTCAATATGATGGTGTGTTGGCTTTACCTCTGCTATTTCTAGGTCTTGCCAATGTGCTTGGATTTTATGTTGCCACGCATCGGCGTTACGGGGGTCTTTTAGATAGGCAGTAACAGAAGACTTGGCAGGCACCACATCAATAAAATCACCGCTACTATCAAGCCATTTCTTGAGGGCGAACAATTGTTGATTAATTGGACTTTTGCTATCAGGCAAACATGTTGTATTTACAACAATTGCTTGCTCACCTAATAGATAACAACTCACATCGGACATAGGCAATAACAGTTGGTTGCTTTGGTAAACGTTATAATTCTTATAACACACCTCGCAATTGAAACGAAGTTATTGCTATCAGTTGCCGTTTTGTTGCAGTTACAAAAAAGCCGTGCTTAAACACGGCTTAAAATCTGAGGATTTATTTAGCAGTTAATAGCCATTGACTTAGAAGGCGAACGCCATAGCCTGTACCACCAGTTGGTACTTCGTCTTTGGCTGAGCTTGAAAGTGCGTTACCGGCAATATCGATATGAACCCAACGGGTGTCACCAGCAAATTGTTGCAGGAAAGTCGCAGCAGTTGTTGCACCAGGACCACCTGAACCTACGTTTTGGAAATCGGCGATGTCTGATTTTAGCTTGTCTTTATAGCCAAGCGGTAGACGCCATACGTTTTCGTTCACAACTTTACCGGCGTTGGTAAATTCTGTAATTAAGCTATCATCTTCTGAGAAAATTGCAGAATACTCGTTACCAACAGCACCAATTTTAGAGCCAGTTAATGTCGCAACGTCAATCATGATCTCAGGGCTATAATGTTTACGTGCATACCACATCGCATCAGACAGCACCAAACGGCCTTCAGCATCTGTGTTGACAACTTCTACGCTAATGCCTTCTGCGGTGCGCAGTACATCACCCGGTGCGATTGAATACTGAGACACCATATTTGCCGCCATACCCATGACTGCTACCACGTTTACGTCTGCTTTGCTTAGCGCCATTGCTTTTACTGTACCAAGCACGGCAGCCGCTCCCGCCATGTCAGATTTCATGCGTGCAATCGAAGCACCGGTTTTGATGCTATAACCACCAGAATCAAACGTAATACCTTTACCGATCAGAGCAATCGGTGTCTCGCTGTTGCCTTTATAGTGTGCTACAACTAAACGAGAGCCGTGCTCACTACCACGGCCAACGCCCTCAAGTGCGCCCATGCCAAGCTCTTTAAGTTCAGCTGGTGCTAATACTTTTACTTCAACGCCATATTGTTCAAGTTCCTTTGCTGCTTTTGCAAAGTCAACCGGGGTCATTTCTGTTGCGACTTCAGAGGTTAAGTCTCGCGCTAAAAATACGCCAGCTTGAATGTGTTGTAGTGCTTTATACTGGGCCTGTGTTGCTTGCTTATCTGCAACGTCGAAGTGGTAGCTTACGTTAAAAGTGTTTGGCTCTTTTTTGTATACTTCGAAGGTGTGGTCACGAAGGTTTGCACCGTGTGCAAATTGTGCTGCTAGCTCTGCATTTGAGAGCGCTCCCTCAACGTTTTCGAAAGCAACTGCAACACTCTCCAGCTTTTTACCTTCAAATTTAGCGTGTAAGTTACCGCCAAGTTTGGTCATTTTGCTCGCATTGAGTGCGCCTGTTTCACCTAAACCAACAATGAAGATACGCTTATAATCAGAGTCTACTGGCGCTAATACTTCAACTGTTTTGCCATATGCTCCTTTAAAGTCTTCAGCAGCAATTGCGCGCTCCAATTGTTTGCGAGTGTCTTTATCAAGGAACTTTAGGTTACTTTGGCTTTCACCAGCTTGAAAAATTACCAGTGCATCAGCGTCAGCAAGCTTGGTATTGAACTCAAAGTCAGCGGCATTTGCAGAAGTCATGCTGGCAACCGCCAGCGCTAAAGCAGAAAAACGCGTAGTCAATGACATAATCTTATCCTCAGATAACTAAAATTGCGGCGTTTTTACCTTAATCAGAGAAATTTAGACACAATTTGTCGGTGAAGTAACAGGTTTTACCGTTCAGTGACATTAGGTAAGCGGCTTGTCAGCACAATGCCTAATATCGTGATCATAATGTAGAGTGCAAGTAACACTGTAATTGAAAATGCCGAGGCAATGACACCAAGTGCACTTGTTAATAAAAGCACAATACCGATAATTGTGTTACTGAGCGTGACGTAACTGGTGCGTTTGTTTCCTTCAGCCATATCGACCACGTAGGTTTTGCGGCCCACGCGCACGCCTTGATGGGCGATAGCAATAACAAAATAGCAAAGTGGAATGAACCAGATTCTTTCTAGCAGTGAAGAATAAAATAAAGAAGTTGCCAGTAGTATTGCAGTGATAGCAACGGTGATTGTAGCGCCATACATCATCACGCGTTTACTTGATTGGTCGGCAAGACGACCCCAAAAAGCCCCACTGACTAAACTGGCAAGCCCAGACACCGCTAACAAAGCTGCCAGCACCCATGCTCCGTTGCCGATACTCTGCTGCGCCAGCACGGTGAAATAGGGCGGAATAAGCGCGGAACTTAACAAAAACCCACGCGCAAAAATAAACTTTTTCAGTGTTGGGTCTGTTTTTAACAGCGCGAAATCTTGCTTTATTTTATCTAATCCGTTTTCTCCGCCTTCGGTGGCGCCTTCATATTCTTTGATTTGTGAGAACGTTAGCGCACCAATCAACCAAAAGGTTGCAGCTAGTACCAGTGTGATCACAAAGTTGACATTGTTTACTTGAGTGGCAGCGATAAAAAGCCCAACACCAAATGTAACGGTTATAAGTCCACTGACAGAGGCGGCTTGGCCGCTAAGCTGGCCGCGCTTTTGTTTAGGAATAGTTTTACCGATGACATCTTTTGACGACACGGAACTTAAGCTGCGGGCGATGCTAAAAATCGCCAGTAATCCAAGTACCAACCAAGCGTACAATTGATTTTCAGTTTGTTGCCATGCAAGTAGCGCCATAAGCAGTACACAAATAGCTTGAGTGAGTGCGCCGAGAGACCAAAGGTGCTTTCGTTTAGCATGCTTACGCACCCATTGACCAATAAACAATTGTGGGATCAGTGAACCAGACTCGCGAATGGGGACTAGAGCCGATATCAAATAAGCAGGAGCACCGAGTGATTGCATCAGCCAAGGTAGCGTGATCTTTGGGTTGAGTAGGGCATCTCCCAATTTACTAAATAGTTGACTCAATAAAATAAGCACGTAGTTACCGGGAACTTCTTTACACGCCTTATCGTCAATTGCCTTACAGGCACGCGCTTCGTCATCATTGGTTAGCTTTTGATAGAGATTCTCACTTATTTTACTCACACCTATTCCTTTATTTTGCAGTTTTGCAGACAGCACTACTTCACTATCATGAACGACTTTAGATGAAATGATAATTAACCTTAGACGGTCTCATTTAATACGCAGTAAATCATATTAAGTTCAATAAGTATGAAGTGATAATCATACTTAGTTGTGACGTACAGCATTGAGAGGGTAGTGATGAGAACATTACAGGTAGCCGCATCGATAGGATTTATCATGATGTTAGGTGTAGGCGTATCGGCGCTCGCGGGGACAGATATGCCCAAGCCTAAAGTTGATGGTGCTAGTAACCATATTAAAACGTTAGTGTTAGGCTCCGGTTGTTTCTGGGGTCCCGAAAAACGCTACGAGAAAATGACGGGCGTGATAGATGCTGAGTCTGGCTATGCCGACGGTAAAGGGTTTAAGCCAAGTTATAGAGAAATTATTAAATCGAGCCGACGCTTTGATGAAGACAACTATGCGGAAGTGGTAAAGGTAACTTACAACGCAAATCTTATCACCACCGATGCGCTGCTAAAGTACTACTTTGAAAGTCATGATCCAACCCAAAAAAACCGTCAGGGTAATGACGTTGGAACGCAGTATCGCTCGATCATTCTATATACAGATGAGCAGCAAAGTGACAAGGCCCACACATTAAAAGCGCAGTATCAACATTTATTATCTGAGCAAGGCTATGGCGACATTCAAACCAAGATCAAGCCACTTAGAAAATTCTATCCAGCGGAAGAGTATCATCAAAACTACTTAACCAAGAACCCTAAGGGATACTGCCCAGATCACAGCACGGGAGTGACCTTTGAAAAGGTGGCGAAAGATAAAGCTGATAACACTATGCTAGCCCAAGGTAAGCATATTGTGATTGTTGATGCTAAAAGCTATTGCCCTTATTGTGAAAAGCTAAAAAAAGAGGTGTTAAACGACTATCAAGGTGATATCCCACTTCATTTTCGCTATGCAGATCAACTCGAGGGGCTAATGATAAAAACCGCGACTTGGGCGACGCCAACAATCTTATTTATTGAAAATGGTGTTGAGTCCCTTGGCTTTCAAGGTTTTATGGCGAGAGAAGAGTTTTATAAGGCACTCGGTGCTTTTAAGCTGGGTCGTTCAGAAGCTTTTGACATTGCCTTTCAAAAAGGCACAGAAAGACCATTTTGCAAGCAGTATGATATCTTTAAAAACACACCAGATGGCGTATTTATCGATAAATTAAGCGGCAAGATTCTTTTTGACACCCGAGATAGATTTAACTCAGGCACTGGGTGGCTGTCGTTTACTCACCCAGTAAAAGACAGCGTGACCTATCACAAAGATTTAAGCCACGGAATGGTAAGAACCGAAATACGCTCAAAAAGCAGCGGCATTCATTTAGGCCATGTATTTAAAAATGAAGGGCCAAAGGGTCAAGACCGCTATTGTATCAATGCCCAAGTACTTGAGTTTAAAGCGAGAGAGGCGCTTTAGGTATTACGCCTAAAGTCACTTTTTGCTAAGGAGGCAGACATAAACCAAAGTCGAAGTTACTTTTGTGTATTAAGAGAACAGATTTACTTGTTAACTTTTCAAAGTGGTGCTTTGGTTGCTTCCTCCTAAAATTTGATCTGCCGTTCATGTGGCCATTTATACTAATTTGGCTCTAGACTAATATGGTAACAGGTTGATTTTTATTAAATATCCAGTTAGCTTCGGCAATATTTATATATAAAATACGCAAAAGGAATTCTTATGCACCGTATACATATTCTGTGTCTAATTTGTTTGTGGCGGTTCATTACGTCACCGACAGCGGCTGCCAATGAAACTCCTCACCAAGTCAAAGCACTCAAAATCACTACGCTGTCGACCATGCTTGCGGATAGTGGCATTGGCGAGTGGGGATATGCAGCACTAGTTGAAGTGGACGGCCGAAAAATTCTTTTTGATACTGGTAATCGGCCGCAAACAGTACTGCAAAATGCGCGAGACTTGCGAATCGATTTGTCTGATGTAGAAGATGTAATTTTAAGTCATAATCATGGCGACCACACCGGTGGACTAGAAACGTTAAGGACTGAGCTGAGTAAAAAGAATGCAAAAGCGATGTCTCGCGTTCATGTTGGTCACGGTATTTTCGCAAAACGTGCAGGTAAAGAAAACCGCATGCACACGATGAAGCTCGCGCTTGAAAAACAAGGTGTGGTTTTTAAACAATACAGTGAGGCGCAAGAAATTTACTCAGGTGTTTGGTTAACAGGCAATGTTGAGCGCATTCACCCCGAACATAATTGGAGTGGAAATAGCAAACTTGAAGGTAAGCACGGGCATATAGAAGATAACATTCCAGAAGATATGTCACTGGTGATAAATACCAAAGATGGCTTTGTATTAATAGCTGGTTGCGGGCACGCGGGTATCATCAACACGATGGAACACATAGTAAAAACGATCCACCCCGCAGATATTACGACGGCGATAGGCGGATTCCATTTAATAAATGCGGATGATAAACACTTGGCATGGACAGCAGGTAAATTACAGCAGTTTGGCTTAAAGAATATGATGGGTGCACATTGTACTGGTATTAACTCGCTATACGTGCCGCGTGAATTGATGAAGTCAAACCGTAAGCAAATGGTGGTGGGCTCTGTGGGGGACAGCTTTACTTTAAGTGAGGGCGTAAAGGCTGGCTATATCGCCCGTTGAGCCATTTGGATTTATTCCGCTATTTTGGCTTTTTCAGCTATTGGCGTTGGTGATTTTGGTTATCACTTTCGTTAAACATAGGAAAGTTAAGTACACGGACAAGTGAAGCGAATTTAGTCCAATCAGTAATGTAATCACTGACATTGCGGGATTACACCGACAGAGATCGATGAGCTTGACCTGAATTATTATCATGGAAATATCTTTCAGAGTGGTTTTTTATCGCACTATATTTTTGTACTTTGTCAAAGATATTGGTGATTTAGTTAGGGTATTCAGCGAAAAGGTAATGTGAAGGCTGAATTTAGCCTTCGTAAAGTGTTTAGTGTAGGCACCTTTTTTCACCCATGCATAATATTGCAATGACAGGGACAGCTAATAAAAAAATAGCGCCTTCTGCGATATCTCTTAGTGGTGTCGTAATCGCTGCTGATGCCTTTTCTGAAAAACTTTGTGCAACGCTAAAGTGGATTACGAGTGGGTGCTCAAATTGTTTGAAGTGAGCAAAGTTCAGGTCCCGATTATCATATCTATCACCAACAAGTTTGACAGAAACACGACCAGACTTAAAACCATAGTCTTGGGCTTTTGCTTCTATATCGTTCGGTGTATTAGGACTTAAAAGAATATCAACCTTTCCTTCTACGCTTCGCATTGAACTGATGTGAAAGTCATTTCTCTCAAGAGAGATAAATGCCAAAAGCGGGCTATCGAGTAGCTTGGCTAAGGTGGGATCAGTCCGCAGTATGTAATGATGCTCTTTTCCAACAAAGATGAGATGTTTACCGTCTTCAGTTTTTAAAAAGGTCGAGATTTCATCTTGATAAGACGTGGTTTTAGTGATCTCATGATAGGTTGAACATGCCGTTGAAAAGCAGAACAATATCATTGTGAGTAGGGCTAATTTGAGGGTGTGTATCAGTTTTGTCATTTTCCTTCCTTGACGTACTTTTTTATTCGTCGCGAACAGTACGATAATCGGTACGAGATTGGCAACAAAAATTTAATTATTTGACGCGAATTACATTGCTAAAGTCATAAAATAGGCGTATACATCGCGTCGAATTCTCGCTTTCTTTTTTAGGTGTATCTGTGGACTTTTTTTGGGTGTTGTTACTCATTAGCTTGAGTGCAGTTTTCGCGCTGTGTGAAATATCATTGGCAGCGGCACGCAAAGTTAAATTACAAACCTTATTTGATCTTGGTGACGTTAGAGCCAAGAAAGTATTGTATTTGCAGGCCAATGCGCATCAGTTTTTTGCTGCGGTACAGGTGGTACTCAATGCTTTGGCGATTGTCGCGGGTATGATAGGCGAGTCGGTGTTTACCCCTTATGTATTGCAACTACTAAACTGGGTTGCAAGTTTTATGTTTGCCGATGTTGCGGCACATGCCTCGATGTTATTGCAAATATCCACTGTGGTGTCGTTTTTACTGATCACATCGTTATTTGTATTGTTTGCTGATCTATTGCCAAAACGAATAGCCATGGTTATCCCTGAAACTATCGCGATGCGATTTATCCATCTAATGCTCGCCAGTGTATGGATTTTTAAGCCTATTATCTGGCTATTTAACGTGTTCGCTGATTGGATAATAAAGCTATTCAATTTACCAAATGAACGTGACGAACAGGTAACCCGTGATGATATTTATGCGGTGGTTGATCAAAGTGCTGAGCAGGGTGAGCTGTGCGAGCATGAGTACAATATCATTGGCAATGTGCTCGACCTTAACCAGACTAATATTACCCAAGCGATGATCAATCGCGATGCAATCGTGTGGTTAGACATTCAAGAATCAGAAGAAAACCTGAGCACGTTAATTCAAGCGCACAGTTTTCAACAATATTTGCTGTGTGACGGCTCGCTCGACAAAGTGATAGCTGCACCTGAAGCCAAACAACTGCTTAGTAATATTTTGGCTAAAAAGCCGTTACTGGATGGTCAACAACAAGAATTCCATAAGCCGGTAATTTTACTTGATACTCTAAGCCTTTCCGATGCGCTAGATGGGCTGAAAAGTCATGAAAGCAACTGTGCGGTGGTGATCAATGAATTCTCAACAGTGGTTGGGATGGTAACGTTATCCAGTATCTTGAATTTAATTGCACTGAAAGACGACCAAGCAATAGAAGCCCAATTTCGGCAAAAGGATAACACCCGATGGCTAGTGCAGGGCGATATGTCGATTAAGGACTTTCAAGCTTCGGTGATTGAGTACGAGTTTGAACCGATTGAAGCCATAGAAACCTTAGCCGGTTTTGTGATCCACAGGCTAAAGCATTTTCCTGCCGAAGGAGAGTCGTTAGAAGTTGATGGCTTTAAGTTTAAAGTCATAGAAATTCAAGGATTAGCCATTAGGCAAATTGAAGTAACTAAAGAGCCCCAACTATAAGGGGCTCAGTGTTTCTAACACCGCGTTAATTTCTTTTAGCACCAAAGCCGAGGAATCCTGCATAAAAAAGTGCCGACCAGGTATCGCTTTAGGCGTGATACCTTGTTTAAAGCAACTTTCCCAATGGTGCATATCCGTCCCCGTAGCTGCTTTATCCCGTGTACCATATAACACGGTTGCAGGCACGTCGAGTTTACAAGCCGAGTCGTATTGATAGGTCTCTCCCAGCTTAAAGTCCGCTTTTAACGTTGGCAACATCAGTTGTTGCAGTTCGATATCATTGAGCAAAGCCGGTGGTAAACCGCCCATTAAATTTACCGCCGCAATGAACTTCTTATCGTCAAGAGTATGGTAGGGGGATTTTCTTATCGCATATTGTGGTGCCTTCCTTGCTGCAATAAACAGGTGTTTAACGATATTGCAGCTGCTATGTTGAAGTGCTAAGGCAAGCTCATACGCAATATAAGCGCCATTGCTATGACCGTAAAAAATGGTGGGTAATGGCGTTGCTTCGCTCAAAATAGATGCTATTGCTGCGACCAAGGTATGAATATTATCAATGGCAGCTTCATGACTTCGCTCCTTTCGCCCAGGTGCTTGGAGAGCATATAAAGCGACATCTTCAGGCAGTTTTCCTGTCCAGTTTTGGTAAACAGCTGCATCTGCGCCAGCAAAAGGAAAGCAAATGAGTTGTTTGCGAATGGTGTGAGGCTTATTGAGTAAGGAAAACCATTTGGAAGTAGAAAGCTGGTGGTTTATGCGCTCTTCTATTTTATTGGTAATCACGATACCTCCTTCACGGAGTAATCGGTAGCACTTATTTTGCTAGCAATGAGCCCTAAATGATTTCTAGCTAAATACAAGCTTAAAGCTGCTTGAATAAGCACAGTTATCACAGACAGATGCCATAGTAACTCTACGGAAACTCGTTGTGTAAGTACGAGCCAGATAACAGGTAAAACAAAAGTGAATAGTCTGGAAGCATTGCTTATAAGAGAGGGGAAAGTATTACCTGTAGCCTGAAATATTCCCGAGCAACTATAAACGATACCAGTGGCGATGAAGTTAAATGCAACAATCTCCAGAAAGTACTGCGTTTGATCGATGACATTTGCATCATTTGAGAAAGGAGTGGCAAGCAGGGAGCCGCAGTTTATTGCGATAACAGACATGAGCAACATAATGATTGAAACACAGCACATTACCCAAAAAAAAGCATATTTAAATCGTGCTAAGTTATTTGCACCAAAGTTTTGCCCTGCAACTGCAGGAAGCGAAAAGACAACAGCCATCATGGGGAGAGAAAGTCCTTGAATTATCTTTGAACCGATACTGAGTGCTGCTTGGACATCCGTTGTGAGATCTTTGATTGCCCAAAACGTCAGCGAAATGTAGCAGAAGGTTAGCGTTAACTCGAGCCCAACGGGTCCGCCTATAACGAGTAGTTTTTTGATGGTAGAACGATCAATTTTCCATGCTTTTAGATCAATTCTTAGATAACCATCTGCTTTTCTGAAATATAAAAGGGTAACGACAATAGCTAATATCATGGAAATTGAACTTGCAAGTCCAGCCCCCGAGATCCCCATGGAAGGGATGAAACCCCAACCGGTTATAAGTAAAGGGGATAGCAAGATATTGAGAAGGAGAGATCCGAGCTGAGCAAACATCATAGGTTTAACTATTCCTATACCTCGCATCGCTGCTCCCAAAGTAATAAATAAAAATTGCATTGCGAGACAAGGAATAAACCATTTAGTGTAAATCATAGCCGCTTCTCGAACTGCCAAGTCTGTAGTGGTATGTTGAAGGTAAAATTGGATCACAAATAGCCCAAAAAATAGCACCACCAATCCTAATATGCAGGACAATAAAATCGCTTGATTGAAGATTGAGTTTGATTCAGCTTGGTTTTTCTTGCCCACGGAGTTCGCAATTAACGTAGCGGTTCCAACGTTTAAAATCTGGCTAATCGCAAAAATAAAAAAGAGTACATTGCCAACTAAGCTGAGAGCCGTCGTTTCTGCATCACCTAGCTGAGATACAAAATAGAGGTCGGTAAACATATAAAGTGTATGGACAAGCATACCGATAGCCAGTGGCAAGGCCATTGATATGATATGTTTTGGAATTGAGCCTTGAGTTAAATCTTTCACACTATCATCCAATATCATGGGTTGTTGATGGCACTTTTTTCGGCCTATTTGCCGTGCGTTTATCAATATTGCTGTAATTTGGACGTTTGCCTTTTGAACTTATAAACCACTTAAAAGGGTGCAAAATACCAAGTCCAATGGCTGAAGGGGCAGGGAACAAATGTGGTTTAGTAACACCAATTTCCTGAGGTGAGCGCTCGGGGTGGTACTGGAAACTGTTAAAGGCTTTATCCCAAATGCTTAGTTCAGAGCCGTAGTTTCCAGCTTCTTGTAAGTTGGTGCTGTGGTGAAACCGGTGCAACTCGGGGGTTGCAATAAGATGATTTAGCCATCCCATTTTGACATTGATATTGGCGTGTATGAAGTACCCTTGCAATACCGTAAATTGACCGGCAATAAATACGCTTTCGGCAGAAAAGCCCAAGAGTAGAAAGATAAGTTGAATAGTAACTGCGCTTATAATTACTTCAAATAGATGTACAACAACATTATTACTTGTTGTGACCTTGTTCGGAGTATGGTGAATACCATGAAAGCTCCACAAAGATAGGTACTTGTGTTGCAATCTATGAAGCCAATATCCCGTAAATGAACTAACGAGAATTGCTAGTAACACATTTTGTGACAGTGTTAGTGCATTTTCCTGAGGTGCCAAATAAATGGAGATGGTGCGAATGATGCCCGCGCCAATCGCGCCATAAATCATCACTAAAATGAAATAACGTCCATCTCTTTGCCATTCCTTTTTGCTTGGATGCCAGCTATGTCGAAAAGGATTTATTCTTTCCATCACAACGAAGTAAAAAATAACGAATAAAACGGTGAAAAAAGTAGTGATACCAAGTTCAAGTTTTTCTGTAATCGCAAGTAAACTAATTGCACTAACTATTAAGAAAATGATTGGGTAGCAGAGTATACTCATAGCTTGAGTGACCCTATTTTTTGTCGCTAAGTTATGCATATTGCTCATTCTCTTTTGGTTGCGTTGCAGTGTTGGCATGGCTTAAAAAGGGCGTAACTCGAAACCTTTTGCTATCTTGTAGACAAAGATATTGGGCTATATGTCTGCCGCTAGCCACGGCCTGAGCTACACCATTTGATGTTCCCCAGTGACCGGAAAAATAGAAATTATCTAAGTGAGGTAAAGTGGGTCCATGTCTGTTGATGTATTTTTCAAACTCTTCAGAGTAAGGAGAGAATGGGTCCCAACCTAATACTGTGCCATTGTAGTTTTTGGTATATCGTTCACAAGTAAGCGGTGTGACAACATCTATAAACTCAACGTTGTTCTCTAATTCCTCAAAGTGCTGAGAAAGAAATTGTAGTATCTTGGAGCCAACGTCTTTCTTGGCGACTTTATATTCTACAGAGCGTCTTCGACGGGTGTGACTATTTCGTCCAATACTGATATGTTCGGATTGAACACTGTTTGCGTTTAAACTTTGCCATGGTTGACTGTCAGTAAGGTAAGTAATGTAGAGCACTGACTTACCTTCAGGAGCCTGCTTTGGTAATAGAGTGCTTCTAACTTGTACAGCTATTCCGCCGTGGTTAATACCTATCAACTCTGATTTCAGTTTATCGTCTATTAGATAGGTTGAATAAGGATCATGATCAGTGTAATCCTTATTAACGGCAATAAATACGGCAACTAAGCTAGGAAAAATGATGCCCTTTGGATCGTTATGCAGTTGGCTATACATTTTATCCATTACAGGGTGAGGGTAAGCACTCTTTAATAAGTGTTGTGTTGTGTTGTAACTATCGCTTGCGCTGATCACGTAATCTGCAAAGTGTTCTTGTCCGTTGCTTAGTCGTACCCCAATAGCTTTATTGTTTTCAACCAAAATTTGGTCGACTTTCGCTTTATAGTGGATTTTTCCACCTAGTTTTTCCACTCTGCTAGCCAACTTTTTAGCCAATCCTAATGAGCCGACATCCGGAACTCCTATCGTTTTATCAGCTGCATTAGCAATATTAAAAGCGAAGGGCATAACTGGAAAGTTCCCAAGTCTGTCATAAATTATCCAGTTAAGAGATTCAGCTAAAATAGGATTATTAAAGCGTTTTGAGTAGTCATCTATACTGATAGACATTGTGTTCATCAATGTTTTCATGTAGGGAAGCAACTTCCACATCATTTTAGCTTTTTCCCACCATGTCATGAGTCCAGTATTTTTTAGAAATGGAAAGTGGGGACTACAACCAGCTAGTTTTCTAATATAGCCGCAAAACTCTTTAATATGCTTGGTATCTTCAGGAAATTGTTCGATTAAACTTAACTCGAGCTTATCGGGATCTGCGTGGAAAGTAACTTTTTGTCCATCTGGAAAAATTACGGTGTTGAATGTTTTAATATGGTAGATTGAAACGTCATCGAGGCAACCAAGTTCATTCCAAATTAATGACATCTCATCTTTGTGACCTGTACCTTTTAACCAACTCAAGCACCAATCAAAAGTAAAGTCCTTTCGCTGCCAAGAAGTACAGCATCCTCCGGGAGTTTCATGTAGCTCAAATATTGTCGTTTCGTAACCATTCATCTGGCTGTATGCTGCGGTGCTTAGACCTGACATGCCAGCTCCGATAATAATGACTGATTTTGTATTTTTTGACATTGTTATTCCTTGTCATATTCGGCGTGCATGTAATACAACTAAGCATCGCCGAATAGTTATCTTGATGGCCTTAAGCTGTTTCGCAGGTAAGTTCTTGAAGCACGGCTGCAATCTCTTGGCACCAGTCGTTGATGCGCTGCTCGGTGAGTTCTGGTTGGTTATCATCATCAAGCGACAAGCCGAGAAACTCACTGCCGTCTTCATTTAGCCCTTTAGACTTGGTGAAGTGATAACCTGAATTTGGCCAGTAACCAATTGCTGTGGCGCCTTGTTCGGTTAGTTTATCGTGTAAGATACCGATACCGTCTTGAAACCACTCGTCATAACCAACTTGATCGCCCTGACCGAAGATAGCCACGATTTTTCCGCTGAAATCCTGTTGTGCTAGGCTTTCCCAACGTGATTCCCAATCATCCTGTAAACCACCGTATTCCCACGTTGAAATACCAAAAATCAAAAATTCATAGTTCTCGGTTAAGGTTAATTCGGTGTCTGCTATATCAAAGAGATCGATGGTAAACTGGTTTAGGTGTGCTTTTATTAATTCTGCTGCGGCTTCAGTGTTACCTGTTGTGCTGCCATAAAATAGGCCAATACGAGTATTCATAATATTTCCTTTTAATTCTCTTGGTTAAGCAACATGCTGCTTTTGTTCGCTATAAGATTGAGGTTGGTGTAGTGGGTTTTCACCGATCCAAGCCTGAAACGGCTTGTCATCATCACGGCATACAAAGTGCAGAACATGTCTGCCTGTAGCTGCAGCGCGGATCAACCCGCCGGTTGTCACCCAGTGACCAGCCATATAAAAGTTACTAAGGCCGGGTAGTCCCGTTGTCCCGTTGGCATTTATTTCGTCTTCTAGACTTTCACCACTTTCCAAAAAAGGCTGCCACGCCAATACCGTTCCTTTGCTGTTGCGGGTATAGCGAACTTGGGTCAAAGGGGTTGCGATGTCGATATATTCGATATGCTCTTTTAGTCCCTCAAAATGAGTGGAGAGCTTATCGATTATAAATTCACCTAAGGTCTTTTTAGCGAGGCGATATTGAACGCTACGCTTGACCCTAGTGTGATGGCGTTTAGTCGCCGTTGTTTCTTGGAAATTATTTAATTCAGCCCATGGCTCATAAGTTGAGAAGTAAGTGATATAAAGCACGGATTTGCCCTCTGGGGCGATATGCGGGTAGTGTACATTGCGCACCTGCACATTGATCCCCGGGTGCGTCATACCAGGGCAGTGGACAAGATCTTGTTGGTCTAACAAGTGGGTGCGGCAATGGGGATGATGGGTATAGTCTTTGTTTACCCCCAAAAATACAGAGACGTATCCTGGGAACATTTGACCATCTGTCTCTCTTAACTCGTCGTATAGCTTGTCTAACACAGGACTGGAATACTGGCCATCAAGCATGTTTTTTATCACATCCGTACCGTCACATGCTGAGATCACGATATCGGCATACATTTTTTGGCCGTCGCTGAGCTCGACACCGATGGCTTTGTTGTCTTCGACCAAGATTTTGTGTACTCGGGTGTTGTATATGACGTCACCCCCCAACTTTTTATATCTTGCTTCCATCGATTGTGCGAGACCTAACGAGCCACCTTCGGGCACACCTGCATTTTTTTTCGCCGCGCAGGCCAAATTAAAGTAGAAAGGTAATAGTGGGAAACTGGGATGTTGCTCATAAAAGATAACGTTAAATGCTTTTTGCAGCAGCGGATGTGAAAACTTAGCGGCAAAGTCTGACATCAATGTCGCCATGGATTTGCGGATTAAATTAAATTTTTTGATGAACGGCCACATTATCTTTAGCTTTTGCCAGCGTGACATAATGCCAACTGGCACCAGAAAGGGATAAGCGTCTATCATTTTGACGAATTCACGAATGCCATCGCAAAATTGTGTGATGAGTTTCTTGTCTGCGGGAGAAATACTTAAGAGGTGGGCTTCGAGTTTATCTGGATCTGCGTAGAAATGTACTTCTCCTAATTCTTCATCAATAACTGAATTGAAGATTTCAAAGTCTCTAATTTCTTTATCATCCAGCGCACCTAACTCTTGCCAGATTTGATTCATGCCGTTGCCTGTGCCACTACCCAGTAGCCAGCTAATACACCAATCAAAAATATAATCTCTGCGTTCCCACGATGTGCAGCAGCCGCCGGGAATATCGTGCAGTTCTAAGATCACGCTCTTGTAGCCGTTCATTTGTGCATAGCTACCGGTTGAGAGTCCACCCATGCCGGCACCTATGATGATCATAGATTGTCTTTGTGTGGTCATAATTCTGTCCTTAAAGTCGTTAGAAAGCCCCAAAGCGAAGGCTTTGGGGCAAGCTGTTACTCCACGTTTGTTGCTATTACCGCTTGGCTTTGGGTATCCTGCAGAATACTATGCATAATTGCGCCGTTGCCTGCCTGCATCATATCTGGCATCAACATCTCCTCATGTTTACCAAAACCTTGATAGGTAATGACTTCGGCGTCTGATGCTGCATCCCAACTGGTTAGACGAGCAGCTTCTGCATGTGCATTTTGCTCGACGATAAAGTGCAGTTTGGCGTGAACCTGACCTAGGTTTTTCACTTCATAACACCAATCGATATAGTCTCTCGCTTGTGCCAGTGTATGCTGGTGTACCGTATTTGAGCCGGTGTGGCGGGCGAAATGTGCTTTTAACTCTTGCTCAAAGTGCGCGAAGTCTTGCTCCCGCATTTTGATTGTTTCAGTGATCCTGAATGAGTCTAAGATCACCACATCCCCGACACGTTGACCTCGGCCTTCCAGCTCCTTAGCAATCTCAAAGGCTAAATTACCGCCAAGGGAGTATCCAAATAGGGTATAGGGACCATGAGGTTGAATTTGCATAATTTGGTCGGCATAGTCGCTAACTTTAGTGTCATTTTCGAGGTAGTTAAAAGAGATCACTTCAGTGTTAGGCAATGCGTCGGCAAATGCCTTGTAAACGATGCTGTAACCCCCCGCTGGTGGCAGCGCAAATAAACGAGTAGATTGACCCGCATTGAAGATAAGGTAAGGGGACGCGCCCGTTTCTTTTCCTGTTACTACATCTTCAATTGCACTCGCCATGCCATGTAAGGTTGTAAATCTAAATAGCTGATTAACTTCCATTTTGATGCTGAAGGCTGATTGGATCCTGACCATTAGCTCAATCAAATATAAAGAGTTACCGCCAAGGGCAAAAAAGTCATCATGAAGACTAATGGATTTTTGCCCTAGCATATTGGACCAAATCTCAGCGAGTTGCTGCTCAAATAAGGTGGCGGGCGCTACGAATGCTCTTACCAACTCGGCGAGTTCAACCCGTGGTAATGCCGCTGCATCGATTTTACCGTTACTCAGTAATGGAAATTGATCAATAGCAACCAGCTTACTAGGTACCATATAGCTTGGTAGCTGGTTCTCTAACTGCTCGAGGACAAACTCAGTACCGACCGCAAGATCCGACTCAAAGTAGGCAATTAATTGGGTTTGCCCGTGTACTTCTATCCCTTTTACATAGCTTCGCTTAATTCCTGGGATCTGGTTGATGCTAGACTCAATTTCTCCAAGCTCAACGCGGTGACCTCGTATTTTTACTTGGTTGTCGATACGTTGCAGAATATGTAGGTTGCCATGTTTGTCCCACTTACCTAAATCACCCGTTTTATATACCCGCAGGGTGCTATTTTCTGACACGGGAAGTTGGATAAATTGGCTGGCATTTTTCTCTGGATTATTGAGATAGCCAAGACTTACGCCTTGCCCCGCAATTGCAATTTCGCCGACTGCATTACTCGATACTAACTGGTTTTGCTTATCGAGCAAGATAAGTTGCGTTGCATTGAAAGGCTTGCCGATAGGCACCGTTGCACTGGTTTCTAAGTACTGCTCTGATTCCTCAAAGAAACTACTGTCTATGGTTGCTTCAGATGTACCGTAGGAGCTAAATAGTCGAGCATCTTCTTGTAGCAATCCTTTGAGTGCGCGGTATTCAGCGATTTGCCATTGCTCAGAGCCAACAATCACTCTACGTAAGCTGGTAAATCCAACCTGACTTTGCTTTGCGAATAAGATGAGATTACGAACCACAGAGGGCACAAACTCAACCGTATCAATCTGCTGTGTCTCAATGAGGTCATACAACACCGGCATGTTCAGCATCATATTTTTAGGACACAACACTAAGTGCTTCGCATTGTAAAATGCGCGCGCGAGATCGCCACAAAACACATCAAAGGTTGGGCTGGCCAATTGTAAATGATGAGAAGTAGGTGCTAAATCAAATTGGGCTAACCAGTCCACAGCGATCGTAGCCCAGTTTTGCTGGCTAACCTGGACAGCTTTTGGCGTACCTGTAGAGCCAGAAGTAAAGACAATATACGCGATATCATTTGGCTGATGATTTAACGCCAAATTGTGCTCGCTGATTTCATCTCGTTGGCTTTGGAAGCTTTCCCAAAGTAGTGTCGGATGATCTGATGTTAGCGCTTCTTCGCAAAGTAGTAACGCGCAGCGACTTTGCTCAAGCAACAGCTGCTTGCGCTCATTGGGTTGCTGCGGGTCAATTACCACAAAATGATGACCTGCTTTTAACGTAGCGATACAAGCAACAACTAACGCGATAGATTTTTCAAAATGTAAGGCAATCGTTTGACTAGATTGATTATCTAGCTGCGAATTGATTAGTCGCGCCAACTGATTTGCCTGATTGTTGAGTTCACGATAGCTTAAAGTAGCAGCCAGTTCTCCTGCATTTGTTTCACAGGCAATGCTGAGGGCAGGAAGCTCAGGGCTATGTTGCGCCGCATTTTCTATTTGACTGACCAAAGTTGGTAATGCTGGTGCGTTTTGTTGATTTTCAGCAAATTTCGCCAAGGCATCTATTGCGTCTGGACTTGTTAAGGCAAGCTCTGAAAGTGGCCGATTTGGACTATCAACGACCATTCGCGTTAGTGCGATATAGTCCCGAGCCAGCTGCGCTATCGTTTCGGTTTCGAATAGGTCGGTATTATATTTTAATGTGCCTTTGAACACGCCATTTTCTTCATAGGTCGAAAGCGTAATGTCAAATTGACCTTCTTCTTCAGGCAGTTCCATGAATTGCATAGGAAAGCCCTTATAGTACGCGACATTATTTTCATCCATATGTGATTGCTCAACGCGGTGATTGAGCATCACAAACATGACCTGAAATACCGTAGAGCGGCTGGCATCATGTTCAATACCAAGCTTATCCACTAACAGCGCAAACGGATATTCTTGGTGATCTAGAGCGTTGAGGGTAATGTCTTTCACCTGCGCTAAAAGCGAAGTAAAGTGCGTTTCAGGAGCAAATCTTGCGCATAGCGGTAGGGGATTCACAAAGTAACCATAGACATTTGAAAACTCGGGATTTGTACGACCGGCCACGGGACTGCCAATAATGATTTCATCCTGCTGAGTATATTTATGCATGACTGCGTAATAGATGCTAAGCAACGCCATAAACATGGTGGAACCTTGTGCCTTTGCAAGGGCATTCAACGAGGACGTAAGGGCTTTATCCAACTCAAAATGATATGAATCACCAACGTTGGTGAGTACCGCAGGTCTAGGTTTGTCGGTTGCAAGGTCTAATACGGGGATCTCAGCAGGTAAGTGATTCTGCCAAAACTTATAGTTTGCCGCGCCGCGTGGAGAGTGAACAAAGCGTGTTTCCCAATCGACAAATTTTTCATAGCTTGACGTTATCTCGCTGAGTGCTAACGGTTCACTTTTTGCGAAATGCGCATACAGTGACTGCATTTCATCGATAAACATGTAATTTGACCATGCATCTGAGATGATGTGATAAATCGTCACTGCAAAGTAGTAGCTTTGATCATTTTGCTTATATAAATACAGTCTAAATAGCGGGTCGTGCTCAAGGTCGAAAGGCTGTTCATTGTCTGCAATCATCATAGGTTGAATATCTTCCCAAGACTTACCTTTTACATCAATGATTTGTAGTGCATCCTCACGATGAGTCCAGACTCTTTGATAGGGTTCGCCATCTTTAAAGAAGAAGTTTGTTCTTAACATTGGGTGGCGAGCAACTACAGCACTAAGGGCTTTTTTCAGCGCGTCAATATTCAGGGCACTAGGAATGTGCATCGCGCCGCCGATATTGTAGGAAGCGCTAGTTGGGTTGAGTTGATTGATAAACCAAATCGCTTTTTGTCCATAGGAAAGTGGGAACTCAGCTTCCACATTGGCATCAGATACGATAATAGAGTTAACCTTAGTTTCGGAAACTGGCTGAACCTGTGATGTTTCTGTGGTTATGACTTCAAAGCCAAGCGATTCCACGAGTTTGTCATTAAGCTCTATACTTAATTCGTTGATAGATGCACCACTTAGAAGACGCACAATCGTTAGGGTTTCGCCAAAATGGGTGGTGATCTTATTTCTCAGCTCTGTCGCCATAATAGAGTCAATACCGAGATTACCGAGCGATAGATTTAATTCCACTTGCTCTCGTTTACAGCGTAATACTTGGCTGACAGCATTAGCGAGATGATCGGCAACAAGCGGTAATCGAAGCGCGCTGTCTGTTTGCTGGTATAAAGGAGCAAATTCTTGCTCTTGGTGGCTTTGCTTATCGTTTTCTTGGGTAGTCAAGTGACTAAATAAACTCGGCTTTCCTGCATACCAATTGGTTACTTTGGACCAATCGGCGTCACACACTAAGAGTTGAGGTTGCTCTTGGTCTAGAATACGTTCAAGCACGGCCATCCCCGCACTTGGTGAAATGCAGTTCATACCCCTTTGGTTCTTGTAATGTTCGGCAAGACCAAGCTCTTCAATCATACCAATAGCCCAAGGGCCCCAGTTGATGCTTAGCGCCGGAAGACCTTGATTGCGACGGTAGTGGGCGAGGGCATCTAAGAAAGCATTGCCAGAAGCATAGTTTGTTTGCCCTGCGGTAGTGACTTGAGCCGCGACAGAGGAGAAGAGCACAAAATGTTCAAGGTCAACTTTACTGAGTGCTTTGTGAAGCATCAACGCACCAATCGCTTTGGTGTCAAACACACCGTCAAATGCTCTGGTATCCATATTGCCAAGTAAGGTGTCATTTACGATACCAGCACAGAAAAATAATCCGTTGATCGGTGCTTGTGCACTTAGATGATAAGACTCAAGGGCCGCGTTAAGTTCACGCTCTCGAGTTAAGTCTGTCTGCCATAACGAGACATTAACGCCCTGACTCTCAAGGTGTTGAATAAACCGAACGCGATCATAGTTACGGTCGCTTGGGGTAAGCTCTGACCAACTCTTACGCTCAGGTAATTGACTCCTACCAAGCAAAATGAGGTTTCGTGCACCTCTATCGACGAGTAGCTGACAAACTAACTGTCCGATTGAACCAAATGCACCCGTGATCAACTGTGCTTTATGGCTTTGTACGCGAGTCGGGAAGGCGGGTTGGAGTGACGTTGCCAGCTCTAAACGAGCAACATAAGCTTGATTTTCCCTAAAAGCAACTTCCCCTTCTTGGCGGTCACTTAATAATCTGGCTGTGATATGTTCGGCATCATTTTGGCCATCAACATCGATGAGGCCACCCCAATTATCAACCAATTCTTGCTGTGCGAGCACTCGGCTAAATCCAGTTAACGAAGCGGACATCACCGCGGTAAGTTGCTCGCTATTAACGAGGCTGGCGTTGCGTGTTACCACGTAAAGCGGGAATTTACAGTCTTGTTCAATTACGGTTTTGGCCAGGTTCAATAATGAATGCAGCGACTGACGTTTTTCTCTTTGCAGCTGAGCAAGGGTTAGTGATTCTATCGCGCTGTTATCTAGACTAAAGCAATGTACAACGCCACGAATTTCTTGTTTGCCCAAAGTCTCGATAAGTTGTGACAGGTGATCCCGTGAATCGGGAACCAGCCATGCATGACAATGGTCTCTGTCGATATCAAAATATTCTCCAGATTTAACGATACAGCTAGAGTGGCCAAGCTGAGCTAAACGGTCAGCTACCTGTTCGGCTGTTCCTGATTGATCTGCGAGGAGCACCCAACGTCCCGATGTGTCAGTTTTTTGTATTTCCTGCTCAGGCTCTGCAAGCCAATTAACTTGGTAAAGCCAGCTATCTATGGTTCTGGTGGTGATCCCACTTGCAGCTGAGTCAACGCTTTGTGCAATAAAGTTTTTGATAACACCAAAGACTTGACCAGACTCATCACAGAGGTATAAATCACCGACCGTTTTTTCGTCGTCACGATGAGTGATTTGGGTATAACACCAAAAATCAGTATTGTTCTGCTCGCAAAGCAAGATCTGCTCAAGCATCACAGGTAAGCGGATAGAAAATTGCTGAGCATTAGCACATGCAAGTTCCGTAAATACTAACGTCTGGAAGCATGCATCTAATAGACTTGGGTGTAGGGTAAATTGTGCTGTTCGCTCAAGTTGAGTAGGCCAAGAGATCTTGGCAAGCACGCCGTTGTCTGTTGCCCAGATCTGCTCAATAGCTCTAAAACATGGACCATATTCGTAACCAAACTCTTTTAGGTGTGCATAAAACTCATCGTGCTGCTGCGCGCTAGTAGCGGTACTACGAATAGCATTGAGATCAATAGGCTCAGCAAGATTGGCGCTTTGTACTCGGCGGATTGTCCCTTGAACATGGCGGGTCGTTTTGCCATCTTCAAGGCTTACCACTTTAAAATTCGGTTCATCATGGTGCAAAATGAATTGCACATTGGGTGCATGTTCATTATTCAAAAATAACGCTTTATCGATGACAAACCGGTCGAGTGCATAGCTGCCATTGCCCCAAGTCTCTTTGGCTGCAGCATACGCCATTTCGATAAAGCCAGCAGCAGGGAAGAGGGTATTCCCTTGGATTTGGTGACAGCTTAAAAAACTATCGCGATTTGTGTCGGTTACCGCGTTCCAAACATGTTCAGCTTCACTGCGTTTACGGCCCAAGAATGCATGGTTACTTTGCCCTAAACGCACTTGATTAAAGTACTCAGGCTCGGTCCAAAAGCGCTCTTGCAAGAACGGGTAAGTTGGCAACGTAGTGAACTTACCTCGCCCGTTTATGGCTGACCAATTTAATTCAAAGCCTAAACCAAATAGTTGAGCTACAGCGTGGTAATAGGTGTGTTGTTCGTCGGATTTACGGCGCATACTCGAGACGACAACACTTGAGCAACTTTGTTCTTCTGCGGTTTCGGCAATAGATGCGCCAAGCACAGGGTGTGGACCCAGTTCCAAAAATACTTGATAACCTTGTTGTAATATTGCGCGGGTGGCATCAACAAAGCGCACGGCTTGACGGACGTTGAGCCACCAATAGTTAGCATCAAGTTCAGGCCCCTCAGCAAGTGTTCCTGTTACCGTTGAATACAAACGAGTATGTGCGGTGTTAGCTTGAATACCAGCTAAACACTCGAGCAATTCGGCCTTTATCGGTTCCATAAACTGGCTGTGATAGGGCACTTCAACGCGGAGAAACTTGCAAAACACACCAGCTTCGCTCAGCTGTGTTTCAATACTGTGTAACGCGTTTTCTTCACCAGCTAGGGTTACAGAGTTTGGACTATTTACCGCTGCGATTTCAACTTGGTCGTTGAGATAAGGCGTGACATCACTGTCAGAGAGTCCTACCGCCATCATTTTACCTGTGTTGCGGCATTGATGTTGTAAACGGCTACGATGGACTACGATGGTGCAAGCATCTTTTAATGAGTAGACCCCGGCTTCATAAAATGCTGCTGCTTCACCGGTACTGTGGCCAACAATGACATCAGGCGAAATGCCGTGTTGACGCCACATTGCTGCAAGTGCGACTTGCACGGCAAAGTTTGCCGTTTGAGCAAGCCAAGTATATTGCATGTTTGACGCTGATTCATCGGCAAGCATTTCATCAACCAATGACCAATCTGTAAGCGCTGACATATAGCTATCACACTCATCGATCATCGCTTTAAAAGTTGGCTCTGATTGGTACAACTCACGGCCCATTGCCCACCATTGTGGCCCCATACCGGTGAAGACCCAGACGAGTTTTTGCTCATCTTTTTTCAGTGTGCGCAGTGTGTTGGCCACAGCAAATTCAGCATCATGACTTAATGTTTGTAGTTGCTGTTGCAGATCCTCTGCATTTTTAAAACAAATTGCATGACGATATTGGTGATGTTCACGGCGCTCACCCAGTGTATAAATAATATCACTGAGTGATGCATCGCTATCTTGTAAAAACTCATTATGCGCTTTGGCACAGCGATGGATCCCGTGTTGATCTCTTGCACTCAGTGGATAAAGCTTTAAGCCATTCTCATTTGCTGGAGGCATTGATGGCACTTCTGGTGCAACGTATTCTTGAATAACAGCGTGGGAATTGGTTCCACCGAAACCAAAGGAGTTTACCCCCGCAACGGCTAAACCTTCATGCTTAGGCCAAGGTGTAAGTTTAGTGGGGATCTCATACGGCGCATTGGCGTAATCAATCTTAGGATTAATTGATTTTAAGTGTAAATGCGGTGGGATCTGTTTGTTTTGAATGGCTTTGACCGCTTTGAACAAACCAGCCATACCAGCGGCTGCCTCGGTATGGCCAATATTGGTTTTTACAGAGCCAATGTAGCATTTATCGGCTTGATCACGGTTGATCCCAAGGAGTGTTCCAACAGACTTTGCTTCAATAGGGTCGCCAACTGGTGTGCCTGTGCCGTGCATTTCAATGTACTGCACTTTACCAGGGTTAATATTTGCTTTGGCATAGGTTTCCTTCATCAAGCGCAATTGGGCATCCCCATTCGGTACCGTGATCCCTTGTGTTTTACCGTCTTGGTTTACACCGGTGGCTAAGATCACCGCATGAATTGGGTCGCCATCCTTAATCGCATCATCTAAGCGCTTGAGCACAACGACGCCAGCGCCTTCAGCACGGACATAGCCGTTTGCGGAGTCGTCAAAAGCATGAGAAAAACCTGTCGGAGATAAGAAACCGCCTTTAGACTCGGATACTGTATATTGTGGTGCCAAATGTAATAGCACACCACCTGCGAGTGCCATATTACTTGCCCCGGTCTGTAGGCTTTTACAGGCCATATCTAATGCGACAATAGAGGAGCTACAAGCAGTATCGATGGACATGCTGGGGCCATTAAAATCAAAAGTATGTGAGATGCGATTTGAAAGCATCGTCATCATGACACCCGTCGCAGTGTGGGCATCAATGTTGTCAAAATCAGGGTTAGTGAATTGCATGATTTTATAATCAAGCGTAAACCCACCCATAAAAACACCGACCGACTCTCCTGCGAGTTCAGATGGCTTTTGCCCACCATCTTCCAAGGCTTCCCAAGTTACCTCCAGCAATTTACGTTGTTGAGGGTCCATAAACTCGGCTTCACGAGGCGTGATCCCAAAAAATGCTGGATCAAACTTATCGATACCATCGATATAGCCACCCCATTTTGAGCTCAATTTGCCTTTATTCGCCTTTACAGACGAATAATGAGTATCGATATTCCATCTCGATTCTGGGGTTTCTATGATGCAATCGACACCATGTTTAATATTTTCCCAAAACAATTCAGGACTATTCGCGTGACCTGGGAAACGACAACCCATGCCAATAATTGCTATCGGTAGTGTGTTGTTTACGGGGCGAACAGAGCGTTCATTTTCGATTGCCATAATGCATTCCTTGAAGTTATCTATTTTCTATTAATTAGCGAAGTTGCAGCAGTTCATCTTGAGCGGTTGAGTGAACATGAAGCGTAGGGTAGAGCAGGCGTTTATAGATGCCGTAGTAAAGCTGTTGAAGCTGGATTAAGTCGGATGTTGTTGTGTGTTCATCTATTTGATGAATGGTTTTGTTCACCAGTCCGAGTTCTAGTACTGAGGTCGATATTTCAGCAATAAAGCGGCCATCCGACGTTCCCCCTGCGGTCGATAGTTTTGGTGTGAAATGACATTGACTGTTGATTTCATCGCAGACGATAGCGAGGGATGGAGAAGAGATCTCATCATTATTTACGCAGTAATAGGGTTGGCAGGGGTTGCTGGTCGTTAATGCATAATTGAGCGTATGTTCTTCGATGGTCTCTCTTACCAGCTCGACCAATTCATATTCGTCGTATGCGGGTGTATAACGGATATTAAAATTTAGCTGACATTGGCTTGGAATGATGTTGTCGACAAAATTTCCTGAATTTACATGGGTGAATTGCAGCGTGGTCGAGTCAAAGTTATCACAGTGCTTTGGCCAATCCTGCGACAATAGTGCTTGCATAATATTTTGCGCCAAATGGATGGCATTGGTCGCTTTTTGAGGGTAAGCCACATGTCCACTTTTACCATGTAAATTGACGGTAAAAGACAAAGCGCCACGACGACCGACTTTCAGTGTGTCTGCTACATACGCTTCTGAGCTTGGCTCTCCGACCAAGGTAAAATCAAATGCAATACGCTGCTGTTTTAAAAAATGAGCGATCCGCTTGGTTCCGTGTTCCGCTTCGCCTTCCTCGTCGCTGGTGAGTAGCAACCAAAGCTCTTTTTCCGGTACTCCAAATTCTGTCACTAGAGCCTCAATTGCACAGAAAAAGGCGGCAATAGCGCCTTTCATATCAACAATACCTCTAGCGAAGAGACAGCCATTGTGTTCTGTCAGCTTAAAAGGGTTAAACTGCCAATCTTGTGCACTTCCTGCCGGTACTACATCGGTATGACCAAGAAAAGCAAACCTAGCGTCACTATTGTTACCTATACTTGCGACTAAGTTACTCACATCACGAACAGGCAAGTGCTTGATTGAAAAACCCAAAGTCCGTAGTTCTTGTGCTAACCACAGTTGACACCCAACATCATCCGGCGTGATTGATTTGAATGCGACTAACTGCCGTGCAATGTCAACAACGCGGTGGCTGGCATGTTCATCCTCTTCAACACCTTGAAACTCCTCATGTAGAGCCTCGATATCCTCTAGCGCTTCAGAGACAAGTTCGTAACAAGTGTTTGAAGAAAAGCCATTCATCTCAAAAAACCTTAATGCAGAAGTATGATAAATAGGCAATCAAAAGTGATATTGTACACATTTTAATTACACCCCGTTCACAAGTTGCGTATTCAAACATTGAAATTATTTTGATGCTAATGATTTTATTTTGACTAAATTAACCTAAATAATTTCATTGTTGTTTTTTGTGGATTAATTATTTTTGTTATTTGCAATGTTTTTTATCTGGTTTTTATATTTGAGTTTTATTGAATTAAGTTTAGGGTAAGTGCTCTATGTACTAATATTTTAAATGTATGAAAAATAATTTCCCTTAATAATCAGTGTTGGATTTTTATTGTTTGAGTTATGTCTTGTGTTATTCGGAATTAAGAAAATCATGGTGTTTAGGTTAATGGAATTGTGAATTTTTAAACTGTGCGAGTTTGTTGTGTAAAGTGCGCTATTAAGATAAATGGAATTAATTTCACTTATTTCTTTTTGTTATTTAATTTGCGTCTAATATGTTTATTTAATCTAAATGAGAAGAGAGCCAAAGTATGTGCCTTGACGTATTAAGGTGAGTTTTCTTGATGAGGCTTTAATGTTGAAATTGTTTTTATAAATTTAATGAATTTATTCTTGAGTTGTCATATTTAATGAATAAAATAGCAAGCGCTATAGAGTTTTTATTCAATATTTTGATTTCTGTTACAGTATTTTGCTGTTTTTTATCTATAGCGCTGACTTAAATTAAGGATGAAAAATGAAAAAGCTAATCACCGCACTCGTTGCATTCACTGCATTGTCTGTATCTGCTCAAGAAGTAGAAGAGGCGAAAGCACTCGTTACTCAACAAAACATTAAAATTGTTGCTATTGGCCAAAGCGGCTGGGATCCAATTTGGAGAGAGCCTACCTGTAGCATCCAAAAAACGGATGAGGATGCTGTTGGTAATGCTTACATGATCAGTCATTACGACATGTGTTTATGCCAAAACAGTAAAAAAGCGAGCTATCTGATTGAAGATACACAAAGCAACCCTAAGCAAGCAGCGGTTATTTGTTACCTAGAGCAGTAAGCTAGTCAACAGCAGCAGAGCAAAGTACTTGCACTTTACTCTGCTTTTATCACGCTATTTCCTTTAAGTTCAAATTAGCTAAATTAACTGACTTTTCGCTTTGGCGTGCTAAATAATTTGCCTAACTTCCAATCGAACTTTACAGCGCTGACGGCCGTTAAGATTAAAACAATCCCAAGCGTTTGTAGCATCGAAATCGTGTGCTCGAATGCAATAAAATCTACAAACAGCGCCACGACCGGATAGATAAAAGAAAGAATAGCAATTAATGTGGTGCTCAAGCGTTGAAACGCATCATACATGATCACATACATAAACCCGGTGTTGACGACGCCTAAGAATAAGATATTACCCCAGCTCGATGAAGTCTCTGGAAACTGTGCAAAATCAACCCAAGGCAACAAAAATAAGCCACCAAAAAAGATTTGGATCACAGCAACCACACCGGATGGCACTTGGCTTACCTTTTTCGTCATCAGCGTTGTGATGGTATATAGAAATGCAGCTCCAAGTGCTAGTAGCAGACCAAAAACGGCTTGATTACTCTCTTGTGCAAAAATCACCGCGACTATTTCTTGATACGGGATCCCCACAACCAACCATAACCCCACCACGGCGATGGCCAACCATAAAAGGATTGCTTTACTTGGATACTGACGATACAGCACCGCGCTTAATAATACCAACATCAAAGGTTGTAGATGGTATGCGATGATTGAAATTGAAAAAGGAATATAGTCAAACGAGGCGAATAACAGCACCCAGTTTCCGACCAGCGCAATACCGCCGAGCAAGATGGTCATAAAAACGGGACCTTTAAATACCTCTTTTGTCAGTTGCTTTGTTACGAGCACGTATCCAAGAAGGCACAACGCGCCAATAACACAACGTAAAAATACCACATTCCAATAGGTTTGTTCTGCACTGACGACAAAGTATCCTATGGTGCCAGATAGCACCATAGCTATTATCATCTCTATTGAACCTTTATCTTTATCTGAGCCAAACATTGTTCACACCTTGTCATATTCAATTCTATACTTGCATATTACTTAGGGTTTGCCGTATTGCTAATAGACAATAAAAGGCTAATTTTTCTATTTTCCTAAAAATGAAAGGCAAAAATGCGAAAATTAATTAATAATGAAAAATGGTCGCTTGATGCGATAGATAGCAAGCTTATAAAGCTGTTAGAAAACAACAGCCGAGTGTCTGTTGCTGAAATGGCCCGGGCAGTGAATATGTCTTCACCGAGTGTGAATGAACGCATGAAACGTATGGAAGAGTATGGGGTAATTAGTAAATACAGTATTGAATTAGACCCAGAAAGCTTTGATTACCCGCTGACAGCGATTGTGCGTATTCGTCAGCATCCCGGTAAACTAAAACAACTTGAAGCGATGATCCAAAACATTCCTGAAGTGATTGAATGTGACAAAGTGACGGGAGAGGATTGTTTTTATGTGAGGTTGTGTTTTGAGAGTATGCCTAAGCTAGACGAAATTTTGGATAAAGTCTCGACGCTAGGTGATACCCACACATCGGTGGTGAAATCAACAATAGTCAAACGTAGAAACGTGCCATATCAGATCCGCAAAAGGTAATCGTTAAGTATGGCGAGCAGTAAAGTTTTGACGGGATAAGCAATGCACAGCTAAACGTCAACAAATTTATAGTTTGTCACACTTTTTATAGCAATCTTGCCATCAATCTGATTTTGAGTATGTTAGTATCCGTGCAGCAGTTTTTTACGAGATAGATTATGTTTCAACCAGTTAGCCTCTTTGTTGGGTTAAGATATAGCCGTGCTGCGAAAGGCAATGCATTTATATCGTTTATCTCATTTTTCTCAATTGCGGGTATCGCCCTTGGCTTAATGAGTTTGATCACCGTCAGCTCAGTGATGAATGGCTTTGAGCAAACCTTAAAAGCCGCCATGCTTGATTTGATCCCGCATGTGCAAATTAAGGAAAATGAGCAACTTGATCAAAATAAATTACAAGCCATTGAAAATCATCCGTTGGTTAAACAAGTTTCGCCATATGTTGCAAGTGACGTAATTCTACAAACCAATCAAGATTTGGTGGGCGTGCAACTTCAAGGGCTATTTCAAGGGTATGAAACAGCGTTAGATGATGCAGTGCGTGCCGGCAGTTTAACTCGATTGTACGAGCAAAAATACCAAGTGGCGCTGAGTCGCTATTTAGCCAATAAACTTGGCGTAAGCGTTGGTCAGCAACTCCGCGTGATCATGCCTGAATTCACCACATACACACCGCTTGGCCGCACACCGACGCAGCGCTTATTCACCGTAGCTGCCATATATGATGGCCAAAGCGAAGCTGACACTTATTTGGCATTTGCCGATGGGAAAAGCTTGCAGCGGTTAATGCGCAAGAAGCCAGAGCAATACGACCTAAACATTCATTTATATGATGCTTTTAGCCTACCCGATTTTTATCAGCAAGCGGACAGCTTGTTGCAGGGGCTCGAGACACAGGACTGGCAAACTCAGCAAGGCACATTGTTTGCGGCCGTTGCAATGGAAAAGCGCATTATGTCGCTATTACTAGGTCTTATTGTAATAGTGGCTGTATTTAATATCATTTCAGCGCTATCTATGATGGTGAGTGAAAAGCAAGGGGAAGTGGCTATTTTGCAAACGCTTGGCTTTACACCACAAATGATAGCAAAAGTGTTTATGGCGCAAGGGATGTATAACGGCGTTTTTGGCACACTCATTGGTGTTGCTGGTGGATTATTGCTGTCGAACAATATTAATGAGGTGCTCCATCTCGCAGGCCTTCAGTTGCTTGGTGGCGCTGAACTTCCGGTCAAAATAGAACTAACAGATTTAACGATTATGGCAGTGGGCAGCATATTGCTAAGCTTTTTAGCAACCTTGTATCCAGCTAAACGCGCGTCGAGTGTGCTGCCAGCAGAGGTATTAAGATATGAGTGATTTAGTCATTGACTGCCAAGATTTGGTCAAAAGCTACCAAGATGGTAAAGCCGAAGTAACGGTATTAAAAGGCGTCGATTTATCTGTAACCCAAGGTGAAATGCTTGCCATTGTGGGTAGCTCGGGCTCAGGTAAAAGTACTTTACTGCATATTCTCGGTACCTTGGATAAAGCATCCACTGGCAGTGTAAAGATCAAAGGTGTGGAAGTTGGCAAGCTGTCACGTAAAAAACAGGCGGAATTTAGAAATAAGCATTTGGGTTTTATCTATCAGTTTCATCATTTGTTGATGGAGTTTAGCGCGGTTGAAAATGTGGCGATGCCGTTATTAATTGCCGGTAATAAAGCAAAACAAGCCCGCGAAAAAGCATTACACATGCTCGATAAAGTGGGCTTGAGTCATCGTGCTGATCATAAGCCTTCAGAGCTCTCTGGGGGGGAGAGACAGCGTGTTGCGATAGCAAGAGCGTTAGTAACAGAACCTGATTTGGTGCTAGCTGATGAACCAACCGGCAATCTTGATAAGCATAATGCCCTGCGAATTTATGACTTGCTGGCTGAGCTTAATCAGCAGCTAAAAACCAGCTTTGTAGTTGTAACACACGACTTAGAGTTGGCAGATAAGCTTGGTCGTGCAGTGCAACTGGACGATGGCAAAGTAGGTGTGTATCAGCATGCTTAGTTATTTTTTAAGCAAACGCTTTAGAGAGTCTAAACGTCAGCTTGGTTTTATTGGTTTTTTAACCCGTGCTTCTACGCTTGGTGTAATGCTGGGTATGGCAGTATTGATAGTCGCACTTTCTGTGATTAATGGTTTTGAAGAACAATTAGAGCAGCGCCTGTTGTCGGTGGTGCCGCAAGTGAGTTATCAAGCACCTTACGACCCTATTCAAGCGTGGCAGCAAAAAGTAGAGCTCTTGGAGAGTCAGCGTGGCGTCGTAAGCGCGACGGCTGAAATTAACTTAACAGCCATGCTGCAATACAAAGGCACCTTAAAAGCGGCGCAGTTAAAAGGGATCGCACCGAATAGGCATCATACGGTGTCGAGCATAGGTGAATTTATAAAAGGTGCGGAACTAAAAGCATTAAAACCGGGTGAAGTGATCATCGGCAAAGGGATAGCTGACAAGCTTGGTGTCGTGGCTGGCGATAATATTCAACTCTTGGTTGCTAACAAACATTCGGATAATCCACTCGCTGCGCCAAAGCGATTAACGGCGACTGTGGTGGGACTTATCGATATGGGTGGGCCACTTGACCAAACATTAGCCTTAGTGCCGCTTAATGCATTGCAAGAAGCGATGGACTTTAGAGAAGATCAAGTAACGGACTTGCGTGCCAAGGTGAGTGATGTGTTTCAGGCACAACAAATTGCGACATCAGCGGGTAGGGCATTACCCGATTTAGTGTACGTATCGTCTTGGTTTCGTACGCAAGGCGGACTGTATCAAGATATTCAGATGGTGCGCACTATCGTCTATCTCGTGGTATTTCTGATAATCGCTGTAGCGAGCTTTAATATCGTTTCTTCTATGGTGATGGAAGTAAAAGAAAAGCGGGCGGATATCGCCATTTTGAAAACCATGGGCGCACAGGACAGTACGATTTTCTCGGCTTTTGCGCTACAAGGTGTGACGTATGCAGGGATTGGTGCATTGCTAGGCACTGGGATCGGCATTTTTATTGCTATTAATATTCCCGATATTTTTAAAGCCTGGATCAATATGAGTGATAGTAATCCGCTTGAAGGCGTCTACTTTATTGAATACTTACCGAGCAAAATTATTTGGACAGACATTTATATCAGTTTAGTCACGACTTTTGTTATGGCAGTCGTCGCAAGCTTATATCCCGCTTGGCAAGCCACCAAAACGGATCCTGCCAAGGTCCTGGGAAATGGGTAACACCTAAACCGTAGGTCGGCCTTTAGGCCGACATCTTTAGGCCGACATCTTTAGACCGACCTCCAATGGGCCGAAAACCTGCGAATTACAAACTTTGAGCGTAATGATAAAGCGCTTTTAAGATCTGCATATTGCGCTCATTACCTTCATTCTCTGCGACTAAATTTTCAAGCTCCAGCATAAAATCTTCGGCTGAAATTGAAGGGTTATCTTCATTATGCATCAATTTATTTTGGCAATATTTACGCCATTTATCAAGCTCTACAGGTGAGAGCGACTGCGGCCAATTTCTTGCACGATAGCGAAACAGCAAAGTGTTAAATTTACTGTCTTCAAAATCCAGCTCAATGGTTGCCAACTCTTCGGGCGATGCATTGCGAATGATTGCAAATTTGGCTTTATCGGCCTTGCTGGTGAAACCATCGTAGAGTTGATAATCTGGATTACTTGGTTTCTCGAATCCCTTTTCATCGCTAAAGACTTCTGCAACCTTATCCCTTAGCTCTGGGCGTGCTTTAAGGTACTTTAAGTTTTCAAGGCATTGCTCGCGGTCAATTCCAAGCCTTGCTGCGTTTTCGGGCAAGAGGGTCTTAGCTGGCGCAACCAGCGGGCATTTATTGATATGTACTAGTTTTAATCCAACCGGTAGCTCATCATCACCCAATTCACTGCGTTTTGTATAAAGCCGTTGTTTGAGTGCCTCAACGTCAAGGTCATTCAATACCTCCGGCGACTGTGTTAAGTCAAAGCAGATCACGGCATTGCTATTGACCGGGTGAAAACTCATCGGGGCAATCCAAGTGGTGCAACCTTGTTGCGCTGGAAACATAGAAGAAACGTGTACTAAAGGCTGCATATTGAAAACGTCGATTAGGCTCGACACCGCTTTTTTATGTCTGTGATTAAAGTAGAACTCATACAGTTTTGGCTGTTTGGTTTTTATCAGTTTTGCCAGCGCAATCGTTGCGGTAACATCACTCAATGCATCGTGCGCGGCGCCGTGCTCAATGCCATTGGCGACGGTTAAGTGTTCCAGCTTAAAACTCGGATTGCCATCTTCACGGGTTGGCCATTCAATCCCTTCTGGACGAAGCGCATAACAGGCTCTTACCAGATCTATGATGTCCCAACGGCTATTGCCATTTTGCCATTCACGCTCATAGGGGTCATAAAAGTTACGATAAAGGCTATAACGGGTTAGCTCATCATCAAACCGAATACTGTTATATCCGGCAACGCAGGTTTGTGGTTTGGCAAATTCAGCGTGGATTTTTGCCATAAACTCGGCTTCGGTCAGGCCTTTTTTTAGTGCTAATTGTGGTGTGATCCCAGTAACTAAACAGGCTTGAGGATGCGGGAGATAATCTGGAGCAGGCTGACAATACTCAATCAGTGGCTCACCAATAATATTGAGATCCAGATCCGTTCTGATCCCAGCAAACTGGCTTGGCCTGTCTTTTTGCGGCGTCGCCCCCCAACTCTCGTAGTCGTGCCAGAAAATAGTTGGGATGTTCTGGGCATTATTTGGTGTATCTGATTGGTTTGTATTTGTCATAAAATCAAAAAGTTATTCTACTGTTTTTGTTTGTTTTGGTTAATCATATTTGCCGTGATGGTATGACAACTGTGTATATTAATGTGTATATCGGTTCACACCAGTGTGTATACCGTGATAACTAAGCTGTTTGCCGCTATGCGGATACATATGACTAACGATAGATTGGCATTATCGCATAGAGGCGCGCTTAGAGTAAGGCGTAACCATCGCAGATTGTGTTATTAAAGCAGAGCAAAGCGATAATTGGGGAAGCGACATCGCTTATTGCTTTATCAAGCTGCCCAATTATCTATTAATCAATCACTAAATCGCGATTAAAAGCGCTTTCTTTGAAAGTTTTTCCACATAACAACCGTTATAACTACCAATAGAGTTGAGATAACAATCAAGACATTAAAATTAAGCGTGTGGTTTTCGCGGGGCGTGACTAGCAAACTTGCAATGGTGCCGCCAGAGGCTATCGCAAAGTGCTGTATCGCATTTTGCAGACTTATAAAGGTACTGCGCTCTTCTGCGTGAAGTGAGGTTATAAGTTCTGTCACTAAGATCATAGAGCGGGTAGCGCTTGCAATCACAAACAGGGTAAAAAGTCCGGCTGCAAAAACAACTGAGCTTATCGTAAAGCCAAACAAGGCTGCCAATATCATCAATGCACTAAGAAAGTAAATTAAGTATGAGGTTGTGTGATTGTTTAGCTTACGTCGAGCGTATAGCTGAACTGCAATAAACGAACACACACCACTTAACAAATAGCATGCGCTTAGTATTGGGCTTGAGATGTTTAAGTTGGTAATTAGCATCACCGGAAATTGAGTTGAAATTGCAAATGTACTTAGCACCACAAAAAATGCGATGAACAGCGCGTATTTAAGGGTTTTGGTCGGGTTAAATGTGTAGCTTGGCATTGGGTTGCTAGCGCTGCTTTGCGAAGCTTGCTTTATGTTTGAGAGGAATATAAATGTAAATAATAGCGCTGTAATGGCTAAGCCACTTCCTAGTATCATGAACCCCAACTGCCAGCCTTGATTTGCTGTGATAAATAATAGAGCAGGGATCCCAATTGCCAAGGCGAGTGGAAAAGCACTCAGCAGTATCGCGGTGTCTTTTTTCTTGTCGTTTTCATGGCTTAGCTGGATCACCAAGTTGAGATTGAGTACTACCAATGCGCCGCCACAGATGCCAGTCAATGCACGTACGAAAAGCAGGATATAAAAACTCTCGAGCGCTGAAGTAAGCAAGGTTAACAATGTGGTTGCTGACAGAAAAATAAAGACCTTGTATTTCTCCTTTGAAAGGTTGCCGGTACCACGCACCCATAAACAAGTGAAAGCAGCGGCAATTGCATAAGCCGAAACGAGTAGTCCTGAATTTGATGGGCTGGTACCTGAACTTAGCGCCATTTCTGCACTAAAGGGCACGATAATTAATGCATCTAATGCGATTAAAAAGTGGATGACAAAACATAACCCAAATTTAGCTTTTGGGCTTGCTAAGGTGGTCATTGAAGCTGAAAACATAGACATCCTTAATTGATGTAAACAAAGAAGTCTTGATTGTATTAGCCTTGATTAGGTAATAAAGTGTCCATTATTGAATTGATAAACCCATATTTTGGGCTAATAAAATGATTGATCAGATTGACCCTCAGTGGCTTAACAGTTTCCACTGTGTTTATGAATGCTTAAGCTTCAAACAAGCGGCAGAGTTTCTGGATATCCCGACTTCTAACGTAAGTCGTCACATCGCACTACTTGAAGAAAAGCTTGATGCAAGATTGTTGGAACGAACGACAAGACGGATCTCAGTGACAGAGGCGGGTGAGCAGCTTTATACCAGTACCAAGCCGTTAATCGATTCGCTGTCGGATGCGTTGCAAGAAGTCAATAAACATGCCTCTACGCCAATAGGTCATTTGCGTATAGTGATGCCCGATATCCCCATTCTCGGTCAAGCAGTGGTAACCTTTTGCGCTGCGCATCCATTAATTTCAATAAGTTGTGACACTAGCCTAAGTCCGAGAGAAAACCTCTTAGATGGCTTTGATGTCGTGCTCTACTTTCATCGTGGCAAGCTTGAGGATAGCAATTGGGTGGTTAAAGAACTGGCTCGATTACCAAGCGTTGTGGTGGCAGCTCCCAGCTTGCTAGAAAAGCATACTTCGCCGTATAGATTAGCAGATTTACAGTCTCTTCCTTGTATTTCAACCCTTACCGCCGTAAACGGTACGCCTTGGATATTTACCACCAAGGAAGGAAGATTAACGACGGTGAATGTTAAATCGAACTTCAGAGTTAACAGTGGGTTTATAGCCAAGTCTGCCGCGCTATCTGGGGTTGGGTTTGCCATCTTGCCACTGAACTCCTGTAAAGCAGAAATCGAGTCAGGCGCGCTGATACCAATCGAGTTAGAGCAGCAACCGGAAGACCTTGTGCTTTATGCGTTCTATGCTGGCCGTAAACATCTGGCCAAAAAAATATCAGCATTTCTGGCACATTTAGAACGCGCGCTACAATGACCCTCTAATGATTTCTACTTTAAGCCAAATCACCGTTGATCGAATCTAGTAATTCAATAAGTGCTTGCGCTTTTTGCTCGTCGATACTTGGAAACTTACAACGGATCTGCTCGGGAATTGTGGCAGCTTGGTGTCGCAGATCATGACCCTTACTTTGTAGTTTTACCACTCGTTTGCGCTTATCTTTTTCGTCTTTAACGATAGAGATCAGGGCTTTGTCAGTCATTTTCTTTAAGATTTGCGTCATAGCACCGCCATCGATGGCGGTTTTTTCTAGTAACTCAGCTATGCTGATTTCATCTTTCTCCCAAAGTGCCATCATCACCACATATTGAGGGTAGGTTAGGTCGAGTTTTTGTAAAGATGCTCGGTAAGCACGGGCAATACCATTGGAAGCCATGTAGAGGCGGTGGCAGATTTGGGCGTCTAGTTTTAGTTGTGGGTAGTTCATCACATATTCCTACAAAGTAGCTAAGCTATATTTTAATTTGCACACAAAGTATTTGCAATTCTAAAAAATTGATTCTATTATTTTGCATGCAAAATAAGTGTCGAATTGATTTTACTTCATCTAGAGTAAAGCCTCGCTGCGTTAGGGTGTAGGTGAGTACTCTACAAGCACAAACTTAGGAGAACGAAATGAAAGAACTACAAAGTATTGCATATACGGCGAAAGCAACTGCTACAGGTGGTCGAGAAGGTGTGGCGAAGTCTGACGATGGTCGTCTTGATGTTGCACTTTCGACACCAAAAGGCTTAGGTGGTGATGACGGGCAAGGGACTAATCCAGAGCAATTGTTTGCAGCAGGTTATGCGGCGTGCTTTATTGGCGCATTAAAATTGGTGGCAGGCAAAGCAAAAGTTAAGTTGCCAGAAGATACACATATTAACTCTGAAGTGTCTATTGGGCCAATTGAAGGTGGCTTCGGGATAGCGGTGAAATTAGCGGTATCGGTTGGCGACTTAGACAAAGACACGGCGCAGTCACTCGTTGAAAAAGCTCACGAAGTTTGTCCATATTCAAATGCTACTCGTGGCAATATTGCGGTTGAGCTTTCAGTTATTTAATTAACCTGAGGTTTGGATAAGGAATGAACTAACTAACTGTTTTTTTATCGCCTTAAACTATCTTCTTACCTAGCCAGAGAGTTTTGAGGATAACACCGCTTCCGCGTCCTGCTCTCGCTAAGGTACCTACTTCCTGTAGGCAAGGCGAATTTACGTACCAATAGCTGGCTATTGGAAGTGAATTCAACGCAGTTAGCGTTAAAACTGGCTGCTAGAAAGGCATTAATTATCCGAAGCTCAGGTTAACTCACTTAAGTGAGTTAGAGCCAGCGTATTTTGACGCTGGCTTATGTGTTTTCTAACGGGTCGGTGACATTAAAGCAATGAATATCACCGCCCGTTCTAAAATCAACACGTTTAACTTGCTCAACGATTTCCACCGTATTATAGCCATTGAGTAAACCAAACATTGCCGCTTGTTGGCCTGAGCCGATGGCATAAGATTGCGCTAAGGGTTCAGATTTACAGGTGCCCCTTTTTACACAACCATACCAAACGCCTTTTTTGGGGTGATATTTAATGAATTCCAAACTCTCAATCGTATCAAACTGATTATTTGAAAAATTGTGCTGCAAATTGTATATATCGCATGTCTGGCCAGTGCAAAACACTCTCCAGCCGTGATAATCAAACCACTTTTGAGCGTTATCGGTAACGATGATCTTGTCGGTAGTGGTTCTACTATCACAGGCTATTTCTGCTGTTTTTGCGTTATAGACGATGGTTGTCATTCCTTTTGACTCCTATGAAATTACAATTCTATGAAACCATGCAATAGTGCAGGTAAAAATGCTGATGGTATAAAGACTTGAATGCTAATTGAATGTTGCACTAGAAGAAGTTTACCTGAAGTGAATGTCTGCGCTTTCTAATTTCAGACAAGGATTATAAGAATTTTACGATGTTATTCAATTGTAACTTAAGTGAACTTTCTTCAATTTAGCTTATTACATTTAGCCAACTAAAATGGGGCGAAATTGACCGTTAACTCACAATCGTATTTATCACTTCATAAAGTTTTTTCATATCGATCGGTTTTGCGACGCAATTATCAAATCCAAGTTGCTGATAATTTTCTAAATCTCCCGACATCACGTTGGCTGTGACGGCAACCAGCGGGGTTGTTTTATCTTGTTCTCTGACTTCTGAGCATACTTTTAGGCCATCTTTTTTTGGCATCTGAATATCGACAAAAAAGATATCAGGTTTCAATTCGTGATAAAGCTCAATCGCTTCTTCACCATCCTGAGCTATGACAAGATTCGCTTCAGTTGGTTTAATCATGGCACTAAATATTTTTTGATTAAGGGGATTGTCTTCAGCAAGTAGCAGGTTTTTATCCTTCAAGGCGGGTATAGCTTGCAAGTCTTGCATGATAGATTGTTCTGGTGCGTCGCAAATATCGAGTACGAGTTCAACTGTGAACTCACTACCAATACCTTCTTTACTTGTCACCGTAACACGGCCGTCCATTAACTCGGCGAGTTGTTTTACAATTGCAAGTCCAAGACCGGTTCCTCCATACTTTCTGGTGGTAGATGAGTCTGCCTGTTGAAAACGATTAAATAGCTTCTTTAGCGCGACTTCGGAAATACCGGCGCCCGTATCTATTACACGGATGGAGAGATGTTTACCGCCATCTTGGAGTATAACGGTTACAGAACCGTCACTGGTAAATTTAACTGCATTGGATATTAAATTCCTTAGTATCTGCTTCAAACGCAGCGAATCACCAAGTCGATAAGGGTTAGCGAGTTCCTCAGTATGAATAATCAGGTCGATTTGCTTAGCACTGGCAGTATGGACAAACTCTTGTTTTACTTCAGTGACAATACTTTTGACATCCACCGTCGCTGATTCCATCTTTAACTCACCAGCTTCAATTTTAGAGAAATCAAGTAAATCATTGAGTAAACTAAGTAATGTTTCTGTGGACGTCATGCCTTGCGCAATGAGTTCTTTGGAGTCTGCTGCATTTCTATGGTGCTTCATTAACTGAAATACGCCATAAATACCGTTAAGTGGCGTTCTTAATTCGTGGCTCATGTTCGCCAAAAAGTGACTTTTTGCCCGCTCTGAACTTTGTGCTTTTACTTTTTCACTTTCAAGAGAGCTGATCTGCTCTTTGATTTGCTTCGCAAGTTGGTTAAGGGTCACTTGAAGAGTTCTTAATTCTCTAAATTCAAAATCGCTTTTCGCAGAAACGTAATGTCCTCGTTTCAGTCGTTCACAATGGCGTTCAAGTGCTTGCATCGGATTGGTCAAGCGTTTTGCTAATCGGCGTAAATACCAAGTAAGTAATACCACTAGCATCAACCCGATAAGCACTATGTATAACACTGCGCGTAAAATGTCGTTACTGTATACTTCGGCTTCTCGTTGTAGCTGTAAATCAAGTGCTACAAAATCGTCTTTTAGTGAATAAATAGGACTACGGTATACACCTTCAGTGGCATCTGAGGACTGTGTTCCCTCAAGCACAAGCTCTTGACTGGTGAGCCAGATAGAGCCTTTTTCCTGATTGGAACCTAAAAATGGCTCAAGATCGACTTCGAGGAATAGTACACCCGTATATTTATAAGGACGCATTAACGATGATAATTTCTGTCTAAGGGGAATGGCGAGAAACAACTTGGCCTGATCAGACGGTTTTTTTTCAATGCTTTCAACTGGGACAACAAGTTTGTCGATTCTTAAAGTGCGTCGCTGTTGCGAGAGGACCTTGTTAGCATGCTCGCTAAATACGGAGTTGTTCCAACGTAAGGTATCAAAAGGATATCCCTCTACGGTAAACACGGAGCCATCGTTGATAAACGCAGACTTCACCATGTCGGTATTGTCGACTAAGTTAGTTAGCGCCTTAACTGCGTATTGAGTAAACAGTAGATCGCTCGGTAAGGTAGATAAAATATGGTCTTCACTTAATGGTGCAACTTGATAGATAAGCTCATTGACTTGCGCTTTAAAATCGCTGATAAGACTTGCACCAGTGCGTTTAACGTCTTCTTGCTCTAAGGTTGCCTTTTGTTGCATCAGAGAAAAACCAACCATCGCAACCAGTACAACGAGGAAGAGAGAGAATAATGCCGTAATTTTTCTTTTTATTTCATCAACGATGCTGCGATTTGCTTTCATTCTGTCCCGACTTTGTGACGATAAATTGCATATATTGCGTCGTTTCTTCGACACTATACACACCACCTAAATAGCGTGTTAGTCCTTTTAACATGGCTTCCCAAATATAGGCCATAATAGGTTCATTGGGTTGTGGATAGGTTTCATGCAAAGATGCAATCAGCTGAGACAGTGCTTCGTCGCCGCGTTTTGTAAGTCCAGCTAAGCTGTCGCCGTTTGCAGGCAGCGCATTGAGCTCATCCCACAGTTTATCTTGTACCTTCTGGCTTTGCATAAAGTCAACAAGCAGCTTTAGATGTGGACCTTTTTTAGATTCTATGCCATTGGCAGGAAAAGCCAGTACATGAGACGATGCTAGAGACATCAGCTGATGATTACCCCACCTCGGTAAAGGCGCGATGGCTAGGTCGTCTTTAAGCTTGTCTTTAAGTTGACGATATGCCCAAATTCCATTCACAAAGTAATCGAGCTTGCCAGTCTTAAAGCGATTCATTAAGCATTGATAAACACAATCAGCGTCTATGATGCCGCTGTTGAGAAGTGATTGATAATTGGAAATTGCGAGGCGCATCGCTTTGGTGTCAAGCTGTGGTACGCCTGCCTGGATGAGATTAGGCTGAAGGGCGTTCGCAAAGGTCACAAACCAATACATTTCATAAAAATTCCAGCCGAGCGTAGGTTTGTCTGTAACAGCATGCTGTGCGTAGGTTTGTAAGTCGGTAATAGGGTGTGGCACAAGTGCACGGTTGTAATAGAGTACAAGATGGTTGCCATACATAATTGGTACGCCCTTGAGCTCACCATTGACCTTACTGTTCTCAATGACTTTTTGTGTGAGCTTTTTGCTTAACCAAGACTCAGGCACCTGAGAAAATTGCAGTTCCGACAACCCCATATAATCGCTAGGAATAATCACGGCATCCGGTAACTGCAGGGCATCTGCATACAACAATAACTCGCTTTTCAACTGATTGTTGTTAAAAGCAAGAATGTTAACTTTAATCCCTGTTTTTGCACTAAATTCTTCAAATAATGGCTGAAAATCAAAGTTTTCAAGTCCTACCGCGACATCTATCTCTGGCGGCTCACTTGCACGTGCATGTACTGGGCTATAAACCAGAAGAAGTAACATGAACGCCAAGCAAAGCATTTTACCCAGCATATCAATACGTTTCCTTTACGGGCCTAAAAGGCATGTTAATGTTGCTCGGCATGGGGCGGTTCTTACATAAAACTAATCGGATGTGCTTGTTATTGTAGACCAAATTTTTCTGTTTTAAATTATTTTCAGAATGACAAATTCAATTTACCAGGCAATTCAATTCTATTTCAGTCGTGAATAATTCACTAAAACACGATAAAATAACAGCCAAATAAGAATGATGAGTACGTCCTTGCTATGAAAAAAGGGTTTATGCTGGTCTGCGATGGCAGCAATGGCGCTGGAAAAACAACGGTTATTGCCGGATTGGAAGCGTATTTAAAACAACGCGGTATTGAAGTTGTGATGACTCGTGAACCTGGTGGAACAGAGATCTCAGAGAAGATCAGAGAAATCATTCTAGATCCCTCAACCCCCGAAATGACAGACATGACGGAGCTTATGTTGTTTGGGGCTGCGCGTGCTCAGCACGTTCGTGAAAAAATTATTCCAGCACTTGAGCAAGGCAAAGTCGTTATTTCTGATCGATTTGACGCTGCAACATTTAGTTTTCAACATTATGCAAGAGGACTAGATCTTGCCACCATCACAACCATTAATCAGCTTGCGCTTGGCGGTTTTCGTCCAGACATGAATTTGATTTTGGACTTGGACCCTGAAGAGGGCTTACAGCGAGTCAAATCGCGAGGTGAGGGGCTAGATAGACTCGAGGATGAAAAGCAACAATTTTTGCAGCGCGCACGTGAGGGTTATCTCGTTCAAGCGAAAAATGACCCTGAACGATTTACTGTGATTGATGCCAGTCAAAGTAAAGCACAAGTACTTGAGCAAAGTATTGAATTGCTTGATAGCTTGATAGCCACACACCTTACAGTGGATGGCAATGAATAATTTGCTTCCAAGTTGGCACAGCAACGCTTTGAGTTATCTTGCTCGGGCACAGCAAAATGGTCGTTTGCATCATGCTCAGTTGTTATCGGGTAAAAAAGGCGTGGGAAAGTCTCTGCTTGCGGCGCACTTGGCAGATGCACTGTTATGTTTACATCCACAAAATCTCACTGCCTGTGGGCAATGTAAGCCATGTAACTTGAACTTAGCTGGTAATCACCCAGATAGACTGAGTGTCGTGCCTGAGGGAAAATCAATCGGGGTGGATGAAATTCGAGAGATCACGCATTTCTTGAACCATTCAGCGCAGCAAGGTGGCAATAAAGTCGCGTTGATTGAACACGCGCATTTGATGACCCATTCAGCTGCAAATGCGCTGTTAAAAACACTTGAAGAGCCAAATGCTAATCGTTATTTGGTCGTTACCAGCGATGATGACAGTAAGTTACCTGCCACCATTTTGAGCCGCTCTAATAAAGTGGCGATTCACTCGCCCAATCAAGCGGAGGCTGCGCAGTGGCTGGCAGCTAAAAATATCGCTTGTGATTTCCCTTGGTTTGATGAATTTTCTCTACAGCCATTTATTATCGAAACGTGGCAACAAGAAGGTGCGCTTGACGATGTGACTGCGCTTTATCACGCGGCGAATCAATTAACAGTAGAGAGTGCGCAAACGGTTGAAAAAATTTTGTTAAAGCACAGCGCAATGAGTGATGTATTCGCCCGTTTTTTGCTCAACCGTTTAAAAGGGGCGATGACACAAGGGAATGGTTTGAGTTTTACCCAGTATCAAGACTTAGTGAGCTTAGTACATCGGTTTATGTACGAACAGAAAAATGTGTTAGGGTTAAATCAAAACCTTAGCATTTCTAATTTACTTTTTGCCTTACAAAAACAGCTATAAAGAGGTGGTGCATGCAAGAGTTACTTGCGGATTTTGAAGATTTAGATGAGCTATATCGTTGTTATATGCCATTTCTGAAATCCGGTGGCATATTTATCAAGTCCAATGCCCATTTTGATATGGGGCAAGAATTAAAGCTCAGAGTCACCTTGCCTGACGCCCTAGAAGCGGACGAAGTTGACGTGGTTGTTGCTTGGTTAACACCGCAAGGCGCGCAAAATTCTAATCCATCTGGGGTTGGCGTTGCGTTTGTTGACGCGCCAGCTCTGAACGATAAAATAAATAAGCTTTTGGGTGCGACTTTGCATTCAGATAAACCAACTTACACCATGTAGAGCCAGTATGATTGTAGACTCTCACTGTCATTTAGATAGACTCGATTTTGAAAAGTTAGGCCTAAGCCTTGAAGAAGTACTCAGCAACGCGAGACAAAAACAAGTAGAACACTTTTTATGCGTTAGCGTGACGCTAGACCAATTTCCATCCATGTTAGAAAAAATAGCCCATTTTGATGATGTTTCTGCATCTTGTGGGGTACATCCACTAGATCAAAAAGATAAATTGGATGCTGAAAGGCTAATACAACTGGCGAGTAATGATAAAGTCGTTGCTATTGGTGAAACTGGATTAGATTATTATTATTCAAAAGATACGCATCAGGTACAGCAAGAAAGCTTTGCTGGACACATAGATGTGGCTAATCAGCTACAAAAACCACTGATCATTCATACTCGCGATGCAAAAGCGGACACGATAGACATCATGCGTGCCCACAATGCGCAAAATTGCGGTGGCGTGTTGCACTGTTTCACCGAGGATTGGCCGATGGCAAAACAGGCACTAGACCTTGGTTTTTACATTTCAATCTCAGGTATTGTGACGTTTAAAAATGCGACGGCGCTTCAAGAAGTCGTTAAGCAAATCCCTATGGACCGATTGTTGATTGAAACCGATTCACCTTATCTTGCACCAGTACCGCATCGTGGTAAAACTAACCAGCCTGCTTACGTACAAGACGTTGCGTATTATATTGCTGACTTAAAAGGAATGAGCTACAAAGCGCTTGCAGAGCAAACCACGAATAACTTTTACTCTTTATTTAATTTGGTGAAACGCCAAGATGGTAGCACAACTTAATCAGCTACCTCAGGTGTTGATGGGCCCGCTGGTTCGCCGAGCTGAGCAGAATAAAATTTGTATTCAGGTTGTTACTTGTGAAGCCGTGGACATCTCGGCTTCGCTATTGACCCATCAAAGTCGGTGTGAGGTTGAGACATTTCAGCTCGGTGCAGCCTGCTTTTTGCATTTTTTGATGATAAGCAGCGAGAAGGCTCTGCCAACAGCGCAGCTGCTCGAGTATCAAGTGCTTATTAACGGTGCCGCGTATAAGCCAGATTATCTGCGTTACGGAGAAGAGCTCAGCTTTGCGATACCTGCTGTGCTCAAGCAAATATTACATGGCTCATGCCGTAACCCGCATCACCACGCAAAAGACAGTCTACATACTGCGGATCAGTGGCAGGAGCAGCAGCGCGAGCTTGGTGAATTAGGTGCTGACTTGTGTATTTTTTCTGGCGATCAGATTTATGCAGATGATGTTGCCGGCGCCATGTTGTTGGCTATTCATCAACTTATAGCAAGGCTAGGTTTGTTTAAAGAAACCAAATTACCAATGCACTTACCTGCTGATCAACAAGCCCAGCTTTACCATCGCCACTTATATCTGCCGAAGACGCCATGGCAGGAGCGCTCAAAATTTTCACCGGGATATTGGTTTCGAAAGGATGAACCGCACTTTTCTAGTGTTAAGGCCTTTAATCACCTAATTTTCTTCGAAGAGTTTGTCGCCTGTTACCTGTTAAACTTCTCTCATCTTGCTTGGCAGTTGGTTAACTTTGATGCACTTCATTATGACGGTGGCAACGACAAAGTTAGGCGAATATTTGAATCCGAACTTGACGCCCTAAAAGGCTTTGTTGAAACGTTGCCCAGTGCTGAGCGATTGTGTGCGAACGTGCCTGTACTAATGATGTTTGACGACCATGATGTGACCGATGATTGGAACTTGACGGCTAAATGGGAACAGGCAATTGCAAACCATAAAGTGAGTCGCCGCATAATCAGTAATGGCATCATTAGCTATTGGCTGTTTCAAGGCATTGGTAATGATGCGTTTGAGTATAGCGGGGCGCTGACATCAGGTTTTAATTCAAGCCTGATTGACAACGAATGGCACTTTTCGGCGTTTGACAAACAAGTTCGTCGATTCACACACTGGCATTATTGTTTAGATACGTTTCCAAAAGTGGTGGTGCTAGATACTCGTACACATCGGTGGCGTAATGAACAGGATTTCAATGAACCAAGTGGATTACTCGACTGGGAAATGTTGATGGAGCTGCAAGACACGCTTATCGACCACAGTGCAGTATTGATGGTCAGTCCTGCGCCAGTATTTGGGGTAAAGGCAATCGAAACCATACAAGCCATATTTAACACCTGTGGTGAGCCGTTAATGGTAGATGTGGAAAATTGGATGGCACATGAAGGGGCTGCGAAGAAGCTCATAGAAATTTTTAAGCGTCCAGATACACCCAAAGAAACCATTATACTCTCCGGCGATGTACATTATTCGTTTTGCTTTTCGGTTCAGGCACGTTTTGGTCGTCATGATAACCGTATTTGGCAGCTAACCGCATCAGGGATAAAAAATGAATTTCCAAAGCCGCTTATCAATATTTTAGATAAGATGGACACGATTTTGTATGCCAAATATAGCCCTCTGAATCTCTTTACGAAACGTTGGCAGCTATCTGTAAGTAAGCATCCTTCGTCGCTAAAAAAACATGGTTATTTGGTGTCAGACTCTGCGATTAGCTTAGTAACGCTTGAGAACGGTTTGCTAGAGAAGTATGAGCTACTGCACGGCACGGGGATCCACAGTCATTTTGAGTTATAAGTCTTGGTAATAGATTTTAGAATGGAATAAACCGACTTCAGCTATTTGTAGCATAGCTTGGCTGTACGGGTGAGCTTGCGTGATGCGCTACACCCATCAAAAAACACATGCTATTTTTCGCTTTTGCTATAGTTAATATAACGCGGGCTAACATCTCGACTATATGACTCTAATCAAGCGCATGTCTCTGTTCGTTGTACCATACAACACACTGAAATGGTTTTGTGTGTTGCTGCTGTTGTTATTACCGAGTTTTCCTTGTGCCGCCAGTTTTCCCGAATTTAGCGATACGGCGCAGGTTATGCGACGCTATGACTATAATTCTGGCCTCAGTCAGGTCACTATCACTGCCATTACGCAAGATCAACTCGGGTACATTTGGGTTGGCACACAGTCTGGCCTAAATCGTTTTGATGGTCATGATTTTGTTCAATTTGAAGTAAAGCAGAACTCCAAACATCATCTCTCCGGTGGCTTTATTACCTCACTGTGCCACAGTGGTAAATATATCTGGGTTGGAACAAGTACTGGGCTTAGCATTTACGATACTGAAGCGGGGACCTTTCGCTCTATCTTGGCGGCGCAGAATGAGGCGGTGAGCTCCGATAGAGTGAAAAAAGTGGCCTGTTATGGTGAATCAGTCACTGTATCAACAGAAGAAGGCGACGCTTACCGGGTTAACTACCAAACCTTAACGCCTGAAAAGCTTTATTTAACCGGTAAATTTGTTCGTGAAGTCCAAGAAACAAGGGATGCGTTTGTTTACCTCAATGCGGATGGCCTAGTCCGTCAGCCAAAAGACAAAGTCGGAGCCAATGTTCTGTTGGAAGGTGAGTTTAAAACACTGTCGCTTTCCCACGGACGGATATTCGTGGTTGACGCGGATGATAAAATCATTAGTTTCGACACTCAGTTCAATAAAGTGCAATGGCAAAAGTCGGTCAGCGCGAAAGTAAATCTTAGTATTCATCAAATTAAAGTCAGGGCGAATGAAATACTCGTCGCTTCCAATACAGGTGTGTTTATTTTAGACCTACAAGGTAATATCAAACGTCATTGGTATCGTCGCGCAGAGCAATATGACGGACTACAAGACAACAATGTTCTGAGCGTTCAACGAGACAGAAATGGTGATTTGTGGATTGGTACGGAATCACAGGGGCTACACTTTTTTAGTCAGCTGAGCGAGTCGTTTGGCCATGTTGGTGAACAAAACTTTCCGCACGCCCCTTTGGGGCATCCTGATGTTAGGAATTTCGCATTAGACAGTAGTGAGCGTTTTTGGATAGGTACGTCATCCGGTTTATATATTTATCAAAAATCGAGCTTTATCGAAGCGCATCGAATTTTCCCGAGTTTGTCTGCAATCAAAGGAAGCTTTATCACTCAAGTAAAGATTTATGATGACACCTTGTGGGTAACAACAAGGGGAGATGGCGTTGTTAGATACGCCTTAACTCAAGGGGAATATAGCCATTTGATGCCTGACTCTGATAATGGCCCAGAACTCAGTTTTAATGATGTTATTGAGTACCAATCTCAGATCTTAGTGAGTTCAAGGACACTAGGTCTTATGAGGTACGACGAAGAGTCGAAAACCTTAGTGCAGTTTTTTGAAAATCGTTCAGATGCGCCGTCACATGTGTCGTCGTTTAAAGTGGTCGGGCAAGACCTATGGTTTGGTTCTATCGGTGAGGGTTTATTCAAATTTAATAAAGGTCAGCTTCATAACCTCACCACACAGGATGGCTTAAAGTCGAATTTGGTCTTTATGATCGATGAAGATCCATGGCAACGTATCTGGGTTGCAAGTGAAGCGGGTATTAGTTTAGTTGATAAACAAATGAAAATTGTCCGTACTATTGGTGAGCAAGAAGGACTAGGAAACCAAGCCGTATGGGGGCTGGTTTACGATGACTACGAATACATGTGGCTTGGAACCAGTGGTGGGCTGTCCCGCGTTAATGTGATGGATTTTGCTATTGACAACTTTCTACCCATTGACGGAGTGCAAGCCCATGAGTTTAACTACAATGCCGCGTGGAAAGCCCCTGATGGCCGAATTTTTATGGGTGGAGCCAAAGGCTTTAATCAATTTTTTCCTCAGAATGTATCAATTTCAAATACCGCGCGACCTATTTTGGTCTCAACAATCGAATTACTAGGCGAGCCATTAAAGCCAAGTCTAGATGGGATCCTCACGGTCGCACCGGAGCTGGCGGGTTCATTGCGGCTACGCTATGACCAAAATATTATATCGCTACAATATTCAAGCTTAGATTTTGGTTCTGAGAAGCTGAACTTTTATTACCGTATTAAAGGATTAAGCGACAAATGGTTAAAACTTGCAAATGGAGCACGGCAAATAAACTTACTCCAGCTTGAACCCGGCACCTATCAAGTAGAAACCTATACCGTAAATCGCTTTAATATGCAGTCGCCCGTTCATGAATTTAGTATTTATATTGCCGCGCCAATTTGGTGGAATGCTTACTCGAAAACCCTTTACACTTTAGTCATTGTGCTGATCATCGCTGCATTTGTTCGAGCGAGACAGCGGCGTTATCAACAAGTACTGCGGGATAATCAGAAAATGTCTGCGCTACAAGAGCGGTTGGAGTTGTCGTTGTGGGCGAGTGGTGACGAACTTTGGGACTGGCATGTTGAGTCGGGTAAAATTTATCGCTACAGCGTGAATCCAAGGATCGACTTTAGTGAACTCCAAGATAAACTTATTCTCAATGAGCTTGACCAGTTTGTACACCCTAAGGATTGTGTGTTACTTGAGGAGCGTCTGCAATCCTGTGTAGACGGACGAGAAGACGTATATGAACTGTCTATTCGAGTTAAAGATCAACAGGGAGAATGGATCTGGGTATTAGACAGAGGAAAGGTGGTGGCCCGAGATGACAATGGTAGAGCAACGCGGATAGCGGGGGCACTGAAAGATATTGCTGATTTAAAGGCACATCAACAAGCCTTGCAGTCGTTAAACGAGCAACTTGAGATAAAAGTCGCGATGCGCACCGATGAGCTATATAAAAAGAATCAGAAACTTGAGCAAGCAATGTTTGAGTTAAAGCAAACGCAAGAAGACTTGATTGAAAGTGAAAAAATGGCTTCTTTGGGTGTTGTGGTTGCGGGTGTTGCGCATGAAATCAACACCCCGTTAGGTATAGCTATCACCGCACTTTCGCATAATGAAGATTGTTTATCTGAGCTGGTAGAAAAGCTTGAGAATAAAACCCTTAAGCAAAAAGATTTGGTCACTTCTATCGATGCACAGCAGGAAGGCTATCTGCTGATCAGTCGCAATCTGCAAAGAGCAGAAAGCCTTATTAGTAACTTTAAGCAAGTTGCAGTCGATCAATCCAGTGAGACGGAGCGTGATATTAACCTGCTTGAATATATCAACGATGTATTCGATTCACTCAAACCATTGGCTAAAAATAAAGAAGTATATTTGTCTATAGATGGGAATGCTGATGTAAATCTCTCCACCTATCCAGGCGCAGTTTATCAAATAATGGCAAACCTATTTAACAATTCCGTTATCCATGGTTTTGAGGGGAGTGCCTCTGGCACAGTCAGCGTGTTAGTCGAGGCGACAGATAGCCACTGGACTATTGTATATCGCGATAATGGTGTCGGCATGGACGAAGCGATGCAAAAGACCTTGTTTGAGCCATTTGTAACCACAAAACGTAATCAAGGCGGATGCGGATTAGGCATGCATATTGTTTATAATTTGGTTACGCAACTTTTAAAAGGCGAGATCCGCTGTAAAACGGCGAAATTACAAGGTGTCGAAATTACAATAAAAGTACCGTTTAAGAAAATAACGGCTGAAAATTAACTTAGGTGAATTACAGCAAGCTAACGGCCTGTGACAATGCTTCTTTTAGGAGTTTGTCATGTTCTTATTATCTCAAGTTTTGGTTACCGTTGCTGTTTTACTCGATCTCGCTTCATTTCAATTTATGAAACGCCAGCAGGTGTTATTGGCACTAAGCTTGTCGACTGCACTCACTGCAATTCACTTCTATCTACTTGATGCTATGGCTGGTGCTTTGCTTATGGCGGTTGCGAGTCTCAGATATCTGGTGTTTATCAAGTCGCAGTCAAAGCGCTTGCTTATCGGGTTTCTACTACTCAATACCGTGCCACCTTTAGTACAGTTAAATGCAAATTACGAACTTTATGCTGTTTTTGGTAGTGTTTTATTGACATTAGGGGCATTTATTCGCGCGCAGGTGGCATTTCGGTGTGTGATGATGTTAGGTACGGTGTGCTGGCTGATACATAATTGCTATGTCGGCTCACCCATGGCGATTGTGCTAGAAAGTACTTTTCTAGTGAGTAATTTGATTGGGCTAGGGCGAATTTATATGAAGCGTAAAACGAGTAAGTTGAAGGCTGAGTAAAACGCTCAGGTTAGCAGCCTAATTGAAATGGGTCCAATTTTACTGCTATCGACACCAATTAGATTAAATTTGAATATATTAAATAATTCAATGAATTAGGTTGTTCCATGTCTGCTTTCTAAGCTGTTTGTAATGAGTTCAAGCGATATCAAAAACGAGCTGAAATAAAAAATTAATAAATAATTTCTATCTAAATCAAAATGTTATTATCTTTGTGTGTAATTATTGCATAAATAATATTGTATACAATATATCTATTGTGTATTGTTTGTTCGTTACCAAAAAACACTCAAATCAATGGGAACAAAAGGACAACAATATGCGTAATAACAAAAAAACAGCGCAAACACTGTGTAAATCACTCACAGCATCAGCACTTGCTCTAGCATTGGGGACTACTACTGCATTTGCTGCAGATGGCAATAGCACTGTGAAAGGGAGCATCGTTAATGGTCAAGGTCTTGAGTTATCGCAGGCTCAATTGACCTTTACACATAAAACTAAGGGGCTGAAGTTTGCTGTACAAACTAATGGCAAGGGCGAATACATTTTACGTAATCTGCCTGTTGGTCGTTACAGCGTGTCAATTAATAAAGCAGGATTTGAAACCGTTATTGAAGAGGATGTTGAGCTTAATATTGGACAGGCGCTGATCTTAGACGCTCAACTATTACAACAAGGACAGGATATAGAGCGGATAGCGGTGACTGGTACGGCTATCCGACGTGTTGATATGGCCTCGTCAACGGCTGGCGTAACCTTTACAGACGCAGAGCTTAAAGTTATGCCAGTAAACACCGGCTTTGAAAGTATCGCGTTACTCGCACCGGGTACCGCTGAACCTGGTGGTAGTTCATTTCGTGGTGCATCAAGCTTTGGCGGTTCTTCGTCAGCAGAAAATGGCTATTACTTTAATGGCCTAAATGTCACGAGTATTCAAACGGGTTTAGGCTCAATTCGCTTGCCTTGGGAAGCCATTTCACAAACCCAAATTAAAACGGGGGGAATTAGCCCTGAATTTGGTGGTGCACTTGGCGGTATCGTTAATGCAATCTCTAAATCTGGTGATAACGAATTTAACTTAGGAGCGGAAGTGAGGGTCGATCCTTCATCAAGTCATAGTTATCACGACTCTAATTATTTAGATAATGGCACCATCAATATAAATACCGAGCAAGATTATGACTCGTTCAAAGAACTGCAAATCTGGGCGAGTGGCGCACTCATTGAAGACAGCTTATTTTACTATGGTCTGTATGCGCCTCGACGAGAGGTTAATCGCTGGGCTGGGCAAACGACCTTCAATGACAGAAGCCGAGATGAAGATCGTTGGTTTGCAAAACTAGATTGGTTCATCAATGAAGACCACTCAATCGGCTTTTCAGCCATGAATAACAAAAGAGAATGGACGAGACAAACCTATGCCTATGATTGGGAAAGCGATGCGATTGGTGATAAACAAGGTGTAGCGGCTCCCGGTGAAGATGGCGGTAAGGTTTACAGCATTAACTATAATGGCTACTTTTCAGACTTCTTCTCGGTGTCTGCGGTCGTGGGTCGAGTCACAGAAAATGTAGAAAATATTGTCGCATCGACCGTACCGGGAGTTTGGGATGAAAGAGAAGGGACGGTAACGTTATCGAGCCACACGGCAAGCGGTGTTTCTGAGCAAGAATTTATCCGTGACCAAGCGAGAATAGATTTTAATATCGATTTGGATTACCACTCCATTCTGTTTGGTGTCGATTATACCAAAGTGACAGTAGATTATTTTGAAGGTCAAAATGGTCTTGGTGATGCAGAAGGCTGGTGGACAATTAAAACCGCTGGTGAAGGGAGTATTTCCGGTGCTGCACTTGGTCAAGATTATATTGAACGCCGAGTGAGGACTAGGACGGTTGATTCTGAGGTTAACTCGCTTGCTTTCTATGTCAATGATTCTTGGCAAGTCACCGATCAGCTCGTGTTAAATCTAGGCCTGCGTTATAGTCAGTTTGAAAATACCGTCACTGACGGCAGAGCATTTGTTGATATGGATAACCAACTTGCGCCTAGATTTCAAGCGATTTACGACCTAAATGGTGATGGCGAATCCAAAGTTTTCTTTACTTACGGGCGATACTTTCAACCGGTGTCTGCCAACATGAACATCACTCAAGGCTCGGCTTCAGTAGAGTGGTTTGAGTATTTCGACCTAGATCAAGTAGACAGTGATGGCTATCCTGTTTTATTAAATGATGGCTCGCCAAGTCGAGGGGAAATGCTTCGAGATAGACGCTGGCGCCAACGCGGAATTACAGAGCCCGGTTTGATTGCTTCCTCCACCCTTAAGCCGATGTATTCTGATGAATTGACCTTAGGGTACCAGACCACCGTTTTTGACGATATGGCATTTGGGGTTAGGGCGATTTATCGAGATCTTGGACGCAGTGTTGAAGATACGGATGTCGGCCCTGTACTTGCGAAGAAATTGGCCGAACTCGGTATCCAAGACAATGTCGGTCAGGGTTCTTACTATGTGCTAAATAACCCGGGCGAAGCGATCACCATGAGTTATGACTTTGATGGCGATGGCCAAGTCGATGAAGTGACACTCAGTGCACAAGAGCTTGCCCTGCAACAAGCAGTGCGTAAGTATCTGGCACTTGAATTTACCTTAGAAGGAAATATTACCGACAAGTTACGGATTAATTCTTCTTATACTTGGTCACACAGCTATGGTAATACAGAAGGTCTAGTGAAAACCGATAACGATCAGGCAGATCCTGGTTGGACAACTTCCTATGATTACGCGGATCTGATGGATCACGGCTATGGTAATTTGCCGAACGACCATCGCCATTCAATAAAAGTATCAGGTTCTTACGATATTACAGATGAGTTAACTCTGGGGCTGGTTGCAAGAACGTCATCAGGTCGCCCGACTAACTATTTCTCAAAACACCCTGTCGGTGTAGATAGCTGTGCGCCTGGTAACCCTTGGGATGCTTGCGTGAGTAAATATTACGGCCATGTTTCGCATTATGACGAAAACGGCAATCCAGCTCCTCGCGGCAGCGTTGATAATCTTCCTTGGGCAACCACGGTAGACTTATCACTCAGTTACTCTACCGACATCATGGGACATGACTTGTTACTCAAGGGCACCGTTTATAACCTACTAAACAGTGATAAAGCGCTTGGGATCAATGAACAGCGATCTTTAGATGGTGCAAATGGCTTAATCGTTAACCCTGACTACGGCATTACAACGTTACGACAAACTGAGCGTTACGCGTCGTTGGTTGCAAGGTTTACGTTTTAATTTCCCTGGTGATAGCCAAGACTGGGTGCTATGCACCTAGTTCTTGGTTTAAGCCAAGCCAAGTGTTTGGCTTATTTCACATAACGGAGAGTATGATGACGTTAACAATAGATTTGGAGCAGATACTGAGCCACGCGAGAGTAATAGAGACGGTTGATATGCATACCGCCGGAGAGCCTTTGCGTGTGATTGTCGGTGGCTTCCCTGAACCTCAAGGCAACACTATTTTAGATAAACGGCAATACTGCGTAGAAAATCTTGATCACTATCGCACCGCGCTGATGTATGAGCCTAGGGGTCATGCTGATATGTATGGTGCGCTTATCGTTGAAAAGCAGTTACCAGAAAGCGATTTTGGCGTGTTATTTCTTCATAATGAAGGGTACTCAACAATGTGTGGTCATGCGATTATTGCTTTAGCTACACTATTTTTACAGCACAATCCCGCAAAGAAACAGTTGTTGATAGATACGCCTGCAGGGCTAATTACCGCATGGCTAAGAGACGGCCAAGCTGAATTTGCTAATGTACCAGCAGAGGTAGTGACACTTGATAAGCAAGTCAAGACATCTGAATTTGGTTTAATCTCAGTGGATATCGCATTTGGTGGTGCGTTTTATGCCTATATTGATGCCGATAAAATCGGTTTGGCTCTTATACCAAAAAATGCAGCTTACATTCAGCAGTTAGGTTTAACGCTTAAACAAGAAATTGCAACACAGATTAGCTTAGTGCATGACGATGCGCGCCTCGCATTTTTATATGGTGTGATTTTCTATTCCAATTCTCAACAATCTGACTCTGCTCACAGTAAGCATGTGTGCATTTTTGCCGATGGCGAATTAGATCGCAGTCCAACAGGGACTGGGGTCAGTGGTCGAGCTGCAATTCTTGCCGCCAGAGATGAGCTTGCCGCAAACCAACGTATCTTTATTGAAGGTATATTAGGATTGGGCTTAGATGTTTGTTATCAACTTAGTGATGACAGTAAATCGTTGATCCCAATAGTTTCGGGCACGGCCTATATTACAGGCCGACACCAATTTATTTTAGACGACCACGATCCATTAGTAAGAGGATTTTTACTACGATGAATGTAGATTACGCAGCCAGACAGCAACGCTTAGTCAATAAATTACAACAACATCAAAGTGACGCTATCATTATTTATGGCTACGAGAATATTGTATATTTAACTGGCTTCACCGGCCATGCTGCAACATTGTTGATGTCTTCAAATGGGCGACACCGACTCATTACCGATTATCGTTACTTTGAGCGTGCTAGCAATGAAGCGGTGGGAGTCGAAGTCATTTTAAGAAATCGTGATAAAGAAACGCTACCTGATTGTATTTTTAGATTACTAGATGAGCCGCGACAGCTTGCATTTGAAGCGCATCATATCAGTCACGCAGATTATGTCTCATTAAACATCAGCGCAAAAAATACCACGCTTATTGCCGCGCCGCTGTGGGTGGAATCACTAAGACAAGTTAAAGATAGCTATGAAATTAACTGTATTAAACGTGCCGCCGAGATAGCTGACTTGGCGCTTGCCCATACACTGCCTTTGTTAAAAGTAGGGATCACTGAGCGAGACGCGGCAATTGAGCTTGAGTATCAGATGCAAAAGCTAGGCTCCGAAGGTCTTTCTTTTGACACAATCCTATTATTTGGTGCACGTTCTTCCTTACCGCACGGAAACCCAGGACAGACAAAACTTAACCTAGGCGATTTGGTACTTATCGACTTTGGTGCGGTGATAAGCGGCTATCGCTCTGATATGACGCGAAGTTACGTGTTAGGGGAGCCGACGAAGCAACAACAATCCATTTATGACACGGTCCAACATGCGCAGCGAGCTGCGTTGGCGCTAATAAAAGCAGGCGTTAACTGCATAGATTTAAATAACGCATCACACGATGTGTTGAGTCATAGCGACTTTTCACAATACGCAGGTGAGGGACTTGGTCACGGTGTGGGGCTATTTCTACACGAGCAGCCATTTATTAAACCTGGGGTCGATCACCAATTAGAAGCTGGCAATATCATTACCATAGAGCCGGGTATTTACATTCCAAATTATGGTGGTGTGCGCTTGGAAGAAGATGTATTGGTGACTGAAAATGGTTTTGAATGCTTAACCCACGCGCCACAAGTATTTCAGCTCACAAACTAAGGAATGATGATGCAAATTATTACTCGCCAAGAAGTCGCGGATAGCCTCAACTACCCAAGCTTAATTCAGGCGCTTAAACAGGGTTTTGCGCAACCAGCAGGTACACCAACACGGCAAGTTTTTGAGCTAGATGATAGTCACAGCAATCATGACGCTTTTGCTGTTTTACCTGCTTGGAATGCCGACGTGATTGGCGTAAAGGCGTTTACCTATTTCCCTGATAACAACCAGCACGATAAAGCCAGCCTTTACTCAAAAATCATGCTGTTCTCCAGACAGTTCGGCGAGCCGATCGCGCTTGTGGACGGCACCGAAGTAACGTTGTGGAGAACCTCTGCTGTGTCAGCATTAGCCGCAGAGTATTTAGCACCTAAGCATGCCAAACATTTGGTTTTCTTTGGTTCAGGCAATTTAGCCAGTTACATGATTAATTCGCATTTAAGTGTTAGAAATTATAGTAAAATTTCAATAATTGCACGCAATGCTAAAAAAGGACGCCTGTTGCTGGAGCTATTGTCCTCGCAGCATCAGGGAGTGGAATTTTCATTGTATCAGCAGGCAACTGCGTCTGTTATCGCTTCGGCAGATGTGATCAGCTGTGCAACAGGCAGTCATACGCCTCTGTTCAATGGAGAGTGGTTGAGCGATGGTACGCATATAGATTGCATTGGCAATCACCATAAAGATTGTCGAGAAATTGATACCACAACGGTAACTAAGAGTCGAGTTTTTGTAGATAGTCGCGCCAATGTATTGAACGAGGCGGGCGAATTGTTGTTACCGATCAGTGAAGGTAAATTTAGCCCCGATAAGGTGGTTGCAGAGCTTAGCGAAATGACTAAAAATAACCTAGGTCGAAGTAACGAGAACGAAATTACTTTGTTTAAGTCTGTAGGAACAGCACTGAGTGATTTAATTGGAGCGAAATTAGTGTATGACTTGGTTCAAAAATAAAGAGCACGGTAAAGTGTATGAAGTAACCGCAGTAGTCAAAGCTGCTGATAAGCGCTTGGTGAATCCGCTTATTTGTCACGAATGTCACATGTTGGTTAGTTATCAAGGAGTTGGTGGCGAAACGAAAAGTGAAAAGCTGCTATATGATGAGGTGTTTTACAAAGCGTTTCAAAACCACGATAGCTGTTACGTCATGGTGGATGACAATGGTATTCGCCATTATCATCCAAGTGAGTAAAGTGACTTATTCAATTAAGTGAATAAGCGCTAATTTTTGACTTGACAGAGTACAAATATAGAACGCTATGAATTCTGACATTTCAGCTATTGGTCAAATGCGGACAGCGGTACTAACATGTTTCTGTTCAATTTCGTTGGTTGGCAAGGAAGGTTAAAAATTGTGTAACCTCTTCCGTTCCCATTGTTTCAGGGTGACGCTTGTGGTGAAAGTTAATGAATGCCTTAATCCAATATAGGTAGGTTTTTTTCTGTTCTAATGCTGTAACCACGCATACGCATTTCCTCCTGAAGACCTTTCAGAAATGGGCTTTTTAGACTCATGATAACTCCTTATCTTATGCTGCTGTATATGTATACAGTATTATTGGAATTCTCGGATATCAAGGGAACTAATGAAAAATTTTTTGCGCGTTTACGCATGAATAGATTAAAAATGTTATTGTTTATCAAAAGGTTATTTGTCTGCGATTTGAGATAATAGGTTTGGGAAACGCGCATGCGCATTTTTCCAGATGGTATATTTAGCAGAATGCTGATAAGTTCTTTGCATACTGATAGTTAACTGTGCGCGTTTTCACTGGTCCAATGAGGTAAACGCGCATGCGCACGAATAAAATGTTAATTGTTTCATGGAGGACTGTGTTGAATGGCAACACTAAGAGAATATTTTGATACTGATTTGAATAAAAATATGTCAGTTCACAATACATGGGGAATTGGGAGCTCTGAAAGTAATATTACCCATGAAATCATTGCGAAAATCGCACAAGCATATGATGCAAATGCAAAATTTTGGTCATTTTATATTGAAGAGGGAGCCGATGTTAGCGCCACTATTAATGCGCTGTTTTCTTCAAATGAGGTAAAACAATGCATTTTATCACCTGAAGGTGATGGTGTAGTTATTCAAACTGGATTCTCCGACTACTCAGAAATGGCTTCGTCTGAAACCCTCAGGTTTACAGGACGAATTTTTTTATACATTAATGAGATGTTAGGTAAAGAATATCGGAAGCAAGTTACAGAACACGGGTTAGCATTAGGTTACAACGTAATAATCAGAGATAAGGAATATGCATTGAAACGTTCTGAGATGGAGAAGCCTTTAGCATTTATTTCACATGACTCTAGAGACAAAGACCCTGTAGTTAGAAAGTTAGTTCATGAACTATCAAAGCTTCAGTGTCCTGTTTGGTATGATGAATACTCTTTAAATGTTGGAGATAGTTTGCGATCCAGTATTGAGGCAGGCTTAAAAGAGACCAAAAAGTGTGTTGTTATACTGTCTCCAAACTTTTTAAGTAATGAGGGTTGGGGGAAAGCTGAATTTGATTCGGTTTATACTCGAGAAATACTTGAAAAAGATAATGTAATACTACCAGTCTGGCACGAGGTTAGTGTTGAAAATGTTTATGAGTATAGTCCAAGGTTAGCTGACAAGGTGGGATTGAATTCTTCAATAGGGATCGAAGAGCTTGCTAGAAAATTGGCCAACGTAATAAAAAACAATTAACAAGGCGTTCAAAAACGGACTCCGCAATGCTTGCTCGGTTTCGCTTCGCTGCACATATTAGCAAGCATTATTTTGCCGTTTAACGCGGCGTTAGCTGCCAAAGGATTGAAAATGCTTAGAAACTTTCGTCGCAACCAGAAAATCAAGGCGTTTGCCAAAAATCTTCCATCGGAATTAAAAAAACTTTATGGAAGAAGCGAATATTATACAAAAGGGCAGGTAGATAGGGCCCTTAGTCATAAATTTAAAAAATATAGCGGTGGCGGAGTCATTGTGTCCGATGTCTGCCCAGCTTACGCAATGTTTTGTACACCAAAAGAGTTCAAAGAAATTCATGAAGCAGCGGGCGAGGCCTGTGATTATGAGGAGCTCAGGAAAGAAATTACTGAAACTTGTTTCGACAACGCAACAGATTTTTCATTTTCGTCTTTAGAGTCTTTGTCAACCAGTGGAGGTTTTTTCTCCTCTGGCGGTGATTCTGGAGGTTTTGGAGACGGAGGTGGTGGTGGCGGTGACTAATGGCAGCTAACAAGCGCATGAAAACTCGCTTCGCTCGCGGCGGACGCAAAACACGTGGCCGCTTCGCTATTTTGCCACGTGCCTTGCGCCGTTTATGCGAAAGTTGAGGCTGTAGAATTACTCTTTTCAGGTACTGGATTCTTGGTTTTGGATTGACTGTTTCTTAACCTTGAATCGAGTTGGTTACTGTGATCTAATAGCTATTATTCACCCACGGTAATCTGTTATGGCCAACTATAAGCCAGACTTATCCCGCCAAAATAAATTCATTCCAATCAATTTCGCTGAGCAAATTTTGCCGGGAACCTTTGAATATGCCCTTTGTTATATTGTCGAAAATAAACTCGACTTGTCGAGCTTTGACGCGTGGTATAACAATGATAAATCGGGCGCTGCGGCGTATCCGCCCACGGTGATGTTAAAGATAATTTTACTTGGTTATGCTCATGGATTAATTAGTAGCCGCCGAATAGCCAAGGCTTGTGAGAACAATATTCTGTTCATGAGTGTGTCAGGGGATCTTCAGCCGCATTACACATCAATAGCAAGTTTCGTGGCCAAAATGCACGAGCAGATTGAACCGCTATTTACGCAAGTGCTGATGATATGTGATGAAGAAGGCTTAATAGGACGCAACATGTTTGCCATTGATGGGTGCAAATTGAAGTCGAATGCGAGCAAGGAGTGGAGCGGTACATTCGATGAGCTAGGCCGTAAAAAAGCCAAATTAGAACGCGCAAGCAAACGCATAATTGAGCGCCATCAAGCGCAAGATGGCTTAAGTGAAGAGCTGGTCACTCAAGACTTAAAGCAAAAAGAAAAGCTAGATAAAAGTGCAGATAAAATCACCGCGTTCTTAGCTACTCACGAAGAGAAAACAGGCAGTAAAGGTAAGCCGGTTAAAAGTAATATTACCGACCCAGACAGCGCGAAAATGACCACGTCAAAAGGCACAATTCAAGGCTATAACGGGATAGCGATAAACGATGAGAAACATCAAATTATACTACAAGCACAGGCATGGGGCTCGGTGGGCGAGCAACAAACACTGCAGCCAGCCGTTGAGCAATTAAAACGACAACTTGAAAAACTGAACAGTGATAAATTCTCTCACAAACAGGCCATTAAATTTACCGCAGACAGTGGATTTAATAGTGAAGCGAACCTTGAATTCATGGCGCAAAGTGGCTTTGATACTTACATAGCTGATAACCAATTTAGAAAACGCAACCCACTGTTTAAAGAGAGCGAAACCTACGAAACAGAGCAAGAAAAGCGCCGATTAAAACGCAGTAAAGGCAAGCCACGCTTATTTACCTCAGACGACTTCCATTATGATGAAGCAACACAAACCTGCCACTGCCCCGCAGGGAACGAGATGTGGCGAAGCGGTATCAATGTAAAAAGCTACAACCAAGAATACACGCGATTCTGTGGTTACTTAAAAGATTGCAAAGTATGCCCACTACAACAGCAGTGCATGCGAAAGCCACCGATAAAAACAGGCCGACAAGTACAGTTTAAGAGTGATGAGTCTCGCAAAAAAATCAGTTACATCGACAAAATGAAAGTAAAAATAGACAGCCCAATAGGACGACGACAATACAGCAAACGACTTGGATGTATCGAACCAGTATTCGGCAACATCACGGTGAATAAAGGGATGAATAAGCTCACATTACGCGGCCAAGTAAAAGTCAATGCTCAATGGCAGCAATACTGCCTAGTTCACAATATCGAAAAGTTACGAGAAAGGGTGTCGTAAGCTAAGAACAACCTGACCTAACAGCTCCGAAACGCCTCTCAAACCACAACAAACCAGCTTAAAAAAACGCCCTAAAATAACAACTCACACCCAACTAAACGATTGAATCAAAATAGGAACTCAGTTATCGTTTGTTGATTACAAAAACAAATTTGAAACGAGTTATTCTACAGGCTCGTTAACTCTCTTTAGGAGTCACATTGAAAATTTCCATTAATGTAACGATTCCAAACTTTGATCGAAAAGAAATAGAGATTGACTGCCCGTTATGCAAGCTGGGTAATTGGGTTCAGCTAGGTCAAATAAAAAGACGCGAATATTTGGTTTGCAGAGGATGCCATTCAAATATCCACTTGCAAGACCACTTGGGTGGAGTTCAAAGAGCTACTAAAGCTCTCAACAATTTGTTTAAAGGATTTGAATAAATGGATCAGCTTTTAATACAGCGTACTAGGTATCTTTTAAGATCAAGATTCAGACGGGCACAAACTTGTCCAGATGCTATGTTTGTTAATTCTTGTAGGCAGCTTGTTCACTGGATCAAAAATCATCCATTATTACGTTATGTGGTTGCAGATTTGTCCAGAATTGAGGGTGAGCACGTAGCGAGAATTAAACAAACGTTAGATGAAGTGCCCGGCTGTAATGGGTCTTATGACCCTGGATTTTATACCGCTGAAACCAACCTAAAACACTCATCAGTGTGCTGGTTAATAGTTCAAGGAATCTCTGGGCTGGAAAGCTTAGAGCCTAGGAAACAGCAACTTGTAATATTATGTCTCGGTGAATACTTAAACAACGATGCTCGTATTAAATTTAATGATGCCGTGTCTGTTTTAAGAGATGTGGCAATCGATGGACTATATGAGCATTTAGATGAACACTTAGATGAAAGAAATTCTATCTATTCAATCCTGTTAAAGTATAAACAACGTTCTGAGTGGTTTCGAAAGAATCGCCTGCGTGAATTCGCTGAAAATGGATTAGAAGGTAAAAAAGGTGAAGTTGCCTTAGCTATTGACGTTCAAGAGTATATATTGGACCAGGGTGTTGAATTCTTCGTTGAACCCGCATCTGCTAGCGGAGAGGTCGACCTTGTTTTAAAGTCTTCAGAAGGCCGTTTCATAATAGTTGATGCAAAGTATGTTAAGAATGAATCGAACAGGTCTAGTGTTCTCACCAAACTTGCCTCAGGATTTCATCAAGTAGCAAGGTACTGCAACGATTTTTATGTTAGTGAGGGGTTTTTAGTTAATTTTGTAGCCAATACAACTAGAATTAGACTTGGGCTTGATACTCTTGATAATTTCCCATATCTAAATGTCGGGAATAAAATAATCTATTACATAGAAGTAAATATTGCTGAAGAGCCATCAGCGAGCAAATCTGGAAAAGCTACAGAGATTGAATTGAGCAAAGAAGAGCTTATCTCAACTTTAAAAGAAGAGAGTTAACAAGTTGCTGCACTCGGAAAAATTACTCGCTGCGCTCGCAATTTTCCGGTGAGCAAGGCGTTCTATTTCTCGGAGGAATAGATGAAAATTAAAATTTTGATTATTTTGTTCCTATTACCGTTTGTCGCTAATGCAGAGAAGTATGCATTTATAGGTTCACCTTATTCCGTGTCTCAAAGCGATGGCTTATGTGAAAGGTTGTTCTCAAAACAAGGCGATGAAATCATTTGTACAAGTGTTGGCTTTGAACTTAAGTACGATGTCATCGAATGGATCTTTAACCCTCAAAAAGGAGATGAGTTCATCTTTTACGGTTTTTATCATTACACTGGTTTGCCTTCTTATACTGCTTACCCATATGCTTTGGTTGTCGTCGAAAAACGAAATAGTATTTTTGTAATGCAACAAATCAAGCCTATTTTAGATAATGACAGTGAAGATTGGATGGTTTGCTCAACGGACACTGCAATGGATAGTTCAGAGTGCGCATTGCCAATGCCAGTAAACGAATATATCCAGTCAGTGGTAAATGAAATATAACAAGCCAATGAATCAGATTCACCAATGCATGTCATGCCATTTGCTGAGCAAATCGCCTGCCAGCACTTGGCTCACTTATTATTGAAGCGTTAGTTTGCAACCATATTTAAGCGCATAGAGGCACTATGGATAGAGTTAAAGTTGTAGCTATTAGCGGTGCATCTGGATGCGGTAAAACATCAACTGTCAGGCAACTATCCAGTGATTTCGATTGCCCTTTTTTACATTTTGATGATTACGTTCATAAATTCAGCTATCCACAAGACATGAAAAAGTGGCGTGAAAATGGTGCCGACGTATCCGAAATCAATACGCCTGATATGATCATTAAGCTTCGGCAATTAATTGAAGGCAATTACTCGTATATTTTTGTCGAAGAGCCATTTGGTAGAGAACGCAGCTGTATTTCTTCGTTGATAGACTATGTGATTTTACTTGATCAGCCTATGGATATTTGTCTTTATCGGGTTGTTAGGCGAAACATTGAACACGGCTCAAATGATTCACATAGTTCAGTTCTTAAATATCTGGGTAATTACGAAGGGCACTTCAGAGATATTTATATTGAAACGGTAAATCAAGTTCGTAAAAACTGCGACCTAATAATTCAGGAAATTTGCCCTGTTTCAGTAAACGTAGATATTGTTAGCAAGTGGCTAAAAAGTAAAACAAACTAACAAGCGGCTGTTGTGCCCTTTCAGGGCTGGGACGGCCTTTTCGCCGCTTTGCGGCTACAAGTCCGCCCCAAAAGCCGGGCGTTAGCCCATAGAAATTTTTATTCGAAATTCGTCTGATACAGCCGACGACCTAAAACATTTTTGTCCAAAAATAAGTTTATTTGACCGCCCGCTATTCGCTCTTTTCGGCCATTAATCAGTTACGAGCGGTCAGATTTGGTTGAACTCATAACCCTAAACAGCCAGATCGTGTATGAGCCAGCGTCAGATCACTTCGTCGACGTACTCAAGTATTAAGCCAAATTAATGTAGTAGAGGCCGTAGCCCACGATAAATGCAGGCACTGCAGAGTAGATAGTGGCAAATAGCGCCGCCCTTGGTGCCAGAGCTATCGCTGGAAATAACGCATCGCCATCGTTAGCAACGGCATTGGCCGCCAGGGCACTAAATGGCACGACTCCTTGCAGGTAAAGCGTTGTAACAACAATTTGGGGTCCACAGCCGGGTAATAATCCGACAAGAATGGCCACCAGTGGTGCATACAGCGCATAGTCTTTAAACCAAACCGCGAGATCAAGCCCTAAATACGCAGTAGATAGCTCGTAAAGCAAAAAGCTTGCAACCACCCAAGCGGTCACAAAATGCGTGTCCTGTAGCACTCTAGTGAGTTTTGACGGTGGGTCACATTCACCTTCTTCACAGGTGATATCTTTATAGCTTACGCCTTTTGAATTAAGTGCCCACACACACACAGCAAAAAGGCATAATGCTGCTCCAAGCCAAGCAATTTCTGTATCAAAAGGTGCTAAGTCGACGTTAAAAGCGATCGCGAGCGCAATTGCAAGGCTAGGCAGTAAGCCCAGCTTCCACACCTTACGGCTTAGACTAAACGCACGGCTCGCGTGTAAGGTTTCTTCTTCGACCTCATTGATGGTCTGCGGGACACAAAAGTCGGGTTGATGAATTAAGTGCACACATAGCCCACTCACGATACCCACACCAACGCCCATCGCGATGATAGTAAGGCCTGTCAGGGGCTCTTTGGCGAGTAGCAAAAACGCTGCATCTCCCATCGTCGCAGTAAGCACTGCGACAACTGAAGCAAAGCTCGCTTGTTTTTTGGTAAATTGGGTGACCACGATAATCGCACCACCACAGCCAGGCAGCGCGCCCAATATTGACGCCATGGCTATTTCGAGAATAGGGGATTTGGTACTCAGATAACTGAGATTAAGCTGTGGAATTCTGTCAACAAGAAAGTAGTACACGAGCAGGGTAGCAGCAACAAAAACGCTGACTTGAAAGAATGCATCACTCAGTGCGCTGACCACAATTGGTCTCGCCGTTTCAAATGCTAAAAGTACAATAATAACGAGGGGTAAAATTAGCCGTTTGTTGAACAATAAACTCACCTTAGCGCCATGTGCTGGTTGAGAGTATCGAAGTAGAGATGAAAACATAAAGTGCAACCCGTGTATTGTCTAAGTTGCACTTTAATTACATTTTAAATGAAAATCAATATCATTTGTATTATTTTCTTTGGAACTCTGCGGTTGCTTTCCATTTCGGCCATGCATCTTGCTCAGAGACATCGTAGCCAACTTTAAAGAACAGCTGTAGATCTTGTATCGCTCCGCTTAAATCCCACTCTTCACGGTAGCGATCGCAAGGCTGATGATAACAACCGCGCAATACTAAGCCCATACGTTTACGGTAGGTTTCAGTCTCTTCGTCACGTGCTTCGGTTCCACCACCGGCGTACATGGCAGGCACACCCATGTTCGCAAATGCGAAGTGATCAGAGCGATAGTAACCACCAGCAGCAGGACGTGGATCCCCTGAAACGACGCGGTCTTGCGCTTTTGCTGCGGTTTCCAGCATTTCATCAAGCTCAGATTTACCAATACCGACTACGCTGATGTCTTTTACTTTACCCAATAAATTTAGGCTATCCATATTGATGTTAGCAACGGTTTTCTCTGCTGGAATAACAGGGTTTGCAGCATAAAATTTTGAGCCTAATAGACCTTGCTCTTCAGCCGTCACAGCCAAAAACGTAATTGAACGGCTAGGGCGAGTTGGCAGTTTAGTAAAGGCTTCAGCTACCTCAATCATACCGCCTGTACCGCTAGCATTATCATGCGCGCCGTTATAGATCTGATCGCCTTTACGGTTTGGATCGGTACCTAAATGATCCCAGTGTGCTGAGTAGATGATGTGCTCGTCAGACTTATTACTACCTGGTAGGGTGGCGATAAAGTTATACGAAGTTGATTTTTTGATGGTGTTTTTGACGGTAACTGACGCGCTTAGGTTGCCCATATCAACGTGGTATGCGCCAGCTGCTGCCTTTTTCTTTGCGGTGTCAAAATCAAGTCCAGCCTTTTGAAACAGCTCTTTAGCAACGTCTACTGTTACCCAGCCTTCAACCGCAACGCGGTCCATATTGTTGTTTTCTTTTTGGAAGCCAAACTGTGGGCCACTCCAAGAATTTTCTACTACGCTCCAAGGATAAGAAGCCGGCGCTGTTTCATGAATAATGATCGCACCTGCTGCGCCTTGGCGTGAAGCTTCTTCGTATTTATACGTCCAACGACCATAATAGGTCATAGCTTCACCGGTAAATTTACCCGAATCAGGATTAGCAAAACCTGGATCGTTCACTAGCATCACCACTGTCTTGCCTTTCACGTCTAGGCCTTCGTAGTCATTCCAGTCGTACTCTGGAGCATTTACGCCATAGCCAACAAAAACCAGCTCTGAATCTTTGATTGACTCGAGTTCGCTGATACGGGCCGAGCCCATCACCATGTCTTTTTTATATTCGTAGTTTTTGCCACCGATTGTTAACGTCATATTAGGATCGGCTTCAAGCGAAACAAGCGGCACTTCTTGTAAGAAGCTGTTGCCATTACCAGGCTGATAGCCAAGTGCTTTAAAATGTTTGGTTAAATAGGCAAGCGTTAGCTCTTCACCTTTTGTTGACGGAGCACGGCCGCCAAACTCGTCAGAGGCAAGGGTTTTAATATGGGCTCTGAGTTGAGCATCATTAATACTATTGTATGCAGTATCGATGTCTTGGGGGCTATTGCTAGTGCTAACACAGCCCGCCAGCACCGCCATAGATAAAGCGCTGAGCGTCAGTTTAAGTTTCATAATTGCCTTTCTTTTACTTGTTAGGAACCCATAAGTAGTAACATAAAATGCGTAAAAGTTCGAGCGGGACAAGACGGCTAGAGGAGATAGAAATCAATGAAAATCCGTAGCTGGTATAAAGCACAGCACAATTTTTAATAATTACCTTAATTTTAGCATGCGATGTAGCCTGTTACGCTCATTTACAATTGGCTTTTGCCAAGTATCAGGCGCTTCAGTAAAATAGTCGGCTAATTGCATGATAAGTATCTCAATCAAATGAAAAAGTTTACAGCGCCTGAGGCGTGGCAGGTTGCATGTTTACATGCTGAACCATTTTCCCATTTAAATCAGCTTTTTGACTTAAAAAGCCAACAAGACTGGCCAAGCCCCGAGTGGTTGTCTTCGCACGTAAACAGCATTAGCTTGCAACAGTATGATACCCGCTTTGTGGCCGATGAAACGATAGACTTTGGCGATAAATACTATGAAGAGATTATCTTTGAAACCCATCAGGTACCGACGCGTAGTCAAAATTGGCACGACTTATTTGGTGCGTTGATTTGGTGTTTATTCCCAAAAACAAAAGCTTTGTTAAATGCCCTACATATCGAAGAAATAGCGCAGTTTGGTTTAAAGCAGCGGAGTAAAAAGCGTAACGCGTTAACACTCTTTGATGAGTGTGGTTTGGTGTTGGCAATCGATGATGATAAATGGCGTAATGCCTTTAAATCACACCAATGGCAGAATGTATTTTACGATAATCGCTCAGAATGGCAGCAAAACCTAAAGCCTTTTGTATTTGGTCACGCAAACTACGAGATGCTAACCAATCCCTTTATTGGGTTAACGGGAAAACTGGTGTGTATCAATGTTGATGCTGCATTTTGGCAACTTTCACTAAGCGAACAATATCGTTGGTTAGATGATAAATTGGTCGCACTGATCAATGATGGGCTGCTTGAAGACAATACCAAAATGTCACCCATTCCGCTGCTTGGGATCCCAAACTGGCATGAGCCACAAGATTTAGAATTTTATCAAAATACGGACTATTTCAGGCCGAAAAGAAGGAAATAGCATGATAGCTATCAATGGATTAAAAAAACGCTTCGCCCTGACTCGCGAACACAAAAAGAAAAACAGTCAGACGGATCCTCGCGAGCGTGATGGTTTTTTTCACAGTGTAGAAGAGGTTAACCTGCACTGTGGGCAAGGTGAAGTACTTGGATTGCTCGGCCCCAATGGGGCGGGAAAAACCACCACTTTGCGTATGCTCTCAACTGCACTGACGCCGGATGCCGGTACTATCTTAGTGGATGGCCAGGATATTGTGAAAAAGCCAGTTGTTGCACGCAAAGCCATCGGTTTTCTGTCAGGGTCAACAGGGTTATATGGGCGTCTTACCGCCAAAGAAAATGTTGAATATTTTGCACGACTTCATGGTTTAAAAGGAAAAGCATTAAAAGCGAAATGTGATGAGCTGTTTCAGCGCTTAGAGATGGAGACCTTTTTAGATAAAAGGTCTGAACACCTATCGACCGGTATGAAACAAAAGACCAATATAGCAAGGGCGGTGGTACATAGCCCTAAAGTCGTGGTACTAGATGAGCCTACGACGGGCCTTGATATTATGACCACACAAACAGTTATCTCTTTTATTCGCGACCTCAAAGCACGTGGTACACCCGTTATATTTTCTACCCATCACTTAGATGAAGTCGCGTTATTGTGCGATAGGGTGTCTGTTATCGATAAAGGGATCACCTGTTTTGATGGCAGTTTGGCTGAGTTTAAAGCAAAGGGGCAAAGTGAAGAGCTAAATCAGGCATTTTTAAATTTGTTAACGGGAGCACAGCATGTTTGAGGTATTTTTAAAAGAAATTAGAGAGCTGCTGCGCGACCGCAAAACACTATTCTTTGTGATTGCACTACCGATGTTGGTATTTCCCGTGATTATGGCGTTAGTCGGCTTTATGGCTTCACAAGCCGCCATGGAAGCGAAGCAAGAAGTCCATACGTATTACATCGTAAATGAAGCTTATGCTGAAAAGTTCTCTGAGCAGGTTTTTTATCATAAAAGTTTTAAGAAATATGCTGGTGAGCTAAAGCTTGATAGTGTCGAAGCGCTGAGTGATGCGGTACGAAGAGGCGTGATCGATGTTGGGGTTTTTATTCCATCCGATCCGGTTGAAAATCTAGAGTCTGGCGTAAAAAGTGAATGGAAAATCGTGTTTAACGATGCGCAATCTATCAACTTTATTTATGACCGTTTGTCTAAACTTGCTAAGAAGTTTTCTGATGAACTCAGAGCGGCGAAGTTAACCTCACTGGGGTTGTCGCAAGCGGAGCAAGTGGCAGTGCTCCAGCCTATATCGATTACTAAAGTGGATACTGCTGACAAACGCGAAAATTTAGGCGAGAAGTTAGGTGCGTTTATCCCTTACATGTTAATTCCGTTGGTATTGATGGGGGCAAGCTATCCAGCTATTGATTTAGGCGCTGGAGAGAAAGAGCGTGGCACCTTAGAGACGCTGTTATTAACACCAATCTCACGCACTGAGCTGGTGTTAGGTAAATTTTTAACCGTATTGAGCAGTTCAATATTCTGTGCGCTTATCACGGTTTCCAGTATGGCGCTGTGGATAGGGATTGCCAGTAGCTTTGTCGAGCTAGACGTGATTAAAAACGCCTTCTCGTCGGTTGCATTATTAGACTTTGTCTTGATTTTTGCGTTGTTGCTTCCTGTTGCTGTGATGCTTTCGTCGCTAACACTTGCCATCTCAATTTACGCCAGAACCTTTAAAGAAGCACAAAACTACATGGGGCCACTTAGCATGGGGATCTTCATTCCCATTGTGATGTCTTTAATGCCAAATATGGAGTTAACCGCAAAAACCGCATTGATCCCAATTACCAATGTCGCATTAGCGATTAAAGAAATCATCAAAGGCACGGTTGATTATGGCTACGTCGCATTAATTTTTGGCGCTTCTGCCGTTCTAGCGACGGGGTTACTCGTGTGCTGCGTTAAATGGTTTAATAAAGAAACCGTTTTGTTTAGGTAAAGCTTCAGTTAGGTGTGAGTTATTGATAATTATGGCGTTTTTCTGTACGATAAACGCCTTATTCAGCGCTTAACTTTTTGTAATTTAGTCTTCTACCTGTTTAGGTAGCTTGTGCAAGTAGTAGGTTTCAATATTAGTCACTCAAGGAATGTAGGATGACATCAACCACGGTACTTAAGTCAGTCAGTGAATCAGTTACTAACGGCATAGCTATTTTATTCTTGTTATCGTCGGTGTTGCACTTAGTCGGGTCAAGTTTTTTGGAAGCTCCGATCTACTTAGTGATTTCATTGTTACTATTTTCATACCGTAATCGTTTAATGTTTGACCCTGTACAAAAGCAGTTTGTTATCACTAAACAACTATCGTTATTGAATATAAATATTCGGCGAATAGACGAGTGTGTGATACCGCTTTCAACCGTGACAGATGTATCTTCGGGTTGTAACAAGCAACTCAATTATATTGGTATAAGTTATCTTTCAGAAAGTGAGGAGCCTGCGGTCTATTCATTTTCGTGTTTACGGCAAGCTGATAAACTCAATGCACTTTTGTCTGCATCAGCTCTTGACCATAACGTTCAACCAACGGCGGGCGCGGATGCAGGTAGAAGATCAGCTACGCGCTCAACTCCCACAAGCCTTGCAAGATTATTTCCTTTATTTATGAATCGCAATCGCGATATTGAAGCGCGATTCTCCGTGTTACGATGTGCACTACCGACGCCTAAGCATAAGCTGCATATTGTTTGGATGGTGGTAGGGGCTTTTGCTCTAATGACCTGCTTTATTCTTTACTCGTCACAAAATTACATTGCTGGTTTGGTATTTTTGGTGCTCACGTATTTGAGCTATTGGTTGACGTCATTATTTATCAGTAATAAACACTATTTTGTCTATCACTCACCCTGTAACCAAATTAAGGTTGAGGAAGATAGTTTGCTGCTACCTGCGTTACTGTTTACAGATAAACAAGCACGAGAGGTAAAAAAGGATGAAGTTAACGATATTAAGGTACACTGGAATACGTTTACAGTCAGCGACTTGGATAGGTTAACCGCGTCGACTCGTCGTAATCATGTTGTTGATTTGGTCTTTGATACTGAGTATGGCGCAACGGTTTCGCTTTCTGGTATGAGCGTAGAAGCCGAGCCACTCTTACTTGCGTTAACGCATTGGCAATATCCTTTGTCTATTGAGCGTACGGATAAAGCGGTGTTCCCAATGGTGAGGCACTTTCAATATGGCATTCTAGTGTTTATTTTGGGTATAATTGTCTGGGCAATGACTACATTTGTGATATAACGCACCTGACGAAAAGCGGAGATTGTTTTCATAAAACGTCTTTTTAAGTGATAAAGCTTGGGTAATTCCCCATTCTTGGGCAACAAGTATTGTTAACAAACGGCGATTGTTTATTTCTAATATAACTTCGCTAAACATAAGTGAAAGCATATGAAGAAAAATCAGGATTGTCCTCAAGCGCTGTTTGAGGATATGTCGCGAAAGGAAGCGATACTAAAAGAGTTTAATTCGCTGAGGCCTAATAATAAGCGACGATTCTACCAGATCATCGCTATGCTAACGGCAGTCGTATTTTTAATTTATCGCTACCCAGAAATTATTGAACAACCCGTTTTATACATCTTTTTGATTTTAATGATGAGCTTAAGCGCAGAGGCATACGTGCAAAACAAGCGTATCAATAAACGCATCGATTTACTGCATAAGCTATTAAAAGAAGAGTGACCGAAAGAACTAAAGCCGCTAATTAAGCGGCTTCAACATTATCGGTTTTAACATTGTCAATTTCAACTACGTTGAGGACAGATTGTACATCTGACCAATGCAGCAATTCGATACGACCTTCTTGGTTTTCAACCAATGCCGTGCAGTTTTCTATCCAATCACCATCGTTGCAGTACACAATACCATCTACGACACGGATCTCTGGTTGGTGGATATGCCCGCAGATAATACCGTCGACACCTTGTTTCTTCGCTTCATGAATTGCTGCATTCTCGAATGCGGCAATGGCCTCTCTGGCTTTATGCACGCGTTTTTTCAGCCAAGATGCAAGCGACCAATAATGACCGCCATATAAGCGCCGTACACGATTGGTCCAGCGATTTAAGAAGAGTAGAAAATCATAAGCGGCATCCCCAATGATACTGATCAATTTGTTGTATCTTGTTGCCGAGTCAAAATCATCACCGTGTAGTAATAAAAACCGCTTACCTGCGGAAGTGGTATGAATAAAGGTTTTATGCACTTCGACTTTAAAAAGCGTTTGTCCAACGTAGTTTCTGAAGGTTTCGTCGTGATTACCCGGTATGTAGATAACGCGTGTACCAGATCCCGCTTTTTTTTGTATGCATTCTAATACCTGATAGTGGGATGGATCCCAAAAAAACTGGCGTTTCATTGACCATAGATCAACGATATCACCAACCAGATAGAGTACATCACATTCAGTTTTGTTGAGAAAATCTAGCAAGAACTTCGCTTTACAGTCCTTGTAGCCCAAGTGTACGTCTGAGATCCAAATACTCGGATAGTATGTTGTTTTCATGGCTTGGCTCTTTAGCGTAATAATGACAATGCTAAGAGGCAAAGATGACAGTGGCGGGGCAGTTAGGAGAAGCTAATATGACAAAAGAGCATACACCTGTATGCTCTTATATTATACAATTTACGTAGGCTTATTTGCTTTTAATTGCATTAACGATTGTTTCAACCGCAGATCCAATATCCAGCATTAGTTTTTCGCCAGTTTGACGATTTTTCAGCTCAACCTTATTTTCATCAAGGTTACGCTCGCCAATCACTAGGGTGTATGGAATACCGATAAGTTCCATATCGTTAAACATAACCCCCGGACGCTCTTTACGGTCGTCGAATAACACATCAATTCCCGCATTTTGTAGATCTGCATAGAACTTTTCTGCGATCTCTGGGATACGGTGAGACTTATGCATATTCATTGGCACGATTGCCAACTCAAATGGCGCAATCGCAACAGGCCATTTGATACCGTAATCATCGTTATTTTGCTCGATTGCTGCGGCAACGATACGAGAAACGCCAATACCATAACAACCCATGGTTAATGTTTGGTTTTTCCCTTCTTCGCCAAGTACACCAGCTTTCATTGCTTCAGAGTACTTAGTACCAAGTTGGAACACGTGGCCTACTTCGATACCACGTTTGATAAGGATTTTACCTTTACCACAAGGGCTTGGATCGCCTTCAACCACGTTACGGATATCTTCAACAGTATAAGCGCTTACGTCTCTGTCCCAGTTGATCCCACTGTAGTGAACACCATCTTTGTTCGCACCAGCAACAAAATCAGCCATGATAGCTGCGCTGCGATCGACAATAACAGGCATTGAAAGACCAACAGGCCCCAAAGAGCCTGGTTTTGCACCAATAGTGTTAACAATGTCTTCTTCGCTCGCCATCTCTAGCGGTGAATCCACTAGTGCTAATTTCTCAGCTTTAAGCTCATTTAAATCATGATCGCCACGAACGATAAGTGCGACAAGGCCGCGTTTACCATCTTCGTCTGGGGCGCCATACACGATGAGTGTTTTCACACCACGGTGTGGTTTAACGCCATGTTTCGCTTTTAGTTCAGCGATGGTGAAAGCTTCTGGTGTGTCAAACGTGTTAAGTTCTTTACTTGGCGCTGGGCGAGCTTCAGCTGGTGCAAGCGCTTCTGCCTTTTCAATGTTTGCAGCGTAGTCACTTTCATCACTGAATGCGATTGCATCTTCACCAGACTCTGCAAGTACATGGAACTCATGCGATAGGTTGCCGCCAATTGAACCACTGTCAGCAATAACAGGACGGTAGTCAACGCCTAAACGATCAAAAATGTTGCAGTAAGCTTGGAACATCTTGTGATACGTTTTTTCAAGACACTCATCAGTCATGTGGAATGAATAGGCATCTTTCATGGTGAATTCACGCGCGCGCATCACACCAAAACGTGGACGAACTTCGTCACGTACTTTCGTACTGACTTGATAAAGTGTGATCGGCAGTTGCTTATAGCTGTTGATTTCGCGACGTACAAGATCAGTGATCACTTCTTCATGCGTTGGACCAAGTGCAAATGGACGGCCATGACGGTCATTAATACGAAGTAGTTCAGGACCAAACTGTTCCCAACGGCCTGACTCTTCCCATAGCTCTGCAGGCTGGATCACTGGCATTAGCAGCTCAATCGCTCCCGCTTTGTCCATTTCTTCACGGACTATTCGCTCTACTTTGCGGAAAACTTTTAGGCCTGATGGTAGCCAAGTATAAAGACCTGAAGCCAATTTACGGATCATACCCGCTCTAAGCATTAGCTGGTGGCTTACCACCTCTGCATCAGACGGCGTCTCTTTTAGAGTCGCTAATATATATTCACTCGTACGCATTCTTATTCCAGTATAAGTTACTTATTGTTCTCTTATTGGCGGCTATTCTAGCAGTGCAGTAGCCGCTTAAAAAGCTTTAATACCTAAACATCTTCATAATTTATAAGTTTATTGGCAAGCCGCTGAATTTGCTATTTTGCTAACGAAATTTCAGTGACATGGTTATGCTCACCATCTACTGTCCAGCGGATATTAAAATCATACAAACTCATACCATAGTCCTGCTGTGATGTGCGTTTCTTTTTATAAGCTGGACGAGGATCTTGCTTCAGTACATTGGTAATGAATTGCTGAAGTTCAGGATAGCTTTTTTGTTTTTCAATAAAAACAATAGCCTCGTCTGAGAAACTAACAGACATTTGCGTTTCTGGCCGAGTATCAGCAAAGCCTGCTGTGGCATCCACCAAGGCATCTGAATAGGGGAGATACGGCTTTATATCAATGATTGGTGTACCGTCCAATAAATCTACACCGGAGAGCAACAGATCCAGCTGACCATTTTTATATTCTACGCCCTCGAGCTTTACTGCACTCATGCCAATCCCGTTGGGTCGAAAAGTCGCTCTAGTCGCAAACACGCCTTTACGTTCATTGCCACCGAGTCTCGGAGGGCGTACAAGCGCAGAGTAGCCTTTATCAGCGGTTTCATGAAAACGAAACAACAACCAAATATGCGTGAACGCTTCAATACCACGAACAAATTCTTCGCGATTGAATTCACCAACAAATCTAAGCTTGGCTTTTGCCTCTGGGACAAGCCTTGGTTGTCTCGGGATAGCGAACTTCTGTTTATAAGGAGATTGGATAAAGCCGATGGGCTCGATAGTGATTTGTTCCACTATGGTCTCTGTTTTAATTAAGATGAGCGAAGTTTACTATTGATCCTGACTTTCACAAAATCCTGCTCGTAATTAGCCCTGTAATGTCATGTAATTCATTTATTCAGATTTTTCGCATAACCTTGTAAATAATGGAATATTGATGGAAGTCGCAACATGAATCGGTATACTTTTTCGCCCCAAAATAGCTTACGTTCGAGTTTACGCACAGATAACGAACAAATTATTGGTACTAGAGCATACGAGTACAAGCAATTGGTCGAAGACATAAAACCAATTCGAGGCTTACGAGAAAAATTACAAGCATTTAATCGCCTGAAACGAGATGAGTGTAAATAATGGAGTTTCATAGAAAGGTTGACCAAAGCTGTCAAGAAGCGCTCTGCAAATCTTCTCCTCTAAAGCCTATTTTGATCCGCGCGATATCGGAGCGCAGAGCATCGTTGCAAACAATAATTAATGATTTAACCCAAGGGGCGGTAAGTCCAACTAAAATGGATGTACTGCTCAGTCAAGAAGCGGAAAAAGTAAGCTTACAATTATTAAAAGAAGGCAACTTAAGCAAACGCGACGCGCTCGCTGCAAGTGAAAAAGCCATATTTACGTTAGCAAGGAATTTGCTTTAGCGCGGCTTAACTAGCCAGCCAATATTCCCGAATGATTTTGTATCTTTAGCTCCAGTTTCCATAGCCTCTACAGCCATTACATTATCTAGCTTCCATTAAAGTGCAGGACCAGCAAGGCACGCGTTTTTCAAAGGACATACGGCTCTTATCAGAGTCAAAATCCTAAAAATAAGGGCCCCATTTCAGGAGCGTTGTTGGTAATATAAAGTCTGTGCTATATTTTAGCTGCTATCAATAACGGACAATTTGATATGGAAAATTTTATTAAATCTACTTTAATGACCTCAGTTCTATTCGCTTCACTCACAACAGACGCATTTGCGCAAAGCGAGCCAAACTTACATTTATCTACAATCGTAAATGCATCGGCTGTTGAAAGAGTTGCTCCTCAGTATCCACGTAATGTTGCGTTAGTCGGCGGTGAAGGCTGGGTTACGCTGAGTTATATCATCAATGAGGATGGTTCGGTGGCGTCTCCGATAGTGGAGGATTCATCTGGACAGAAAGGCTTCGAACGCGCTGCACTGCGAGCAATCAAACGTTGGCAATATTCTCCAGCCACAAAAGATGGTAAGCCGATTAAGCAGTGCAAAAATAGTGTGATGTTTTCATTCAATATGTCAGATGCGGAAGAAGGAGCATCTCGAGGTTTTGTGAGAAGTTATCGCAACATCAATAACCTCCTTGACGAAAGTAAACTAGAAGAAGCTAAAGAACATATTGATAAACTAGCAAAAAAAGGTCGTTGGAATCGATATGAAGAAGCCTATTTTAACTTAGTAAAAGCGCGATACTTTCAACTAACAGCTGAACCTAGACAAGAACTTGAGGCGCATAGAGGGATCATCTGGCACGGTAAGGATATCGTTAAATCTGAACTCTACGCCAACGCCCTTATCAATGCAATTAAGCTCCAAACTCAGCTGCAGGAATATAAAGGAGCGCTGAAAAACCATAAAAAACTAATGGAATTAGATGGACAAGACACTTATAAGTCAGCAGTGCAACCTGTCATAGATGAAATCGTTGCTTTGATAGCGGATAAGAGCAAGATGCTTGTTATTGCCGCTGAAATCAAAAATGATGATGTCTGGACACATGCATTATCCAGACCCAATTTCGCTATCTCTGAGGTTTCAGGCGCACTTCACACCCTTGAAGTACGATGTGATAACCAGTTTTCACAATTTAAATTTGCTGAAAATATGCAATGGAATATACCGAAAAGTTGGGGCGAGTGTAATGTCGTGGTTTTTGGTGAGCCGAATAGCTCCTTTAAACTGATAGAAGTTCAATCGTAGCTGAACTTCTACACTTCAATTATTGTTATCAGACCTTTATGTTATTTACTATCGGACAAGGTTTCTTCTAATAGCGATTCGGTCTGGATCGCTATTTCCTTCATTTTCACCGCATAGGCTTCCAATTTTTTCTCCTCTTCGGTTTTCGCTTTAAACTGCGGAATTTGAATTGGATACCCAGCTTGGTCCATGGCGATAAAGCTGATAATACAGTGATTGGTTTCGACAAGTCGCTGCGTTTTTGGATCGCCACAGCGCACCTGAATAAAAATCTGCATACTGGTGTTTCCGGTGTGGGCAATGCGCGCGGAAACTTCAACAATCTGACCCACAAGAATAGGGCGGTGGAAGCGCATGCCCGCTACTGAAACGGTAACGCAGTAGCTACCGCTCCAACCCGCGGCGCAAGCATACCCAGCTTGATCAATCCATTTCATGACCATACCACCGTGTACTTTACCGCCAAAGTTGACGTCGGTGGGCTCTGCTAAAAATCGAAAGGTGACGGATTGTTGTGGCATAGACTCAACTCTATTTTAAAAATATACGCTAAGTATAGGAAAGAAAGGGGCATTTCGCCCCCGCAATTTAGGATTTATTGGTATTACATGTTTGGATAGTTCGGACCACCAGCCCCTTCTGGTGTGACCCAGGTAATATTTTGGCTCGGATCTTTAATATCGCAGGTTTTGCAATGAATACAGTTTTGCGAATTGATGACAAACTGCTTCTCACCTTGCTCGTTTTCGTTTACTTCATACACGCCTGCGGGGCAGTAGCGCTGTGCAGGCTCATCAAACTTAGCTAAATTCACTTTGATTGGTATATCAGAATCTTTTAACTGTAAATGACATGGTTGCACTTCTTCATGATTGGTATTCGATAAAAATACGGAAGAAAGTTTGTCAAAACTTAATTTACCGTCCGGCTTTGGGTAACTTATAGTTTGCGATTCAGATGCAAGCTTAAGCTGTGCGTGATCCTGATGTTCGTCCTTAATAGTAAATGGTAGCGAACCTGAGAAAATGTTTTGGTCGATCATATTGTAGGCGCCACCCATAATACGACCTAACTTATGCATTGCTGGGCCAAAGTTGCGAGATTGATAAAGCTCATCATAAAGCCAACTTGCCTTAAATTTGTCGGCAAAGCTTACCAAGTCTGACGGAGCGCTCTCTTGGCTGAGTGCCTCAATGATGGCATCGGCTGCAAGCATACCGGACTTCATTGCTGTATGGTTGCCTTTAATTTTGGCAAAGTTGAGGGTACCTGCGTCACAGCCAATCAGTAAACCACCTGGGAAATGCATTTTAGGTAGGCTGTGGAAGCCACCTTTGGCGATTGCGCGAGCACCATAGGCAATGCGCTCACCACCTTCCAGTACACTCGCAAAGGTGTTGTGATGCTTCATACGCTGAAATTCATCAAATGGACTTAGGTGTGGATTAGTGTAATTTAAGTCGATGATTAACCCGACCACGACTTGATTGTTTTCAGCATGATACATAAATGAACCGCCATGGGTATCATTGTCGAGCGGCCAACCTGTGCCGTGTACAACAAGACCTTCTTTATGCTTGCTTGGGTCTACTTGCCAAATTTCTTTAAAGCCGATGCCATAGTGTTGAGGGGAAGCGTCTTTATCCAGTTTAAATTCAGCTATAAGTTGTTTGCCTAAGTGGCCACGGCAACCTTCAGCAAATACGGTATATTTCGCTCTAAGCTCCATTCCAGGCATATAGCTGTCTTTAGGCTGGCCATCTCTATCTAGGCCCATATCACCGGTAATAATACCTTTAACTTGTTGCTCTTCAACAATTAGAGAGTGGGCGCTAAAGCCTGGGAAAATTTCAACGCCAAGTTGCTCTGCTTGTTCAGCGAGCCAACGGCAAACATTCCCCATCGAAACAATATAGTTGCCGTCATTTCTAAATGTTTTTGGTACCACTAAATGAGGCAGTTTGGTGGCATTGGTTTCATTTTTGAATAAATAAATGTCGTCACCCGTCACTTTCGTTGTTACGGGAGCGCCCTTTGCAGCCCAATCAGGGATAAGTTCGTCTAGTGCTTTGGTTTCAAATACTGCACCCGACAAGATATGTGCACCTACTTCTGAGCCTTTTTCGACTACACAGATCATTAATTCTTGTTGTTTTTCTTGAGCCTGTTGAGCGAGTCGGATAGCGCAAGACAGGCCCGCAGGACCTGCACCAACTATCACAACATCAAACTCCATGGTTTCACGTTCGACCATTATTAACCTCACACTATTTGACGGTAGATTAACTAAAGAGAGGCTTTAGTTTGATTTTCGTTAAACTAAGGTTATTTGAGGTTGACGTTTACGTCAACAGGAAGTAGTCTGAAACCAATAAAATAATTTGTTGACGTAGACGTCAGCTTAGAGAATAACCAGATGATGGAGTAACCATGAAAGTACTTGTGCCAATCAAACGCGTGATTGATTACAACGTAAAGGCAAGAGTCAAATCTGACAACAGTGATGTTGATTTGAGCAATGTTAAAATGGCGATCAACCCATTTTGTGAAATCGCAGTAGAAGAGGCGGTTCGTTTAAAAGAAGCTGGCACCGCAACGGAAGTTATTGCCGTATCAATTGGCGATAAAGCTTGTCAAGAGCAGCTAAGAACGGCGCTTGCACTGGGGGCAGATAAAGCGATTCACATTGAAACAGACGCAAAGCTTGAATCTCTGCACATTGCAAAACTACTGGCTAAGGTAGTGGAACAAGAAAGTCCGGAACTGGTCATTCTAGGTAAACAGTCTATCGATTCTGATAATAACCAAACAGGACAAATGCTAGCGGCATTAACTAAACGTGCTCAGGGCACTTTTGCCTCTAAAGTTGTAGTTGAAGGCGATAAAGTGCAAGTGACGCGTGAAGTTGATGGCGGTTTGCAAACGGTATCGCTATCACTTCCAGCTGTCGTGACAACAGACTTGCGTTTAAATGAACCTCGTTATGCTTCATTGCCAAATATCATGAAAGCTAAGCGTAAACCACTAGACGTAATCGCTGCGGATTCGTTAGGCGTTGATTTAGCTCCTCGTATTGAATTGGTGAAAGTTGAAGAGCCAGCTAAGCGCTCTGGTGGCGTGATGGTTGAGAGCGTTGAAGAGTTAGTAAACAAGTTAAAAACAGAAGCAAAGGTGATCTCATGAGCGTATTAGTTATTGCTGAGCATGAAAATGGTGTATTGAAACCTGAAACCGCTAAGGTGGTTGCTGCTGCAACAAAAATCGCAAGCGACATTACCGTATTAGTTGCAGGTCACAATATTGCTGAGGCTGCCAATCACTCTGCACAGATCGCTGGCGTACAAAAGGTGGTTGCTGTTGACGATGCTTCATTCGAACATCAATTGGCAGAAAACACATCTGAGCTAGTTGTTGAATTAGCAAGTGACTTTTCACACATTTTGTTTTCAGCGTCTACCACAGGTAAAAATATCGCGCCACGTGTCGCGGCGTTACTCGACAAATCACAGATCTCAGAAATTATCGATGTGATTGATGCAGACACCTTTAAGCGTCCAATTTATGCGGGTAATGCAATTGCGACTGTAAAATCATTAGACTCACAAAAAGTTATCACTGTGCGTGGATCAGCATTTGATGCCGTAGAGACTCAAGCAGCATGTGACATTGAGGATCGCTCGCAAAGTATTGCCTCTCAAGTGAGTGAGTTTGTGAGCATTGAACAAACTGAATCTGAGCGCCCTGAATTAACTGCCGCACCGGTTGTTATTTCAGGTGGCCGTGGTATGCAAAACGGTGAAAACTTTGCCTTGCTAAATGGTATTGCTGACAAACTAGGGGCCGCAATTGGTGCATCGCGTGCTGCTGTTGACGCGGGCTTTGTGCCTAATGATATGCAGGTGGGCCAAACCGGTAAGATTGTGGCGCCTAACTTATATATTGCAGTTGGGATCAGCGGCGCAATTCAACACCTTGCGGGTATGAAAGATTCTAAGGTCATTGTCGCTATCAACAAAGACCCAGAGGCCCCCATTTTCCAAGTGGCTGATTATGGCCTTGTTGCGGATCTATTTGATGCGTTACCAGAGCTTGAACAGGCACTGTAACGCTTCTTTTTGTAGCTAGCCTACATCAAGAAAAATAATTCTGGTTGTTAAAGCCGTTGTACCTTTGGTCGCGGCTTTTTTCGTGTCTAGCTGGAGGCGAAATGCTTACAGGTATAAATCACATTACAATAGTAGTATCTAACCTAAACATATCACTGGATTTTTACTGCGGTTTGCTAGGGTTTGATCTTTGGGTAACTTGGGACAAAGGGGCATATTTAACGCTTGGTGACGTATGGCTTTGCTTATCTTTAGGTGAGGTATCTCCAAGCTCAGATTACAGTCATGTAGCGTTCAATATTGCTGCCGAAGACTTTACAACTTTTTCTAAAACATTATTGGAAAACGGGGTTGGCGTATGGCAGCAAAATAGCAGCGAAGGAGACTCGCTCTATATTTATGACCCCGATCATCACAAACTCGAGATCCATAGTGGTAGTTTGCAAAGTCGGTTAAAAAGTTTGCAGCAGCAACCGTATTCAGGCCTCACTTGGTACAAAGCGGTGTGATTCTATTTTCTAGAATGCTTGTATCTATAATTGCGCATTTTACTTCTGGTTACTGAGCTCCATAATAAAACAAAACATGATGGAGCAAAGTAATGGCAATTCAACTAAATGGCAAAGCACATGACATCGGTGGTCTTTCAGTAAACCGCGTACTTCCGCAGCGTGCGAAACGTATGGTAGGTCCTTTTATCTTTTTTGATCAAATGGGCCCAGGTAACTTCAGTGCTGGTGATGGTATTGATGTAAGGCCGCATCCACATATTGGGCTTGCAACTCTCACTTATTTGTTTGAAGGTAACTTGCTCCATCGTGACTCTCTTGGTAATCAACTTGAGATCCATCCAGGGGATGTAAATTGGATGGTAGCAGGGAGCGGCATTGTACACTCGGAGAGAGAATCGTTTGAAACCAAAGCGCAATCACATACTATTCATGGTTTGCAATGCTGGGTGGCGTTACCGGAAGAAAATGCTGAAGTTGAACCCAGTTTCTCACATATAAACCGTTTTGACTTGCCTACTAGGCAACTAGAAGGGGTGATGGCTAGGGTCATTATCGGCAGTGCATATGGCTTGCATTCTCCTGTCCCAACATTTTCACCTATGTTTTATGTTGATGTGATGGCAAAAGCTGGCGGACATATTGAAAGGCCTGATCAGACACAAGAAGTTGGCGTATATGTGATTTACGGCGAAGTGGTGGTGTCGAATAAATCATATAGTGCAGGAGCATTTGTATTACTTGAAGACGACGACGCGCAATTACATTTCAATGAGAATAGCAGAGTGGTATTGCTCGGTGGAGAGGCGTTTAAAAAAGTCCCTTATATTGATTGGAACTTTGTTTCTTTTAGTAAATCCCGTATTGAACAAGCGAAGCAAGATTGGCGTGAGGGCAGGTTCGATATGATCCCCGGTGATAAATTGGAGCATATTCCTTTGCCTTAGGGTGACAAAAGTACACCCTAATAGAAAATGCTCCCTTTTATCTATTAATAGTCGTAACTAATATGCTGGAAGAAGCGTACGTTGACATCTTGCTTTTCAACATTAACAGGAAGTTGCGCAACAAAGCGTTTAATAGCCGTTTCTACGTGATTCATAAAACGACCATAGCCCATGTCTTTTTTGTCTTTGTCATTGGCAACGATCACAAAGCGAATGGTGTCCACTAGGTTTGCTTCGTTAAATAGCGAGTAAATTTGATTGTCACCGGAGCCGGTATCAAAACTCAGCTTTTGTAGCTCTCGGTTAGTATCGGACTTATCGAGTTTGGCGCTTCTGATGATAGGCAGACGGCCATCGGCTACCATTGCTACCATATTGAGCTGTTTATCGGCACAAGAAGACAGAAATGCGTCTTCTAGTGTGCGATAGAATTGTCCGTAATCACTAGGGCGCATTTGGCTTTGGAACTCTGTTTTTATTGCACGTGACACTGGAATGTTAAAGGTCGCGTAGGTCATTTCACTATATTCTTCTGGTAACGTGCAGTTTCTGGCTTGATAACGTGGGTAAAGTGCACGCAACTTATAACCATACGACTCTTTGTCACCTTTCGCTTTAGCAAATAGGTCATAGGTTAAATGTTGGTGGTCTCGCACTCTAAACTGAGGTTCTAGCGGAGAAAAGCCTTCTTTAAGTGCATCTAGCACCTTTTTCACTTTGTTGTGGAAGGTCGCTGCATTGGCGCGTAATTCATTACCCGTGGCTAAAAATAATAAGCGGATTTTACGCGCTTGGTATCCGTCATTGAGATAAGTTTGGTGCGCTTCGTGGAACTTAGGATTATAGAAAAACAAAATCTGCTTTTCTGTTTGCATAGTATAGGCTTCGTCATGGTAACGCACCACCGGCAATTTATCGTTCGCAATTACATGTACATTATGCAGCTCATATTCGTCACACAGTGCGAATAGCTGGCGAGACAAACGCTCGTAACACGCGCTGCTGGAGTCAAAACATGCATAGAATGCATCATCCGGTTTAAACTCAGCAAGAATATAGTGATTGTTCCTAGCCTTAGTTGATATATAAACACGATTCAAATTCATTGAAGCCATTACTTTTGTCCTTTCCTCGGTAACGTGACTTAAGCAGTGTTTGTGGTATAAACACTGAGATGGCGCAACTATAGGATGAAGTTGTGACGGAAATATTGCGCTAGAACAAAATTTGTCACAAAAATCTGATGAACATTTAACCAAATGAATAAATCCTGATACAGCGCAGATAATTGCTGTAAGTTCGGCTGAGTTTTTGTAATAATGCCGAGGTTAACTAAGAGCATAATTCAGAGGAAAGATTTCCTATGGCGGAAACTGAAAATCGCCCATCAAACTTTATTCGCAACATTATTGATGCGGATCTTGCCAGTGGCAAACATGCGTCCACGCACACACGTTTTCCACCTGAGCCAAATGGCTTTTTACACATTGGCCATGCTAAATCAATTTGCTTAAATTTTGGTATTGCCCAAGATTATCAAGGTAAGTGCAACTTACGCTTTGACGATACCAACCCAGAAAAAGAAGACATCAATTACGTTAAGTCGATCCAACAAGACGTACAGTGGCTAGGGTTCGAATGGGATGGCGAAATTTGCTATTCATCAAATTACTTTGACAAGCTCTATAGCTACGCAGTTGAGCTAATCGAAAATGGCAAAGCGTACGTTTGCTTCTTGTCGCCTGAGCAGGCGCGTGAATATCGCGGCACGCTGACTGAGCCTGGCAAAAATAGCCCTTATCGTGACACTTCACCTGAAGAGAACTTAGCCTTATTCGAAAAAATGAGAAATGGCGAGTTTAAAGAAGGGGAATGTGTTCTTCGTGCTAAGATTGACATGGCAAGCTCATTTATGGTGCTTCGCGACCCTATCATCTATCGTGTACGTTTTGCACACCATCATCAAACCGGTGATAAGTGGTGCATCTATCCGATGTATGACTTTACGCACTGTATTTCCGATGCGCTTGAAGGGATCACGCATTCACTTTGTACATTAGAGTTCCAAGATAACCGCCGTTTGTACGACTGGGTGCTAGATAACATCAGCATCGAGTGTCATCCGCAGCAAATCGAGTTTTCTCGTTTAAACCTTGAATACACGGTGATGTCGAAGCGTAAGCTCAATGACTTGGTTGTTAATAACCATGTTGAAGGGTGGGATGACCCGCGCATGCCGACAATTGCAGGGCTTCGTCGTCGTGGTTATACACCAGCTGCAATTCGCGAATTTTGTAAGCGCATTGGCGTAACCAAAATGGACAACATGGTTGAAATGGGCATGCTAGAAGCGTGTATCCGTGACGACTTAAACGAAAATGCACCACGCGCAATGGCGGTACTTGACCCTGTTAAGCTAATCATTGAAAACTTTGATGCAGATAAAGTTGAAATGCTACAAGCGCCTAATCACCCAACATTAGACATGGGTGAGCGTGAGCTACCGTTTACCCGCGAAGTCTACATTGAACAAGAAGATTTCCGCGTAGAAGCGAACAAAAAGTTCAAGCGTTTGGTGCTAGGTAAAGAAGTGCGTCTTCGTAATGCTTATGTGATTAAAGCTGAGCGCATTGAAGAAGACGAAAACGGTAATATTACGACAATCTATTGTAGTTACGACCCTGATACTTTGGGTAAAAACCCAGAAGATGGTCGCAAGGTGAAAGGCGTAATTCACTGGGTATCTGCTTCACATTGTATTGAAGCGCCAGTGCGTCAGTATGACCGCCTATTTACTGTGCCAAACCCAGCGGCTGCTGAAGATTTCACGGAAGTGTTAAACCCAGACTCTTTGGTAACCATTGCAAATGCCAAACTTGAGCCAGCGCTTGCAAACGCTAAACCTGAACAAGGTTATCAGTTTGAGCGTTTAGGTTACTTCTGTCGTGATAACAAGTCAGAAGCGCTAATGTTTAACCAAACTGTTGGTCTACGTGATTCGTGGGCTAAGATAGAACAGCAAGGTTAATACCCAATGAGGTCGGCTAATGCCGACCTTTTTTATTGCTTTTTCTGCGTACAATTATGTCTGAAAAATCCATCCAACACTTCTATATCAACGAACAGCAGTCCATCTACTTACTGTCTCATCATGATGCAAAAAAGCACCGTCAATGGCTGAATATCTGTAAAAAACAATTGAGCCAACTTGGCTATAAACATGTTGAGGTAATTGGCTCCGGTGCATTTGGCTTCGTATTTGCTGGTACAAGTGATATGGGGAAAGACTGGGTGTTTAAATTTTCTCGGATCACACTTGCCCAAAGTGTGCGTGATAGGCTTGAAGATGAAGGCTATATGTTGTCGCAAATTGACAACCCGATGGTGCCAAACTTCTATGCCTTCGAGCGAGTAAAAAAGCAAGGCATTTTAATGATGGAGCGTGCCCCTGGTGAAGACTTAGAAAAGATTTCACTCAAAAAGGGCCGTTTTAAAGCGCATGAGTTGGTGAGCCTCGCGCTAAAACTCAGGAATGTGTTGGTTGATTTGCGTGAGCGTCGCAATGGCATGTCTCCTCAGCCTATCGTTCATGGAGATATTAAGCCATCCAATATCGTTTGGGATGAAGCTTCCGATGGTTTCTCTTTGGTTGATTGGGGAAGCTCTGTCTATGCTCAGGTGGACGTGTATGGCGAGCCTATCGCGAGCAATATCATGGATTTGATGTCATCTGATGTAAGTACGACTAACGCTCGGATGGGAGATGTGTACTTTATTGGCGATGAGCAAATGTCGGGTGCACAATCTTCTCCTCGCTTCGATGAACAAGGCGTTGCATCGACGATTTATGCACTGGCTAGTGCACAATCATGTCGCTTTGGTGCTCAGGTCATTCCTGCTAGCGCTTTGGGGCTGCCAAAAGTATTTGCGCAGGTGCTGGATGGCATGCTTAGCAAAGACAAAGCAACGAGGGATAATGCAGGGGATTACTTTGTTCGTAATATGCCAGCAATGGCAAAAATGTATTTACCGGATTTAACACTGTCAGAGAAAAAATCCCGCATTCCTTTTTGGACTTACGAAACCACAGTTAAGCCTGAAACAGTCGTCTACAGCTCACGCAAGCAGTTTTTGCGTCGTGCTGACGATAAACACAATCTAAGAGACGTAAACGACGCGCAATTAGATAGATACTATAAAGAGTTTTTGTTTGATACCGGCGATACCGAGAAAGCCTTTTTGGCCTCAATCAGCAGACTGGCAAAATACCCGGTCGTTGGTGGTCTCAGTTTTCACTGGAAAGACACGCAAGTATTTGTTGAGTCGAGTCTTATTTTACATGATGAAACATTAAGCCTTGCATTTAAAGACGCGTTGAATGCCACCGTAATGATTGCGCAGGGGATCAAACAAAAAGGCTTGTTTAAATGCTGTTTGTTCGACGCGCGACAAACCATTCAATTGACTCGTGATGGCACCGGTGCGTTCCAATTTGACCATCTGCCAGAACTCGAGTTTAGCGTTAGCGATATTTCGAGCAATGAAATTACACGCCCGCATTCATACTTTGAAGACGGCAAAGATCCAGACGAGCAACTGCAGCTGCCCAGACAGATAATTCAATGCGTGTTCGAGTTAAATCAGATCCATCATACAGGTTGCATCATTTTTGAATCGTTGCAAGATAGGATGAAAATTCATTATTACTACCGGCTACTTGATGCTAACAAAGAGGCGCAATTTAAGGCGCTACTGACTCGGATCATGCAATATGCGGTTAGTATTCAAGATTATGGCGTAGCAGGGTTTATGAAGCTGCCCTATAAAAATACACGTGAGTTTGCTTTATGCGACCGTCAGCCTGACTTTTTCTTTCCCAAAAACCCCAAAACATTTGTTGTTAACACTTAGGTGTTAGTACCACTTCTGGCCAGTCATTAACTACTAGTTCTTTACACTAATTATAGTGAAAGCAGGAGTGGTAAACATGACAACACAATTTCAAATTAACGCGATTGACTACAAACAATTTAAGCATTTATTTTCTTTAAGTGATGAAGAGCTAGCGGCATTACATGCCAAGAAGCTCGTCGTTGACGCTAAACCCGGCTACCCTTGTCGCGTTTCCCTACAAGAAGCCGAGATTGGGGAGGTGGTGTTGTTATTACATTATCAGCACCATACTACTTTATCGCCATATCGCTCTTCTGGGCCTATCTTTGTGAGGGAAAATGCAGTACTGGCAGAGCCTAAAGTAAATGAAGTGCCAGAAATCTTGCAAACCAGATCACTGTCCATCAGGGCCTACGACAGCTTGGGTGTAATGATTGAGGCGCAAATAGTAAAAGGAATGGAAATTAAAGACTGCCTCCATACCATATTTGACGACCATAAAATCGAATATGTGCATATTCACAATGCAAACCCCGGTTGCTTTAATTGCATCGCGAGCAGAGTATAGGAAAAAGAAGGTGGATCTGCCCAGGCTAAAACCAATCTGCTGAGTCTTTCAGAGTGATGGTGTCAAGTTGAGGCTCTTGCTGATTTATGAAATAGTGACTATACCAATTCAAATGGCGATAACCTAGTTGACGAAGGAAAGTGATGAGCAATCAACTTGCTTGCGATAGCAATGCTATTCGTAAGTCTATAGAAGTGCTGTACAAGCAAGAAAGCCGGAAAATTTACGCCACACTGATCCGCCTTCTAGGTGACTTTGAGTTAGCGGAAGAAGCATTGCAAGACGCGTTTAATGTGGCGTTAAAACATTGGCCTACTCAAGGCATGCCAGAAAACCCAGTCCCTTGGTTAATTTCTACTGGTCGCTTTAAAGCGATTGATGCAATACGTAAACAGCAACGTCAAAGAGAAAAGCTAGAAGTTGCTGCTACTGAAGTGGAGGGGGTTTCTGACATCGCAGGCCAAGCTCAAGAACAAAGCGCTAATGCAATTGAAGACGACCAATTGCGGTTAATTTTTACTTGCTGCCATCCGGCTATTGATCCAAAAGTACAAGTTGCGCTTACTCTGCGGGAGGTCTGTGGACTAACAACAGAAGAAATTGCCAGTGCATTTTTGGTGTCTAACACAACAATGGCACAACGAATTGTGCGCGGCAAAGCGAAGATCCGTGATGCCCGTATTCCGTTCGAGCTGCCAGACGACACTGACTTTAACAACCGACTTGATGCGGTGCTGACAGTTATCTATTTGGTCTTTAATGAAGGATATTCAGCAACACAAGGCGAACTTGCAATACGCAGTGAGCTGACTTCGGAGGCCATCCGTTTAACTCGTTTACTTTATTCTCTAACGCCAGATCCAGAAGTGGCGGGGTTACTCGCCCTGATGCTCCTGAATGATGCAAGAAAGGCGGCGCGCACCAATGCCTGTGGCGACATTATTTTACTGGAAGATCAAGACCGAAACCTTTGGAGTAAAGGTATGATTGCAGAAGGTACGCAGTTGGTCGCTGAAATAATGCGCGCCGGTGAATATGGCTTTTACACCATTCAAGCGGCTATCTCTGCGACTCATGCAGTTGCGACAACCGCAGCGGCGACAGATTGGTCACGGATTGTTGAATTATATGCTCAGCTACACCAAGTAAGCCCGTCTCCTGTTATTGAGCTCAACCAAGCGGTTGCAATCGCTATGAAAGACGGCCCAGATGCGGGTATTACCATTATAGAACGGCTATTTGAGCACAAAGAAATGCAAAGGTACCACTTGGCTCATGCGGCTTATGGCGAACTATTATCTCGTGCTGGCAGAACGGCTAGTGCGATTAATGCATTTAAAACGGCTCTCAACTTAACAACGCAATTACCAGAGCAAAGAATTCTCAAACAAAAGCTTCTCAAGCTCGGTGAAAATTAATTAAGAAAATTTTCCTTACTTTGTCGATCTCTAGAGAATGCATTCGACTAGATTGTATAGAGCACTTTATATATTAACACCGCAGGTAACCTTTGGTTATCCAGCTCTATTTAACAACAGGAGAATTGACGATGAAAGTAATGGTGATTGTAAAAGCGAGTGAAGGGTCTGAAGCAGGGGAGTTACCAACCGCGGAATTAATGGCTGCGATGGGAGAATTCAATAATGCATTAGTTGATGCTGGAATAATGACTTCTGGTGATGGTTTAAAGCCGAGTAAAGAGGGAGTTCGCGTTCGTTTTAAAGGCGAAGAGCGCATAGTAACTAAAGGACCTTTTGCAGAGACTAATGAGTTAATTGCAGGTTATTGGGTATGGGAAGTAACATCAATGGAAGAGGCGCTAGAATGGGTTAAGCGCTGTCCTAATCCCATGAATGAGGAATCTGATATTGAAGTTAGACCGTTTTATGAAATGGCTGACTTTGCAGATATCGATCCCAGCGGCGAAATCCTCGAAGACGAAGAACAATTAAGACAAAAGATTGCGATGCAAACTGCACATGTTTGCAATTATTTGTTTTTTGCAGGGCGTACCGAAGAGGCACTTGAATACTATCAACAGCATCTATATGCCAAAGTCGGTCTGCTTATGCGCTTTAACGAAAGTCCAGATCCTATCCCTGATGGTGCGATACCAGAAAACTTTTCAGATAAAGTAATGCACTGTGAGTTTAGTATTGGCGATATGAAGATTTTTGCATCTGACGGCTGTGGTGATGATGCTCCGTTTGCAGGATTTAGCCTGTCTATAACCATTGATTCTGAACAAGAAGCTCACCGGGCATTCAATGCTCTAGCCGATGGTGGCACGGTCAGAATGCCATTACAAGAAACATTTTGGTCCCCCCTTTATGGTCAAGTCGTTGATAAATTTGGTGTTGCGTGGATGGTGATGTTACCTAGTAATACTAATTAACCTGAGCTGCGGATAATTAATGCCTTTCTAGCAGCCAGTTTTAGCGCTAACTGCGTTGAATTCACTTCCAATAGCCAGCTATTGGTGCGTAAATTCGCCTTGTTTTCCCTAAAACTCTCTGGCTAGACAAGGAAAAAACTAAGTTGTGCTTTAGCAACAATGAGTTGGAACATTCCTTATCCAAACCTCAGGTTAATTAACTTTGAGCACGGAATAGCTAAGTGAAAGCGAGCAGCAAAAGACGCTCGCTATTCAGATACTAATTAATAAGGAGCTGGACACACTATGAAATATGTCGCTTTGGTTTATTACGATGAACAAGCAATGGAAAAGCTCTCACAAGATGAATGGGATGCACTTAACCGTGAATGCATCGCGTGCGGGGAATCATTAAAAGAGCGCGAGCAAATGATAGGGGGTAATGCGTTACTCTCAACTCAAAGTGCGACAACACTACGGATACGAGCGGGTAAAGTTGATATTACCGATGGCCCGTTTGCAGAAACTAAGGAGCAGCTTGCGGGATTTTATTTACTCGATGTTAAAGACTTAAATGAGGCCATCCAAGCGGCTAGCAAAATTCCGCCTGCACGCTATGGCAGCATCGAAATTCGGCCTGTTCGCGAGTTGCAAGACGAGAACAATGTCAGCTATGAAGCACAAAGACGAGAATAATAGAGGGGTCAAAGATGAGTTATATTGATGGTTTTGTATGCGCCGTACCCACCAATAAGCGCGAAGAATATCAAACGCACGCCAGTAAAGCGGCAAAAGTGTTTAAAAAATTTGGGGCAGAACGCGTTGTCGAGGCATGGGGGGATGATGTTCCTGATGGAACGCTTACCTCTTTTCCACTGGCTGTAAAGTGTAAGCCCGATGAAACAGTGGTGTTTTCCTGGATCACTTGGCCTTCAAAAGAAGTCCGTGATGCTGGAATGGCAGAAGTATTTAAAGATCCTATTTGCGATCAAGAAGCTAATCCAATGCCGTTTGATGGCAAAAAGCTTATCTATGGTGGCTTTAAGACCATAGTAGAGTGTTAACCTTAGTTATTAAATTGGGCTGAGTTATCAGTCCAATTGACATGGAGCTGATATATGCCGAACTTTACCATTACCACGTTTGATTGGGTGCCTGAGCTGCCAAGAGGGTATGTCAGGGACATTCGCTTGCGCTGGGCGCTAGAAGAGGCGGGCATACCCTATGATATAGAACTTAGCGCTTTCAATGAACGAGAAAATACGCATTATTTACATCAACCATTTGGCCAAGTTCCTTGGCTTAGCCATGAAGATAAGGAAATATTCGAAAGTGGTGCTGGTCTGTTATACATCGCTGAACATAGCGATGAATTAATATCCACAGAGAATAGGTCATCGGTAATACAGTGGTTATTCGCCGCGCTCAACTCTGTAGAAATGGCAACTCTTCCATGGACAATTTTGAAATTTTCTGGAGATACTTTTGAGAGTGATGGCAGCAAAGCGATAGAGCGATTTTTACATAGTCGCTTGAAACACATGAATGAATATCTTCGGGGAAAAACTTGGTTGGCTGAGCAATTTTCTGTTGCAGACATCGCGATGGCTGATGTACTTCGTTTGGTCGATAGGTTTGATGGGCTAAAACAATATAGCTATTGCCGAAAGTATCTAGAGACTTGCGTTTCTAGAGCTGCTTTTAAAAAAGCATACAAAGATCAGCTGGAATTGTACTCTACGATATAGTGACCATATAAATGGAAGGAGGTGTTTATGCAGCAAATTAAAAAAGCCAGCAATTTGCTGGCTTAATGCTTAAATTGGCGAAAAGGTAGGTTAGTTACCATTTTCCTCAGCGTACTTTTTGCACGCTTCTTTATCTTCACACTCACCGTATAGATATAGTGAGTGATTTGTTAGCTTGATGCCATTGCTGTTCGCGATTTCTTCTTGGCGTGTTTCAATAACGTCATCTTCAAATTCGACAACTTTGCCACATTTTAAACATACCAAGTGATCATGGTGCGTGCTGCCAGACAGCTCGAAAACAGATTTACCGCCTTCAAAGTGGTGACGTGTTACAATACCAGCATCATCAAATTGGTTTAGTACGCGATATACCGTAGCTAGGCCAATTTCTTCACCTTTGTCTAATAAGATCTTGTACACATCTTCTGCGCTGATGTGTTGATTATCAGGAGACTGAAGGATCTCTAAAATTTTGATGCGTGGAAGCGTTACTTTTAAACCAGCCTTTTTAAGCTCTAAGTTGTGATCAGTCATTAAATCTGTCTCAATCTGTTAGTTATAATTTGTCTTAGGTCAATATTCACGACGCTATACCTAAGAATAACTTGCTCGGGCAGCAAGTGCAAAGCAAATGGAATTAATCTTCCAACTCGCTTAAGCACATTTCATCATATACTTGTGCGCACCATTGTTTAACACGTTGCTCTGTTAGCTCAGGTTGGCGGTCTTCGTCTATCCCAAGGCCAACAAACTTACCGTCTTCAACCACAGCTTTTGATGCTTCAAAGTCATAACCGTCAGTAGACCAGTGACCAACTACAATCGCACCGCGTTCAGTAACAATGTCATTAACCATGCCCATCGCATCGAGGAAGTATTCAGCATAATCTTCCTGATCGCCACAGCCAAAGATTGCAACTAGCTTGCCTTCAAAATCGACTTCTTCAAGCTCAGGGAAAAAATCATCCCAATCACACTGTGCTTCGCCGTAATACCAAGTTGGAATGCCGAATAGTAGTAAATCGAACTCAGCAATCTCTTCTTTACTGCTTTTAGCAATATCTTTTACGTCTACGAGCTTTTTGCCCAGCTCTTTTTGAATCATTTTAGCAACGTGCTCTGTATTACCAGTATCACTGCCGAAAAAAATACCTACGCTTGCCATTAATTGCTTACCTTCTATCTATTAACCGCTAACTTTTCTTGTAAGATGGTCTCGATGAGTGCACTTCGACTAATGTTTTGCGACTCTGCCATATCACTTAGCGCTTGATACAACTCTGATGAAACCTTAAATTCTACCCTTTTTAGGCCACGAGCACGATCTCTCTTTATTTGATTGCGCTTGTTAACCTTTAACTGCACTTCTCGTGGCAGTGGATTTGTCTTAGGACGTCCGGGACGTTTTTCATTTTCAAATAGGTCGATAGTCGTTCTATCTGTTTCAGCCTTGGCCATTATCCAACACCTGCGCCTTGCCAAAACACTTGGATCAAGCCTTTTGCTATAAATCCAGAGCAACCTAGAAACAACACCAGCCAAACGATATAGCGTCCGAACTTTGGCACGTCACCTTTTTTCAGTACGTCCTGAATCGCCATACCGATGAAAAAGAATATACCAGCTAGCGCAAACCACAGCCCTAGCGTTTCAAATTCATTTATAAATTGACTGACCATCTGAGCTCTACTCAATACTTAAACGGCGGCTACTATAACATAACCTAAATGCATAAATTAAGTTTATAACGGTAAATTCGATTCGTTTTATTGAAGAAAATCAATAATTGAGCGATTTACCGCTTCGGGCTTTTCTGCATGTAACCAGTGACCCGCACCTTGTATTATTTTTGCTCGCGCATTTGGGAAAAAACGAGCGATGGCATCCCTATGCTCAGGTTGGATGTAGTCAGAATTATTCCCTTTAATGAACAAAGTATTGCACAAACAGGAATGAGTTTCATTAATATTTGATGTGATTGTATCGTATTTTTCAGTAATTACATCTAAATTGAAACGCCAAGCAAGTTTGCCTTCTTCATTTTTTGCCAAACTTTTGAGCAAAAACTGACGCACGCCGACGGTTTCAATATACTGCGACATGATAGTATCTGCTTCACTACGACTTGAAACATCACTTTTTTGCACTTCGTTCAGCGCAGCAATTATTGCATCATGTCTTGAGTGATAATCAACAGGTGCAATATCTAATACGACAAGTTTGTTGATGCTTTCTGGGAATAACTGGGCGAATTGCATTGCCACTTTACCACCCATCGAGTGACCAACGAGGTGTATTTTTTCCAGTTTTAACTCATCCATTAGTGCTTTGATGTCATTTGCCATTATTGGATAGGACATTTGCTCATCATGAAAAGAGCGACCGTGGTTTCTCAAATCGACGTTAATCACATTGAAATGTTCAGCAAGTGCTTTTGCCACCACATTTACATTTTCCAAAGAACCAAATAGTCCGTGCATAACAAATACACTAGGTTTGGCTTGGTCGCCAATTTGTTGATAGTTTAACTGCATAAATCCTCCAAATTTGGCGCTAATTGTGACATTGAAGAGTAAAAATGCAAAGCCATAGAGTAATAAGTTAAATTTGGATATACTAAGTGACAATTGAAATGAGTTGCTCCTAATTAGCATAGATGACAGGAAACGCATGAAAAAGATAGAAATAGATGACGAGCTATATCAATACATTGCAAGTAACACACAAAGTATTGGAGAAAGTGCTTCTGAGATTTTACGTCGTTTATTAAAACTTACTTCTGGGACAGAATCTAAACCCGTCGCACAGCAGGAAGAAAAACAAGTACAAGAAATTGCAGCTGAGTCACAAACAAAAACACCAAGCCAACCTGTAAAGCCAGCAGCGAATGTCTTTAATATTCTAAATAAAGAAGAGCTCGCCATGCAAAAAGGTGTAGTCGGGCGCTTTTTGTTTATCTTATCGGCGCTCCATCGTACACATAAATCCGAATTTAATAGTGTGCTTGAAATTAAGGGCCGCGATAGAATTTACTTCGCTACGAGTAAAAATGCACTACTCGAAAGTGGTAGCAGTATGAACCCGAAAAATATCGCAGACAGCGAATATTGGGTGATGACAAATTCAAATACGACTAGAAAGAAAATGATGCTTCATGAAGTAGCTAAGGTGTTAGGTTACACAGATGAAGCTGCCGAGAAAATTAGAGACTACCTATAAGTAAGGAAATCTTATGGCGATCCATCCGCAAGCTGGCAAAAAGGTATCGAAAGAATTATTGGTAAATGTACCTAAGCTGGTTTCATCGTACTATTTAAATGAGCCTGACTTAGAAGCGCATCCAGAGCATTGTGTCGCCTTTGGCACAAGTGGCCACCGAGGTTGCTCACTTAATTTTAAGTTTAATGAGTCGCATATTCTGGCCATCACTCAAGCGATCTGCGATTACCGTAAAAACAACAATATTTACGGTCCGCTTTTTCTTGGTAAAGACACTCATGCGTTGTCGGAAGCCGCTTTTAACTCGGCTATTGAGGTCTTGGTGGCCAACGAAGTGCAAGTTATCACACAACAAAATGATGACTACACACCAACCCCTGTGATCAGCCATGCGATTGTCTCGCACAATTTAACCAATCCGCACGAGCTTGCAGATGGCATTGTGGTGACGCCATCACATAACCCGCCAGAAGATGGCGGGTTCAAATATAACCCCCCAAATGGTGGACCGGCCGATACCGATGTCACCAAATGGATTGAAGATAGAGCTAATCAGCTACTACTCGAAGATTTGGTTGAAGTTGAATTATTCCCGTTCGCGAAAGCGAGAAGATCTGGATTTATCAAGTATGAAGATCTGCTCACACCATACGTTCAAGACTTGGGTAATATAATTGATATGGAAGCTATTGCTCGAGCTGGAGTTAATATTGGTGTGGATCCTCTTGGTGGTTCAGGTGTTAATTTCTGGCCTGTGATCGCCAAACACTACGACTTAAAGTTAACGGTTGTAAATGACGTCGTCGACCCAAGTTTTGCCTTTATGCCACTTGATAAAGACGGCAAGGTGCGCATGGACTGTTCATCACCTTATGCAATGGCTAATTTGATAGCACTGAAAGATGACTACGATATCGGTATTGGTAATGACCCAGACTTCGACAGACATGGCATTGTCACACCTGATGGCCTGATGAATCCTAATCACTTTTTAGCGGTTGCAATTGACTACCTCATTAAACACCGAGGCTGGAAGAGCTCAGTAAAAATCGGTAAAACATTGGTATCTAGTGCCATGATTGACAAAGTGTGTGGTGCAAACGGCCGAGAAGTTTACGAAGTGCCAGTTGGCTTTAAATGGTTTGTAGACGGGTTAGCAGCTGGAGAGCTCGCATTTGGCGGTGAAGAGAGTGCTGGTGCTGCGTTTTTAAGAAAAGACGGCACAACATGGTGTACAGACAAAGACGGTTTTATTATGGGGTTACTTGCCGCTGAGATCCTAGCTGTTACAGGTAAATCGCCATCTCAGCAGTATCACGCTTTTGAACAAGCATTTGGCGCGCCTGTATACAAGCGTATCGATGCACCCGCAAATACCGAGCAAAAAGCAAAGCTTAAGGCATTAAGCGCGGACAATATTAAGGCGGACAGCCTAGCAGGTGATAAAATTACTCAGATATTAACCAATGCCCCTGGTAACGGCGCGGCTATTGGTGGCCTTAAAGTCGTTACCGAAAACGGTTGGTTTGCGGCGCGTCCATCGGGCACTGAAGATATCTACAAAATTTATCTTGAATCATTTAAAGGTGAAGCGCATTTAGCTGAACTTGAACATGAGGCAAAGACATTGGTTGACTCAGTGATTAGTTAACAAAAAGCTTCTACAAGCCATACTCCTCGTATGGCTTTTTTGTATCCCAATGCGGATTATTCAACAACATCAATTTGGAATTATGACGTACTTAGCAGAATTAAAACAAAGCGGTGACTTTCTTACTATCACAAGAAATAACGAATTTACACTTGAACCCGTAAACTTCACTTTAGATAACGGTACCTTGGTGGAAGTCCATGATACCGGTGTGATCCAGTTTACGCCTGCAGGTGAAACAACGAAAGATATTGTGCTATCGAGCGCTGTGCACGGCAATGAAACCGCGCCAATTGAGATATGTGATGAGCTTATCCAACATATTATTACTGGCAGATTGACATTGGCTCAGCGGGTGTTGTTTATTTTTGGCAACCCGAAATCCATTAATATTGGCCAGCGTTTTGTCGATGAAAATCTAAACCGCCTATTTAACGGTGCACATAATCAAGAAACAGATAATCCCGAAAAGGTCCGAGCACAAAAATTAGAGGGTTACGTTAGGCGCTTTTTTGAACAGGGTGGTAACGAGCGCTATCGTTGTCACTATGACCTTCATACTGCTATTCGGGGGTCTAAAAACGAGAAGTTTGCAGTCTATCCATTTTTACATGGTGAGCCGTGGAAGAAATCACAGCTGCAGTTTTTATTGTCATGCGGTGTCAATACCGTATTAATGATGCGCTCGGCGGCGACAACATTTAGTTATTTTTCTTCTTACCAGTTTGGGGCCGATGCTTTCACTATTGAACTTGGGCAGGTGAAGCCATTTGGTGAGAATAACATGGCGAGCTTTGCAAAAACCAAGGAAACTTTAAAAGCATTAATTAGCCAAGAAAAGGTAGAATATAAAGAATTTAATGCAGATGAGTTCGAGCTATTTACCGTTCATCGTACTATCAATCGTACTCAAGCCGAATTTTCTTTTCCATTCCCTGATTCTGCAGAGAATTTTACAGGCTTTTCTAAAGGTGAATTACTTGCGAAAGACGGAGATAAGCAGTATTTCGCTGAGGTTGAGGGCGAAGCTATTATCTTCCCAAATGCCAATGTTGCTTTGGGGCAACGTGCATTACTAACCGTTGTACCGTTAGAGGTTGATGAAAACTTCATATAAATCATAGATGTAAAATTCTACTTTCCTTCGTATCAAAATCTTTCCAAAAACATTGATGCATTTTCACGGTTATTCATCTAGGATTAGTTGAATAACCGTTTACGTTAACGTAAAGTTGAAACGCTTTAATTTAATTTACTTACTTAAATCGCAAATATTATTCAGTCTTTGATAAGTTGTTAGACCAGTTATTCATACTAACCACAAATGTGATCAAGACCAATTAACACAATCATAAATGCGAGGTGAGTTAAGACTCTTTTCGTCTTACGCAATCTGAAGCCAGATCTCGTATGAGAAAGTCGGGTTTGAACTCCGTAAGTTTGTTATGACAACAAGAGAAGGTAGGTTATGACTAACCCCAATAATATATCCTTAAATATCAGCCACGCGCTGGAATTTATAGATGGTCATGCACTCAATATCCCTACATTAAAGATTTTAAGTGACCAAGGCGATGTTTTAGACGGTGCAACAGCACCAGATATTGATAAAGAAACGGCATTAAGAATTTACTCTACAATGCGGTTTATTCGTTTACTTGACGAGCGTATGCAAGGTGCTCAGCGTCAAGGACGTATTAGCTTCTACATGCAATGTCTTGGCGAAGAAGCTGCTGTTACGGCAAGTGCTGCGGCGCTTAAAGAAGATGACATGATCATGGCTCAGTACCGTGAGCAAGCCGCAATTCACTATCGTGGTTTTTCGCTTGAGCAGTTCATGAATCAGTTATTCTCGAATGAGAAGGACTTAGGCAAAGGCCGCCAAATGCCTGTGCATTATGGTTCTAAAGAATTACATTACCTGACTATTTCGTCGCCGCTAGGAACGCAAATTCCTCAAGCAACGGGCTATGCGTACGGCCAAAAGCTAAAACACATTGATAAAGAAACCGGTGAGCTAACGTCTGAAATTGATAACGTCACGATTTGCTATTTTGGTGAAGGTGCAGCGTCAGAAGGTGATTTCCACGCTGGTCTAAACATGGCAGCAGTGCATGGTTCACCAGTCATCTTCTATGCACGTAATAACGGTTATGCGATTTCAACACCTGCGGATGAACAGTTCAAAGGTGATGGTATTGCCGCTCGCGGTGTTGGCTATGGTATTAAGACCATCCGTGTGGATGGTGCCGATGCGCTTGCCGTTTACGCCGCGACACAAGCCGCGCGTAAAATTGCAGTTGAAAACGGTGAGCCTGTGATGATTGAATCTATTGCATACCGATTGGGTGCGCACTCAACTTCTGATGATCCGTCTGGTTACCGTACTAAAGATGAAGAAGCTGAATTTAAAAATAGTTGCCCGGTAAATCGATTTAAGCAATGGCTTCTAAAACAAGATTGGTTGGATGAAGCCCAAGATGATGCGGAAAAAGAGAAAATCCGTGAAGATATCTTGGCTGCATTGAAGGTTGCAGAGAAAGTACAAAAGCCTGCATTAGAAGATCTGGTCTCAGATGTTTATGACACGCCAATTCCATCGCTGCAGAAGCAATATGATGAATTGAAAGCGCATATTAAAGCTTATCCAGACGCATACCCAGTCACAGCAGGGAGAATTAAATAATGGCTAAAATGAACATGCTACACGCCATTAATTCGGCGCTAGATATCACGATGGCGGAGCATCCGCAGGCTTGTATTTTTGGTGAAGATGTTGGCTACTTTGGTGGTGTATTCCGTGCAACTTCAGGCCTTCAAGAAAAATACGGAAAACATCGTGTTTTTAATACACCATTGACTGAACAAGGTATTTTGGGTTTTGCCAATGGTCTTGCTGCGTTTGGTGCCCCTGCGCTTGCTGAAATTCAATTTGCGGATTATATCTTCCCGGCATTTGACCAAATCGTGAACGAGTCGGCCAAGTTCCGTTATCGCTCAGGTAATGAGTTTGATGTGGGTAACTTAACAATTCGTACGCCATACGGTGGTGGTATCGCAGGTGGTCTATATCATTCACAATCGCCAGAAGCTTACTTTGCGCATACACCTGGTCTTAAAATTGTAGTACCGCGTAACCCGTATCAAGCAAAAGGCCTACTGCGTGCTGCCATTAAAGACGATAACCCGGTTATTTTCTTTGAACCTAAGCGCTTATATCGCGCTTCTGTTGGTGAAGTGCCTGAAGAAGATTACAGCATCGAGCTTGGTAAAGCCGAAGTGATTAAAGAAGGTACTGACATAACGCTATTGGCTTGGGGCGCGCAGATGGAAATCATCGAACAAGCGGCGCAAAAAGCTGAAGAAGCGGGTATTAGCTGTGAAATAATCGACTTAAGAAGCATTCTTCCTTGGGATATGGACACGGTAGCCAAGTCCGTGGTTAAAACAGGTCGTTTGGTCGTGAGCCACGAAGCGCCAATCACGAATGGTTTTGGCGCTGAGATTGCAGCAACCATACAAAAAGAGTGTTTCCTGCATTTAGAATCTCCAATTGAGCGAGTTTGTGGATTAGACACGCCATATCCTCTAGCACTTGAGAAAGAATATGTGCCAGATGCACTTAAAGTGTTCGCCGCTATCAAACGTTCTATGGAATTTTAAGGATAAGTTATGGCTAAAGAATTTATCTTACCAGATATTGGTGAAGGCATCGTAGAGTGCGAAATCGTCGAGTGGTTGGTGGCTGTTGGTGACGAAGTAAAAGAAGATCAACCTATTTGTGACGTAATGACGGATAAGGCACTAGTGCAGATCCCCGCAGTACATGACGGTGTGATCACTAAGCTGCATTACGAAAAAGGTGAAATTGCAAAGGTGCATGAACCTTTGTTTGCAATGGATGTTGCCGGCGAGCAAGCTGCTCAGCCGGAGCAATCAGCACCTCAATCCTCGCCAACAACTTCAACCAGTGCTGTACTAGAAGACTTTATCTTACCAGATATTGGTGAAGGCATTGTTGAGTGCGAAATTGTTGAATGGCTTGTCGCTGAAGGTGATGAAATCAAAGAAGATCAGGCCGTTTGTGATGTAATGACTGACAAGGCGCTAGTGCAAATTCCAGCCAAGTACGATGGTATTGTTGAAAAACTCTATTATCAAAAAGGTGAGATAGCACAGGTGCATAGTCCGCTATTTCAAATGAAGTTGGCGTCATCTCACGCCGGAAAATCAGACGATCCAATCGCTGATGTCCACAAGCCTAAAGAAAGTAATGCACAAGCTGCTACTGCAAACGATGATGCTACGCGCAGTTTGCCGAAAAATGGTAAAGCAATTGCCTCTCCGGCAGTACGCCGCAAGGCGCGCGAAGTTGGTGTTGACCTCTCTGAAGTGCCTGGCTCTGGTAAAAATGGTCGCGTTTATAAAGAGGACATCGAACATTTCCTTGAGCACGGTGTAGGTGGCGCTTCAACCACGAATGAAGCTAGCACCACGGTACAGCCTCAAACGCAAAAGTCGGCTCCTACTTCAGAAGGTGGTAAAAGAGTTGAGCCTCTACGTGGTATGAAAGCGGCGATGGCCAAACAGATGGTGGCCTCTGTTTCGACGATCCCACATTTCACTTACTGTGACGAGATTGACTTAACCGATTTAATTGCCCTTCGTGGTGCTTTGAAAGAGCAATATGCCAAACAAGGCGTGAAGCTGACGATGATGCCATTTTTTATCAAGGCGTTGTCACTCGCTATCAACGAATTCCCAATTTTGAATGCAAAAGTAAATGATGACTGTACGGAAATCACTTATTTTGATGACCACAATATTGGTATGGCGGTGGACAGCAAGCTGGGTCTTCTTGTACCAAATATTAAATCATGCCAAAGCAAATCGATTGTAGAAGTTGCCCAATCTGTTACTGAACTGACAGAAGCGGCGAGAGAAGGGCGTGTATCGCCTGATTCACTGAAAGGCGGTACTATCTCAATCTCAAACATAGGGGCGATTGGCGGTACTGTTGCGACACCGATTATCAATAAACCTGAAGTTGCTATCGTTGCACTTGGAAAAGTTCAGCAGTTACCACGCTTCGATGGACAAGGTAATGTGGTTGCACGCTCTATCATGCAGGTAAGTTGGTCTGGCGACCACCGTATTATTGATGGCGGCACGATTGCACGCTTCAATAATTTATGGAAAACCTTCCTAGAGGAACCCGCTAAAATGATGATGGCAATGCGCTAATCCTTGTTTTTGCTAGTTTCTACTTGTTGTAAAGGGCCTTTACGGCCCTTTTTTATTTGTAAAAATTTAACAGTAGTAAGCGGTAATATTCAAATTTTTTAATTGGAAATTACTGTGAAAGTTATGCTGAAATTGTGTCAATGCAATAGCTGAACATGATTTGGCCGATAAAAATAGCCATTCAATCAATTATAAGGCTTTAAAACTAGGTAAGTTTCACTGATTGAATTACTTGGATTGATTGGCACACCATCTCTGATGTGCGAGACAATTCTTTACAAGGTTGCATAACTCCAAATACCTGCAAGTTATATATTTAACCCTAAATCTTACGTAGTTCAATTTGATTAGTGAATGTGAATTACTTCCCATATACTTCGTTGGAATTGTACTTTGGGTGTAGTAGGTGTGTAGCTGGAAGTCTTATACCAATGCGCTTAACTAAGTGCTCTATTTTTAGGCGAGAGGATCTTGTTAATAACACCGCTTCCGCATCCTGCTTACGCCAAGGTACCTACATCCTGTGGGAAGGCGAAAATTTTGCTATTTAGTTGTTCTAAATGAGAAACTTTTAACGCAGTTAGCGTCAGATTTGCTCCTTCAAATTGAGCAAGTATTAAGTTGTACTGTTAAGATCTCTGTTCATGGGAGCAAAAAGAAGCCTTAAAAAGATGCCATTTCACTCATGAAATGGCATCTAGATTTATAACGCACTAAGAAATTTTAAAACTTGTACGTGAAACCAGCGCTGAATACGCGGCCATAAGTGTATCTAGCAACTGATAGCTCACGAACACTTGGGTACCAATCGAATAGATTATCCACTCGGAAACGCACAACGGCATTATCATTCAGGTAATATGAACCACCTAAAGTATATAAAGTCTGTGATTCGATCTTGTTATACGGATTACCGTTTTGATCGATATAATCATAGAAATTAGTAGAGTCGTTGTTGCGATTACCTTCACCGTAGTACTCAACATCAAAATACACGTTAATGTCTTCGAGAGTATAGTCAAATCTTAAATCACCACGCCAATCTGGGTTGGTGTATTCACCTGTATTGTCTTCGAAGTCGAAGCCGGTATTAGATTCAGCGTCCTTTTTAAGGTTATATAGACGTGAACGAATACCTAACTCACCAGAGTTTTCAGGTAGTAATCCACCAATAAGCGGATATTGGTGCAATGGACGCTTGAACATGACCTCATATTCATATGTCTCGAACTCTTGAAGTGCAGCATTTACATAACCAGATTCAAACGCTTTATCAGCAGGGATCTGGAAATCTGTGCCTCGTCTAAATTTACCACAGAACTCATTCGGGTAATTAGTAGAGTCGTAACATGCATTTAAGATGTCAGTTAGAGTAAAGTCAACAATCGCGTCTTCAATATCGATCTTTATATAATCAATTTTAAAGCTGAAGCCTTCAAACCACTCTGGAGCATAAACAAGTCCAATGTTTAAACCTTCTGCTTTTTCGCTTTCAAGATTTACATTACCGCCAGTTGTACCAACCCTTGACGCATTTCCTGATACCGCCTTATAACCATCTGGTACACCAGCAGCTTCACAGTTAGCTCTTCTTGTCGCTGGGCTTGGACCTTTATCTATATTATTGATATCACATGGATCTGTGCCGAATTGAGAGTCTTGAATTACTGGTAAAAATAGTTCGGTAACAGACGGTGCTCTAACGGTTTCTGAATAGTTAGCTCTAACCATTAGGTCACTGATTGGTTGGTAATTTAGACCTACAGCCCAAACATTGTCTTTACCCGCTGCATCATTGTCAATTCTACGGAATGAAGCGTCAACGCTCAGCGTATTTACAAGTGGAATATCCATGTCACTTGAAACTAGCGGTAGACTGATTTCTGCAAATAAATCTTGTGTAGTATACGAACCTGAAGTAGATGCATTAGCCAAACCACTGTTTAACACATTTGTGCCATCTTCACTAAAGCTTGCTTTTTCTGTACGTCTTTCGTAACCAAATGCTGCAGCTAAATAACCTGCAGGTAATTCGATAATATCACCTGTGGTGAACGCTTGAAGGATATCTTGTTCAACACGTGAATAACCCATTGCAGGGTAGGTGATATAATCAAGAACTTCTTGAGAAGCAGGACCAAATGGGTTGTACGCAACGCACTTGCCAACTTCACCCAGTACTGATTGGGTTTCTGTTACACCAAAACCGCTAGTCGTATATTTGTCGTGATAGCCGTCAACATAGTTGGCTTTACAGTCAATAGCGCCATTGTTGAAACCTACATCGATAGCCGCTAAGAAGCGATTTTCGTTGATGTTAAAGTCTTGAGAGAATATTTTGCTTACACCCTGTTGATAGAAAACATCCCATTTCCATTCGTTTTCCCCCAGTTCAAAATAACCATCAAAGCCAATTTTTATACTTCTTACATCAGATTCATTGGTAATCTTACGTTTACCCAATGAAGTCCAAGCTTTATGCATATAAAACTCACCTGGACCACCAAGGTAGTTCTCAAGGCGATTCCTTGTTTCACTTGGTAAGTAAACATAGTCAGTGTCGAATTTAAGTGCGGCACCAAGACCACTGAATAGACCAGAACTATATTTGTTTGGCTGGTAGCCTTCATTTACCGCATCTGATGAGTTAAAGAAACCTAGTACAGACATGTTGACATCATCTGTAAGCTTATAATTACCTGATATAGTAAAGTTGTAACGCTCAAAACCTTCTCGAGCAGTGTTAGATTCAGCAAGATCTAAGCCGTCACCACCAGAAGACCAAACAGCATTACCTGTAGGTGTTCCTGTGTTGAACGGGATTAATTGTCCGTTACCACTTGGGTCAAATTGTAAAAATGAACCATCTGGCCACGCACCTAAACCCACATTAACTACCGCTGTCGGTCCTGGAGTGATAAGACCAGAGTTTGATAGAATTCCAGCTCTACCATTTGGGTATAAACGACGTTGACCTGTAACAGGGTTGCCATCGGCATCAACTACCGCGTCAGATCCCAAAGGCGTATAACCACTCCATTGATCAACCCATGATGGTAATTCGGATGCTAAGATACTCTTCTGATCTTGGTATTCAAAACTAAAAACTAAGTTGCCTTTATCTTCATTGAAGTTTCCGCCAAATAAACCGCGGAATGACTTATCGTACTTACCCGCTTCATCATAATTCGTTACGTCAGCTGAAAACTCGGCACCTTCATAGTCAGTCTTTAAGATAAAGTTTACAACACCTGCAACCGCATCGGCGCCATAAACCGGTGCACCACCCACTTTAACTACTTCTACTCGCTCAATAAGAGAAACCGGGATATTGTTTATATCTACCTGACTACCTGGTGCACTACCGCCACCTACAGGTGAGTTACTTGAAACAAAACGTGAACCATTAACTAGAGATAAGGTACGTTGAGAACCCAGTCCGTACAAATTAACGGTACTTTGACCAACCCCTTGGGAAGCGGCTTCTTCGTTATTTGAAAGGTTTGCTGTCGCTGCAAGCGCGATACCTGGGACTTCCTCTAACACTGATGCTAAGTTAGTTGTACCTCGTTTACTTATATATTCAGAGTCAATTGTTTCTATAGGTTGTGTTGACTCTAGATCAACTCGAGAAATACGTGAACCTGTTACTTCTATGCGCTCAACTAAGCGATTTTCTACAGCTTGATTTGCGTCTTGTTCTTCTGCGTATACTGCTGGAGATACCGCTGCGATTGTCGCACTTACGGCTAAAGCCGCTTTGATCGACGATGAGAGTGTATTGATTTTCATAATTATTCCTATTTTTTTAGCATATCTATGTATGCAATAGCGACTATATTTAGATTAATTACAAATTTACACACCCAATTGATAATTTACTTTTTCAAAATTAAATTGTTACATTTTATACTTTGAAGCTGGTTTTTACGTGTTTTTTTGGTTTTTTGTTACCAATTGTTAAATCTATTGTTGTTGTATTGGGGAAATTAAAAGTGGGTTGTATTGATTGGTTTACGAATTCAATATTTGTTTAAAGAGAGATAACTTATTTGACACTAATTTTATAACATTATTTAACTACAGAATGATGGAATGCATGAGACTCAATCAATTTATTATTGAGTCTCGATAACGAATTTAAGGTTTATTCAATTCCTTTCTTTGAATAAAGAGTTACTTTATCGGAAAGCAGCGTTACTTTAATGTGCTTGTTTTCGCTTCCCCAAATGCAATTGGTGTGTAGCGTTTTTTCTTCACATTTATCAGCAGAGCCAAGAATGTTCTCAACTTCAGCTTTGTCCATGCCTACTTCTAGCTTGTTGTAGTTTTCCAAACTTACTTTAGAACAGCCGACTAGGGTGAGTAGCGCAGCAGCAGTTAGTAATTTTTTCATAGGGTTGCCCGTCTAATGTTTGTATTTTCTTATTTGAAAGATGACCCCAAGTTTAGGGTGATCTAAGTAATGTATGTCGCCGCTATACACGCGTGTATATTGGGACATACGAGCAGTACGAATGTCGTTGCCGTCTTCGTACTTTAAATCTAAATCTGTGGTCACGTAAAGGTAATGTCTCACGTGAATTTTAATCAAGCCTTCAAGCTGCCAATGCACTTGATCTTTTGATTCTTGAATATTAAAACGGTTCGATAGTGACGAAAACTGATCGTCATTTTCTATTACGCTATAACTGGATGGTGACTCAAACTGTTTGCCAGCAATAATTTCGATATTAGGCGCACGTTTGTTACTTTGTTCAGGGAATCGCCAACCAGTGTGCAACAGTGGCTTGAGTCCTTTACGTTTTAACTCGGCAATTTTGTTAGAAAAATTAAACTGTGACTCATTCAATAAATAAATTGAGTCCATATGTTCTTGTGGCTCAACTTGCGGTGAAAGAGGCAAAGTGCCGAATTTTTCAACATAGTTTGCCTCTGGGTCGCAAGAGCTGGAGCGCGCACCCGACGTTAATCCACGAATAAAATCGTGCTCAGCAAACTGCTCACTGCCTTCTAAGCATAGTTTATAGCCGGTGGTATTAAAACCGTCGAATAATAGTGACTTGATGTTTTTTTGATTGAGCGGCTCAGGTTCAATACTAAAGTCTTCTCGCAAAGAGAAACTAGGCTCTTGCTCAAATGCTATCATTTCTACTTCAAACCAACGGGTGGCATGTGCAGACGCGCTACTTACCAAAGCCGCTAGGATGGCCAGACTTTTTATTGTTTTCATGCTACTGCCTTTTTCTCAAAGTCATCAATCATCGCATTGACCAGTTTTAATCTCTCTTGGCCATTTTTCTCTTCGATCAGGAACTTCAGTTTATTCGCGCCTTCCATTCTATAGGTTGACGGGCTACTTTGTATCAATCCTATGATGAATGTTGGGTTAACTTTTGTATGACTACTGAACTCGAAGAAACCACCTTTGGGGTTTGCTTCGACCTTGTTAATGCCTAGCTGGGTTGCTTTTAGTTTAACAGACTGCACCGCAAAGAGGTTTTTCGCCGCATCTGGCAGCAGCCCAAAGCGGTCGATTAATTCGATTTGCAGCTCATCAAGCTCCGCCAGCGACTTTGTGCTAGCAATGCGTTTATACATGCTAAGGCGAATATTTACATCATGAATGTAATCATCCGGTAGCAGTGCTGGGAACTTAAGATCAACCTCGCTTTGCTGCTGAAGTAGGTTATCGAGTGTCGGCTCTTTACCATTTTTTAAAGCTTCAACTGCTTGTTCTAGCATTTCCATATACAGTGTGAAGCCAACGGTTTGAATTTGACCGCTTTGGTCGTCTCCCAGTAACTCACCCGCACCACGGATCTCTAAATCGTGGGTGGCGAGAGCAAAACCTGCGCCTAAGTCTTCGAGTTGCTCAATGGCCTGTAATCGTTTGACCGCGTCTTTAGTTAAGGCTTGGCTATTCTTCGTGAGTAGGTATGCGTATGCTTGGTGATGGCTTCGTCCTACACGGCCGCGAAGCTGATGTAACTGTGCCAATCCGAGTTTATCGGCTCTATCCATTATGATGGTATTAGCAGAGGGGATATCGATACCGGTTTCAATAATGGTTGTACACACAAGCACGTTATACTTTTGGTGGTAGAATTCGCCCATTAGGTGCTCAAGTTCTTTTTCACGCATTTGTCCGTGGGCAGTGGTGACGTTGGCTTCTGGCACGAGCGCGGAGATATCAGCGGTGATTTTATCTATCGTCTCGACGTTATTGTGGAGGAAGTAAACCTGTCCACCGCGCTTGATTTCACGCAAAATTGCTTCGCGGATAAGCTCGTCGTTGCGCTCTCGCACAAAGGTCTTTACTGCTAATCGTTTGGCTGGCGGTGTCGCGATAATAGAGAGATCACGCATACCACTCATTGCCATATTCAGTGTACGCGGAATTGGGGTAGCGGTAAGGGTAAGAATGTCGACATCCGCTCTAAGCTGCTTAATCTTTTCTTTTTGCCTCACACCAAAGCGGTGTTCTTCGTCAACAATCAACAAACCCAAATCGGCGAACTTGATGTTTTCTTGAATAAGCTTATGGGTGCCTATTACAATATCAATTTTGCCTTCTTCAAGTTTTTGTAACGTCTCTTTTTGTTCTTTCGCTGAGTTAAAGCGCGAAAGCACACCGACTTCAACAGGCAGATCGGCAAAACGGTCTTTAAAGTTCTCGAAGTGTTGTTGGGCAAGGAGTGTAGTTGGTACTAAGACTGCCACTTGTTTGCTATCGTTGACGGCAACAAATGCTGCGCGCATGGCCACTTCGGTTTTACCAAAGCCAACATCACCACAAACGAGTCTATCCATTGCTAGGCTTGATTGCATATCTGCAAGTACGGCTGTGATTGCATTGCGTTGATCGTCTGTTTCTTCAAATGGGAAGCTATCAGAAAAGTCTCGATAGGCACTCGCATCTAGCTTAAATGCATATCCCGGCTTACTTTGGCGTTTTGCGTATATGTCTAGGAGTTCAGCAGCAACATCTCTGACTTTTTCAGCCGCTTTGCGTTTTGCTTTTTCCCAGGCGTCATTACCCAGTTTATGAAGTGGTGCAGAAGCTTCTTCACCTCCTGAGTAACGACTGAGCATATGAAGCGAAGAAACTGGCACATAAAGTTTAGCGTCATTGGCATAGATGATAGTCACAAACTCGGTAGCAATACCCGCTGCATCTATGGTTTCCAGCCCTAAATAGCGGCCTACACCATGATCTAAATGAACAATAGGTTGACCTTCTTTTAACTCAGCGAGGTTTCGGATCAGGGCATCTTGCCCTTGTTCGTATTTATGTTTACGGCGGCGCTTTTGGGAGATCTTAACACCTAAAAGCTCTTGCTCGGTGATGATAGACAGCGATTGTTTATCCAGAAGTTTCACACTGGTAGCAAGTGGAGTGACGACCACACCAACATCTGAGTCGCTAGAGACAAACTCTGCAATGCGTTTATAAGGCTTAAGCTTTAGCCCTGTTGGTTTTAATAAGGTAAGCAGTGACTCTCGCCGGCCCTCTGATTCAACACTGAATAACACCCGAGACTTTTGCTTTTTCTCAGCAGCGATGTAATCGAGGATTTTTTGATATGGATTAGCTTGTTTATGCTCAATGCGAACATCGTCGATTAATTCAGCTGCGACATTGTTATTGCCCGCTTTGGTTCCTAGCATCGCTTGACTAAGCTTTATTCGAGAGAAGCCATTAAGACCTTCAAATAAGGTCTCAATTGGCTGATATAGCTTGGCTGGTGAAAGTAGCGGGCGAAGAGGGTCAACCCGGCGACTTTCGTAGCGTTTAGATACGTCTTGCCAAAAGGTTTGCGCCGCAGCTTCAATGTCGCCAAAAGGCATAAATACGGTATCTTCAGGCAAATAGTCAAACACTGTCGCCAATGAATCAAAAAAGAGCGGCAAATAGTACTCTATACCCGCAGGCCAGTTTCCTTTACTAACTTGCATATAGATGCTGTCTTTTTCACTACTTGCGCCGAACGCTTCGCGGTAATTAATTCTAAAGCGTTCAATGTCCTCTGCATTGGTTGGGAATTCGTGCGCCGGTAATAAATCGATAGCATCAATCTCATCATTTGAGCGTTGGCTTTCGATATCAAAATGACGAATTGAGTCTAACTCATCATCAAAGAAATCTAGTCTAAAGGGGAGTGGGCTACCCATGGGGTATAAATCGATAATGGAGCCTCGAACAGCAAACTCACCATGTTCCATTACCTGCTGAACATGACGATAACCCGCTTGAGTTAAGGTATCACGCAAGCTTTGTGCGTCTACTGTGTCACCTTTTTTTACCTGAAGACTCATGCCGTGGATAAAGCTAGGTGGTGCGGTACGTAGCATCAGGGTTGAAACAGGAATGATGAGTACGGATTGCTTTTCCTGTTTGAGTGTATTTAGCGTTGCAAGACGCTGAGAAATAATGTCTTGATGTGGTGAAAAGTGATCATAGGGTAATGTTTCCCAGTCAGGAAACATCATGACAGGCGTGTCTTTTAAAAGATACGCCAGTTCATGCTCAAGGCGAAGTGCAGAAGGTGTATCGGGGGTGACCAGTACAACTAAGTTGTCGTGTTGTTGGATGTGCTCACTCAAACACAGTGATAAGCTACTGCCAACCAAATTACCCCACGAAATTTTATCCTTGTTTGATTTTACCCAAGGTAAATTGTTCCATTGCACATTCGCCATTGATTACTCCTATTTATTAATCGCGATAAATTTTGCAAAGATCCTGATAGTGTTCGATTCGTCTGTCTCTTAAGTACGGCCAGATGCGACGAACAGATTCACTGCGTGCAATATCAACATCAACAACCGAGACTTCCTCAGCTTCTTCAGATGCATGCAATAACATTTCGCCTTGTGGACCGGTAACAAAAGAATTGCCCCAGAATTGAATACCTTCACTTTGACCTGAAGGGTCTGCTTCATGGCCAACACGGTTAACGCTAATCACAGGTACTCCGTTAGAGACTGCATGTGCACGCTGTGCAATTATCCAAGCATCTCGTTGACGAATTTGCTCTGCTTTGTCATCGCGAGGATCCCAGCCGATTGCCGTTGGGTAGATTAAAAACTCAGCGCCCGCCATTGCCATCAGGCGTGCACCTTCTGGGAACCATTGATCCCAACATACCAGTACGCCTAATTTGCCTACAGAAGTCTGAATTGGAGTAAAGCCCATGTCGCCAGGTGTGAAGTAAAACTTTTCATAAAAACCTGGGTCATCAGGAATGTGCATTTTACGGTATTTGCCAGCAATCGTACCATCAGACTCAAGTACAACTGCGGTGTTGTGATAAAGCCCTGTTGCACGCTTTTCAAATAACGACGCAACGATGACAACATTAAGCTCTTTTGCAAGTGCGCCTAGTGAGTCTGTGCTTGGGCCTGGAATGGTTTCCGCTAAGTCGAAGAGATCGGTGTCTTCAGTCTGGCAAAAATACAAGCTGCGGTGCAATTCTTGTAACACGATAAGCTTAGCACCCTGACTTGCCGCTTTTCGGATACCGTCACAGGTTTTCGCAAAGTTGTTTACGAGATCTGTAGAGTTGCTATGTTGAACAATACCAACTTTGATGTTTTTTTCAGTCATGGTACTTACCTTAAAAAACCTTTTGGTAACTGCATCGTAATACAGTGCAGGCTACCGAATTGATGGATGATTGGTAGGCAGTTAACGCCAATTACCGTTCTTTCTGGGTGGGCAAGAGAGACTTTGTCCAGTGCTTCTTGATCTTTGTCGTCGCCATAGATAGGTACTAACACCGTTTTATTCAAGATCAGATAGTTTGCATAGGTTGCAGGTAATCTCTCACCCTCGTTATCAAATTTAGCGCTAGGCCAAGGTAAACTAATCAAACGGTATGGATCGCCATTTGGGGTGCGGAATGTGCGTAGCTGCTGTTCCATTTTATTGAGAGCATCATAGTGCTCGTCTGATTTGTCGTCGCACTTTACATATACCAAGGTGTTATCCGGTGCAAAACGCACTAACGTGTCGATATGACTATCCGTATCATCACCGGCTAAGTATCCATGATCTACCCACAGGAATGACTCAGCACCCAACTCTTTTTGCAACAATAGTTCTAATTCGGTTTTACTTAGATGTGGATTGCGATTTGGGTTCAACAGACACTCTGAAGTAGTCAATAGGACATTGGACTCGTTGATCTCAATACCGCCGCCTTCAAGTACCACGTCAACTTTTTCAAAGGTACAGTTTGGGTTGAGGACCTGTTTGGCTAGCTGCTGATTGATCTTATTGTCTAAATCCGCAGCAAACTTGTTACCCCAACCCGTAAAGGTGAAATCTTTAATACATAGATTTCCTGTACTTGTTTGCGTCGTAAGTGGACCGTGGTCACGGGCCCAGGTGTCATCGCAAGGCGTCACAACAAAGTGACACTTGGTTAAGCTAACCTCAGCTGCGCCGAGTAGGTTTTCGATATGCTGTTTTAACGCATCATTATGCGCCACGATAACGACTTCTTGAACTTGGGTAATATGTTGGCAAAGTGCAACGTACACAGGTTCAACGTCACTGAGAATGTCGCTCCAATCGGTATCAGAATGCGGCCAAGTAAGCATGATAGCGTCTTGTGGTGCCCATTCTGGGAGTAAAGTAAAACTCATTAAATCATCACCATATAATAATAAGCCTATAGTTTATCATTAACCTCAGGTGTGTCAGTAAGTTTTGTGAAGATAATTGAGCATTTAAAGAAGGCACTTAATGCGTTAAATGCCTTATTGGTCTTTTTGCTGCTTTAGCTTAAGTTGTCTGGTCTGGGCGTGTAAGCTCGCCCGTACGAGCAACTCTTGATCCGCTTCTCTAATAGCGGTAAAGGCGAGGGTGAATTTACCATCTTGCTTGGCAATGACTTGTGAGTAGCAAAAGATAGCACTGGCTTCATTGCGCAAAAATATTTTAGTTCGTAACGATTGTCCGACCTCATAATCTGCTTCTAACGTTGCGGTCAGGCCGCCGCCGCCGTAGCTGTCACAAAATAGATGGCTGTCGTCAGGCTCTTCGGTTGCGAGAATATGGCTGATAATTAAATCAATCTTACGTGATTGCGCCTGCAAATAAGCTGCTAACTCATTGGCAATATCACCCAGATTACGAAGTGGTCGCAGGGCATTAAGATCTAACTCATTAATTTCGTTCGCGAGTTTAAATAGCGGCGGAATTGCAGCTTCTAATTGATATTCGTTTTCTGGAACCATATTGTCATCAACCGGGTAGAGGTTGATCTGAACCTGTTCAGCTATCTGAAAATACTGTTCAAATAATTCCTGCAAATTCGCTTTCATGTTTTATCTCTTGGCATCGCGCCGCTTTACAACTGTCTCTATAGTAACGGTTTAGTTTACCGATAATCAAACTTTGAATTGCTCAAGTAGTTGTTCTTGGGTTGTTATCTTTTCTACTTGAGACTGCATGGTGGCATCTACGCTCTTAGCTTCGCTATACACCGATTCGGAAATACCACGAATTGATGAGCTACTGCTATTCACGTTATTTACAATATCATTTTGCTCATTCAGCATATCAGCAATGCGGGAATTCAAATCGACAATATGGCGAATGGCACTACGCATATCTTCAAGCGCGGCTCGAGTTTGCTCTGCCTTTTCAACCGTTTTATCGACATAATGTTGGCTTTGCTTCATTACAGTAACCGCGCTTTCTGAACCTGACTGTAGTTGACTTATCATTCCACGGATTTCAGTTGTGGCTTCTTGTGTTCTTTGTGCAAGCGATCTCACTTCGTCAGCAACGACGGCAAAGCCGCGGCCAGACTCACCGGCCCTTGCGGCTTCAATGGCAGCATTGAGCGCTAGGAGATTGGTTTGCTCAGCGATGCTGTTGATAACCGATAATATTTGCTCAATAGCTGTAGACGAGCTTTCTAACTCCGTAACTACGGTCATTGCCGAACTGATTTGATTAGATAGCTCTTGAATTGTCTCCGTTGTTTCTGCAACGATTTTTTCTCCTTGGCGAGCAACTTGATCGGTGGTTTTAATTGCTTCAGCGGCTTCATGGGCAGATTGTGTTACTTGATGTTCAGTTGTAGACATGTGTGTTGTTGCTTCATCAAGGACTTTGATACTCGCTAATTGCTCTTGAATGGAAAGTTTGGCTTTATTTGCAACTTTAGATGTTTGTTGAGCATCGTTTAAAACTTCATGGCCTAAACCCTGAATATTCGCTATTAGAGACTGTAAGCTACTGGTAAAGGCATTAAAATTTTGCGCCAGTGCTGCAAATTCGGGTTCATGCTCGGTATTTAATCGTACGGTTAAGTCCGCATTACCGCGTGCGATAGCAGCCATGGCGGTGTTGATTTCATCAAGCGGCTTTAATAATAAGCTAATTACAAAAGAAAGTAGTACAGTCGCGAGTGCCACAGAAATAAAGGCAAATATGGCTGCATCTCTTTGCAGTCGTGAAAGTGCAGCAAAAACGGTGTCTTCATCCAGCATCACCCCTAAATACCAATCTAAGCCTTCGACCTCTTTAAACTGTACTAATTTGTCTTCGCCATTTACTTCAACGTATTGGATATTTTCTGAGATACTTATGTCACCGAGAAATGTACGAGAAGACTTACCATTTAGTTTTACATCAGGGTGTGAGATAGTCGACCCGTCTTTACTCACCATAAAGGCAAAACCTGCGTCGAGCAGGTTGAACGAGTTAATCATTTCGCCGAGTTTTGCCAAACTAACGTCGTAAAAAATCGCGCCGTTGAATTGGCCTTGTTTAAACACTGGTGCACCGATTGATACCACAATTTCGTTACTTACTGCGTCAGCGTAAGGCGCTGTGATAATGAGCTTTCGTGCAGTTTTTGCGTCGGTATACCAAGGTCGCTTTCTCGGGTCCCAGTTTGCACCAGGGTTCCAATTTGGATCGCTAGCGACATATTTTCCTGTTTGCTCTTCACCATAACCTATCAGTAGGAAAGAGGTTGTGAGCTGTGGCTGCGAGAGGATAGGAAAGGCTGCGTCTAGGGTGTCAGTGGAAGCCACGAGATTGGTAGCAAGCGCGGCGAGATCGGTTGCTCCTTTCATTTGCGCAGTGACAGTGTTACCAATTCCTTGAATTATTTCATTCACACTTTGTTCGGCTTGTGCTTTGATTGCTGATTGCACGGAAATGTATTGAATAACAGATAAGATCAGTAATGCTGCAAGCAGCACAAGCGCAGAGACGGATACGACTTTGTGTTTAAACTTCACGGCCACACTCCAATAAGTTTGATACATTAAACTTATGACATTTAATAAGAAAATGCCAAATCTTCTGCGTTGATTTGAAGGTATTTCAAATTATTGCGTTTATATTAATTATTTATTCATGGTGCAATTCCTATTCTCTAAAACTTAGAAGAGGAGAAAACATCATGTATAAACCAGCTTTAACAGCAATTGCCTCGGCAATGATACTCGCTGCATGCGGTGGCGGTTCAGGTTCTGACTCAAACGACAACAACACCACGCAACCAACCGAAAAAACCACCGTAAGTGTTGGTGTGTCAGATGCTGCTGTGAATAATCTTGCAGAGGTAAACCTTGTTATTCAACGGCTGACATTTAGAGCATCTGGAAAAGAAGATGTCACATTTGATACCTTGGATGCACAGGGTAATCCAATGAAAATCAATCTGCTTGAATATACGGGTGATGATATCTATTTGGTTGTAAATGACCAAGAGATCGATGCTGGTGATTATGAGTGGATCAGAGCCGATGTTGTAAACGGTAGTGCGGGGTCTAATTTTGATTTAACCTCTAGCGTGCGTTTTTTAGATGGTAGTCAAGCACCATTAGCCGTAACCCGTAAAGGCAACGATGGTGTAGGTGAAATCCAACTCAATAACTTCTCGTTAAATGAAGGTGAGAACCAAATCGTATTGGAGTTTGACTTAAATAAGGCGCTGTTGAAGCGCACAAATGATGACACCGTTTATCTAAAACCAACAGCTGTCCGTTTGGAAAATCTGTTAACCAGTTTCGAGATTGAGGGCATGGTTAGCGAGTCTGTGAAAAATGCATGTATAGCAGATAATGCGGACCTAGCTCCTCTAGTCGGAGAGTACAAACACGTTGTTTATCTTTATAAAGCGGATGTTGCAGTGCCTAGCGACATCAGTGATGAAGGTTCAGCGCCAGTAGCAACCGCAAACTTAGATGCCGAGAGTGAATATGAGATAGCATTTATTGGTTCTGGAGATTACAAAGTAGGGTATTCGTGCTTAGGTCATTTAGATGATGCCGAAACGATAGATGCAGATTTTAGTTTGTATCAAACAAAAGACGTTACGTTAACGCAAGATACAGAAGTCAATTTCGAGACAAACTAATACCAATTAGTGTTTTAAGCGAATTGGTATAACAGCAAACAAAAAGGGCTTCAATTGAAGCCCTTTTTACTACTTAAATTCAAAATTAAGCATTTTCTAGTGCAGCACGCGGGTCAACATATTCCATGTTGAAGCCTTCTGCCACTTCTTTACACGTTACTTGACCTTTCAGAACGTTTAAGCCGTCCATGAAGTGTTTGTCATTTAATAGCGCTTGTTTGTAGCCTAAGTTTGCAAGCTTGATGATGTACGGAAGCGTTGCATTGTTAAGTGCAAACGTTGAAGTACGTGGTACAGCACCAGGCATGTTAGCTACACAGTAGTGAACTACGTCATCAACAATGTATGTTGGTTCTGCGTGTGTAGTCGCTTTAGAAGTCGCTATACAACCACCTTGGTCGATTGCAACGTCAACAATGGCAGCACCTGGCTTCATCGCTTTGATGTGTTCTGCAGTTACAAGCTTAGGAGCTGCTGCACCAGGAATTAGTACGCCGCCGATCACAAGATCTGCTTCTAGTACGTGCTTTTCAAGTGCATCAGCCGTTGAGTAGATAACTTTAGCTTGGCTACCAAACTGTGCATTTAGTGAACGTAGTACGTCGATGCTACGGTCAAGGATAGTAACGTCTGCGCCTAGACCTACCGCCATTTGAGCTGCATTACGACCAACCATACCACCACCGATCACAACGACTTTAGCTGGTTCAACACCCGGCACGCCACCTAGCAGCATACCACGGCCTTCGCGTGACTTTTCAAGCGCTTGAGCACCTGCCTGAATTGACATACGACCAGCAACTTCTGACATTGGCGCTAGCAGTGGAAGACCACCACGCGCATCAGTTACCGTTTCGTATGCGATACAGATAGCACCGCTCTTGATTAGATCTTCTGTTTGTGGAAGATCTGGTGCTAGGTGAAGGTAAGTAAATAGGATTTGATCTTCACGTAGCATTGCGCGCTCAACAGCTTGAGGCTCTTTTACTTTAACAATCATATCAGCAGTAGCAAAAACTTCTGCCGCTGTGTCTAAAACTTTAGCACCAACTTGAACATAATCTTCGTCAGTAAAACCAATGCCGATACCAGCATTTGTTTCAACAACGACTTCGTGACCGTGATTGATTAGTTCACGAACGCTCGCAGGAACCATACCAACGCGGTATTCGTGGTTTTTTATCTCTTTAGGTACACCAATAATCATAATATTCGCCTCAACATAAGAACGGGGTAAAATTTTTGACTATTATATTTACCTATAGCCAGTGTGTCTCACTGTTTTAATATTTAAATGTAGTGATATACTCTGAATTAATGAATCATTCAGGATAAAAAACTACACTATGTATCAACAACTAGACAGAATCGACAGAAAGATTTTAGTCGAACTTCAGAAAGATGGCAGAATTTCCAACGTAGAATTAGCCAAACGTATAGGATTGAGCGCTACGCCTTGCTTGGAGCGCGTTAAAAAGCTGGAGCGAGAAGGATTTATTCGAGGTTATAAAGCCGTAGTCGATCCTGCTAAGCTTGGGCAGGGACTTTTAGTGTTTGTTGAAGTGACAGTGAATAAAAACTCGCCTGATGTGTTCGATAGATTTAATCAAGCAGTAAAGCAGCATGACGAAATTATTGAATGTCACCTTGTGTCCGGTAGTTTCGACTATTTATTAAAGACACGAGTGACCGACATGTCAGAATATCGAGGAGTTTTAGGAGAAATTTTACTTAAACTGCCAAACATCAGTGAAAGTCGCACTTTTGTGGTCATGGAAGAAGTAAAAGGAGAAGAAGGAGAAGTAATAAAACCTTGTGCACCTTGAGGTATTTCTTGGTAAGGTGTAAGTATATACAGCAATACTAACGCAAATCACTAATTTGCTGACGTTTTGGGCTTTTATAGTCCAGAAAAGAAACAGAAAAAAGGTTTAATTACAATGCGCTTAAATGGTGTGCAACGCCTCTTAGAGACAGGTTTGATTGTAAGCACGGCTGCAGCAATATTTATGTTGTGTGCGTTGATAAGTTTCGACCCAGCCGATCCTGCTTGGACTCAATCCGGTGAGTACGTAAAAGTAAACAATATAACGGGTGCTGCCGGAGCTTGGCTGGCAGACATTATGCTGCTGAGTTTCGGTTGGCTGGCGTTTTTGATCCCAGCGGCGCTGCAGTTTCTTGGTTATCTACTGTTTAAAAAACCGCATAAGCTACTGCAACTCGATTACACCACGTTAGGTTTACGCCTTATTGGCGCGACGCTGTTTATTACCTCTGCGAGCGCAATCAGCAGCATCAATTTCGATGATATCTATAATTTCTCATCTGGTGGGGTAGTAGGGGATGTGGTTGCTGGTGCAATGATGCCTGCCTTTAACTTTACCGGTACTTCTATACTGTTACTGTGCTTTTTCTTTGCCGGAATGACATTACTTACCGGTGTATCTTGGGTTGAATTTGTTGATTATTTAGGTGAAAAGGTACTCGCCGGTTTTAGATGGTTACGCGATAGGCTGACAGCAGAGCGCAATATAGAGCAAACGCAGTCAGTTTCACAGAAACCTGAGGGTGCTGGCACCAAAACGGATAGAGTAGAAAGTGAGACACCAATAATAGCTACCGAGCGAAACGATGATCATGAGCAGGCTCTCCAGCAGCAAACCGATACTGAAATTAATATAGATTTCGATGCTGAAGAAGAACCCAGTGGACTTGGTAAATTAAAAGATAAATTGTTCCGCAAAACTAACACTGAATCTACACCTCAAACTTCGTCTGCACCGCACTCTGATCTACAAGAGAAGAGAGAGCCGTCGGTGTTCGATGAGCTAGATGATATTCTAGAGCAAGAAATCAACTTTTCAGCGATAGAGGATGAGCCACTAGATACTGTCGCGGCTTTAAATGCCTTGGATGAAGCACCAGTACACGAAACCAAAGTAGTTTCTCCGGCAAGGCCTCTTAAGCCTAAAGTACCTGAAAAGGCGGCCAATGGTTATCAGCCTCCACCAAGCGCAAAAGAGCAATTTGAAGCGCTTCTAGAAGCTCAGCCACCTGCGGATCCATTGCCTTCATTAGATTTGTTGGATAGACCTGACAAGGCTAAAAACCCAATCTCGCAAGAAGAGTTAGATCAGGTTTCGCGGTTGGTTGAAACTAAACTATTAGACTTCAACGTACAGGCGCAGGTAGTTGGTGTGTATCCAGGTCCTGTCGTTACGCGTTTTGAGTTAGATCTCGCGCCGGGCATTAAAGTTGCTAAGATCACAGGTTTAGCAAAAGACTTAGCGCGTTCATTATCTGCAGTCAGTGTGCGTGTAGTTGAGGTTATCCCGGGCAAGACGTATGTGGGTTTAGAGCTACCTAACAAACACCGTGAAATCGTGCGTTTGTCTGAAGTGATAGGCGCCCCTAAGTTTGAACAAAATCCATCTCCTTTGACTATGGTGCTTGGTAAAGATATCGCAGGCCAACCGGTCGTTGCTGATTTAGGCAAAATGCCGCATTTGCTGGTGGCCGGTACCACTGGTTCTGGTAAGTCAGTGGGCGTTAATGTCATGATCTTAAGCTTGTTATATAAGTCGCCGCCAGAAGATGTGCGAATGATCATGATAGATCCGAAAATGCTTGAGCTTTCAGTTTACGAAGGTATCCCACATTTATTATGCGAAGTGGTTACCGATATGAAAGAGGCAGCAAACGCGCTACGCTGGTGTGTGGGGGAAATGGAACGCCGTTATAAGCTGATGTCGGCACTCGGTGTTCGTAACCTCAAAGGTTACAATCAAAAGATTAAAGACGCTAAAGAAGCGGGTCATCCAATTTTAGATCCACTCTTTAAAGATACAGACGGTATGGCGGATGAACCACAAGAGCTAGATAAATTACCGAGTATCGTGGTCGTTATAGACGAATTTGCCGACATGATGATGATTGTTGGTAAAAAAGTAGAAGAGTTAATTGCACGTATTGCACAAAAGGCGCGAGCGGCAGGCATACATTTAGTGCTGGCAACACAGCGTCCATCAGTAGATGTTATTACGGGTTTGATCAAAGCGAATATACCAACGCGAATGGCGTTCCAAGTATCAAGTAAGATTGATTCACGTACAATCTTAGACCAACAAGGTGCGGAGAATCTGTTGGGTATGGGTGACATGCTCTATTTGCCGCCAGGAACGAGTGTTCCGGTTCGTGTACATGGCGCGTTTGTTGACGATCATGAAGTACATGCGGTAGTGAGTGACTGGAAAGCAAGAGGCAAACCAAACTACGTAGAAGAAATTCTATGCGGTGAAGCGACTGAGGATATTTTACTACCAGGCGAAGCACCGGAAGGTGGGGATGAAGAGTCTGACCCACTTTATGATGAAGCCGTTGGGTTTGTTATTGAAACAGGCAAAGTGTCTGTTTCGAGTGTACAACGTAAGTTAAGGGTTGGTTATAACCGTGCCGCTCGATTAGTTGAGCAAATGGAAATGTCTGGAGTGGTAAGTGCTCCTGGTCATAATGGTGCACGAGATGTATTGGTAAAAGGTGGAGCCAATTAATGAAAAAATTTAAGCAAATTGCGTTGCTAACGGTATTATCAAACCTCTTTATTCAGCCTGTGTGGGCTGATGAGGCAGCGATGCAAAGTCTAAAAGGAAGACTGGCTGAATTAACCAGTTTTCAAGGTAAGTTTGAGCAAATCGTTAAAGATCAAGAAGGCAATGAGTTGCAAACCGGCGAAGGGGCGATAACCTTAGCGCAGCCACTAAAAATCCGCTGGCAACAAGAGATGCCGGATGACACTTTATTTGTATCAAGCGGAGCAACAACCTATTACTACGATACGTTTGCTGAGCAAGTGACCATCCTAGATACGACTAAACTTATTGATACTACGCCATTTGTGCTACTTACGACCCAAGAGGACAGTCAATGGTTGAAGTACAACGTAGCTCTTAACGGTCAAGAATATCTGATCACGCCAAAAAACAAAGTAGACTCGCAGGTAGAGCAATTAACACTGCGTTTTGATGATAAAAATGACGGCTTAGCATTATTGAAAGTGAACGATATTTCAGGTCAAGTCTCTACGTTTAGCTTTAAGGAAAGCAAAGTCAATGTACCAGTAAAAGAGAGTTTGTTTGAGTTTACAATTCCACAAGGAGTGGTCGTAGACGACCAAAGAGGCAGTGACTAGTTTAGGGTTTGATTTTACACCAGATGTACGACCGTTGGCCGCAAGAATGCGGCCAACCTCGTTAGAGCAATATGTCGGGCAGAGTCATATTTTGTCCAAAGGCTCTGTACTTTATCGTGCGATTGAATCTGGACGCTGTCATAGCCTGATCCTTTGGGGGCCACCCGGGGTGGGTAAAACCACCCTTGCTGAGATCATTGCCAACTATGCGGATGCAGAGCTTATTAAGCTTTCCGCTGTTAGCGCGGGAATTAAAGAGGTTCGTGAAGCGGTCGTCGATGCTAAAAACCGATTAGCTCAGTTTGGCAGACGTACGCTGTTATTTGTTGATGAAGTACATCGCTTTAACAAATCCCAGCAAGACGGATTTTTACCTCACATTGAAGATGGCACCTTTATTTTTATTGGCGCGACCACTGAAAACCCTTCTTTTGCACTGAATAACGCGATCTTGTCTCGCGCGCGTGTCTATACCTTACAATCGCTTGTAGAGGACGAACTAGGTCAAGTACTTAAAGATGCGTTGTCCCGCGATGAACAGCTGTCGAAATTAGCTATCACCATTGATGACAGCGCGCTTGAACTCATCGCCAAAGCAGCTTCGGGAGATGCAAGAAAGGCACTTAATTTGCTGGAGCAGGCGGTTGACTTAAGTTTTGAGCCAAACTCAAACACTCATTTGGTGAATGAACTTGTACTAAAACAAGTGTTGCCCAGCCAATTATCAAGTTATGACAATAAGGGCGACCTATATTATGACCTAATCTCAGCGTTTCATAAGTCAGTTCGTGGCAGCGCACCAGATGCGGCACTTTATTGGTATTGCAAAATACTAGCAGGCGGAGGCGATCCGCTCTATGTAGCAAGGCGATTGCTGGCGATCGCCACGGAAGATATCGGCAATGCAGACCCAAGAGCGATGCAAGTTGCGTTAAATGCTTGGGATATATTTCATCGTGTTGGGCCAAGCGAAGGAGAGCGTGCGATAGCACAGGCAACGCTTTATCTTGCAAGTGCGCCAAAAAGTAATGCGGTCTACATGGCTTTCAATCAAGCTAAACGTGATGCTGCAAGTGATCCGAATTACCCCGTACCTGAACATCTCAGAAATGCACCAACAAAGCTAATGAAAGAGCTCGGTTTTGGCGAAGAATACCGTTATGCGCATAATGAACCAGGCGCCTTTGCCGCCGGAGAAAATTACTTCCCTGAAGCCATTCAAGAGCGACAATATTATCAACCCACAGACAGGGGACTTGAGAAACAAATCGCTGACAAGCTCAACTATCTACGGACGCAAAATGCACAAAGTAGCATCAAGAGGTACAAGTAGCGATGCTGATACACTATTTCACAATTGCGCTAGGTGGAGCGTTTGGTGCAATGTTACGCTTTTTTATCAGCGATATGTCGATAAAACTCTTAGGTAAGGGATTCCCTTTTGGGACGTTGATCGTTAATATTCTTGGTTCATTATTGATGGGTGTGCTTTACGGTTTAATTGAAAAAGAAGTTATTTCGGTTTCACCATCTAAAACGTTGATAGGTATTGGCTTTTTAGGTGCTCTGACTACTTTTTCTACATTCTCAATGGATTCCTTGTTGTTACTTCAACAAGGGCAATATGTGAAAATGGCGTTTAACGTCACATTAAACGTGGTGGCGTGTATCTTTATGGCCTGGGTTGGTCTCTGCCTCATCATGCAAAAAGGTTAAAAAAACAATGTTAGATTCTAAATACTTTCGTCAAGACATCGAGGAAGCTGCTGCGCGTCTGAAAAAGCGTGGTTTTGAACTCGATGTTGCTAAGATCACCGAATTAGAAGAAAAGCGCAAAGCGCTACAAACCAAAACTCAGGAATTACAGAGTGAGCGTAACAGTTCCTCCAAAGCGATTGGTCAAGCTAAAGCGAAAGGGGAAGACGTTCAACCTTTACTAGATGCTGTTGCAAACTTGGGCGATCAATTAAGTGCGGCAAAAGAAGAGCAAGACAAAATTCTTGCTGAACTTAATGACTACGCAATGTCGTTGCCAAACCTCCCTGCTGAAGAGGTACCTGCAGGTGTCGATGAGTCTGAGAATGTTGAAATAAGCACTTGGGGTGAGCCAAAGCAGTTTGATTTTGAAGTTAAAGATCATGTTGACCTTGGCGAAGCGCTTGATAAGGGTCTCGATTTCGAAACTGGTGTTAAGCTAAGTGGTTCTCGCTTTACAGTGATGCGCGGTGGCGTAGCACGTATGCATAGAGCACTTGTACAACTAATGCTGAATACGCACACTGAGCAAAATGGTTATACCGAAATGTATGTACCATATCTTGTGAATAAAGCGAGCTTGTTTGGCACGGGTCAGCTTCCTAAGTTTGCAGAAGATTTGTTCCATACAGAAGCATTATCTGAAGACCAAGATGGCTTTAGCCTAATTCCGACGGCAGAAGTACCATTAACTAACTGCGCTCGTGATGTTATTTACGACGAAAAAGAGCTGCCGATTAAGATGACGGCGCACACGCCTTGTTTTAGAAGCGAAGCAGGTAGTTATGGGCGTGATACGCGCGGACTTATTCGTCAACACCAGTTTGATAAGGTTGAACTTGTCCAGCTTGTAAAACCTGAAGATTCTATGGCAGCGCTTGAAGAGTTAACAGGCCATGCTGAGCAAATTTTACAAGCACTTGGCTTACCTTACAGAAAAGTGGTGCTTTGTACAGGAGACATGGGTTTCGGTGCGACGAAAACGTACGATTTGGAAGTTTGGTTACCAGCGCAAAATACCTACAGAGAAATCTCTTCTTGTTCAAACATGTGGGATTTCCAAGCGCGCCGTATGCAAGCGCGTTTCCGCCGTAGTGGTGAGAAGAAGCCAGAACTACTTCATACTCTTAATGGTTCTGGTTTAGCGGTAGGTCGTACTCTAGTTGCGATTTTAGAAAACTACCAACAGGCAGATGGGTCAATTATTGTGCCTGATGCACTAAAACCATATATGGGTGGTGTAGAGGTTATTAAAGCAAGCTAAGATAGTACTGCTTAATTGAGCTTTGCTCGATTTAAAAACTCAAGTTATTGAAAAGAGGTTGGATTCGTCCAGCCTCTTTTTATTACTATATTATGAATGTTTTTTTACAGAGAAATATAGAAAAACAAGATCTTCAACCTATAATTTACGTCTTGAATATCTAGGTATCTACATAAAATTAAAATAATTATGCTTTTTGTGCTCAGCTGTACAAGAATTACATTTCTGATCATTGCATGACTCGCTGAGATGTGATTTATTGAAGGTATGGGTTTGGCCAAATCTCATCGGTAAGTAGCACATCTGTATGAAATACGATGTCGCTCGTGTTTAACTTTTCTCAATAAAATCTTTAATTTAAATTGTTAGTACGAATTGTCATTATATCGCAAGTCAATATCTTCGTTTTGAATGACGTTCGCTTAAGTTTGAACTACACAGTATTAGAAACGCTAATGCTGATCGAGAAAAAGGTGAGGATATTACCTATGAAGAGACAGAAAAGAGACCGTTTAGAAAGAGCACATTCACAAGGATTTAAGGCAGGATTAGCCGGTCGGTCGAAAGAAAATTGTCCCTATCAACAAGTAGAACACAGATCAGAATGGTTAGGCGGATGGCGAGAAGCGATGGATAATCGCAACATCTTTAAAACCTGATACCGAATTTTAGGAGAGCAAAGCCCCAGATGGGGCTTTGTGTGTTTTTAAAGCTATAAAACGATAACAGCGAAAAAGTTAAAATGCGCTGGTATCTTGGAAAAGTCCTACTTTCAAATCTTTTGCTTCATAGATCACGCGACCGTCAACTTCGACGATGCCATCTGCTAGACCCATAAATAGCTTACGTTTGATAACGCGCTTCATTTCAATGCGATAAGTCACTTTTTTAGCCGTCGGTAAGATTTGACCCGTAAACTTCACTTCGCCCACACCGAGTGCACGACCAAGACCAGGACCACCAGACCAACCAAGGAAGAAGCCTACCAATTGCCACATCGCATCCAACCCTAAACAACCAGGCATTACTGGATCACCTTTGAAGTGGCAGTCGAAGAACCACAGATCAGGGTTTATGTCGAGTTCAGCAATAATTTGACCTTTACCATGCTCACCACCGTCATCATTAATTTGAACGATGCGATCCATCATTAGCATGTTGTCGCTAGGTAGGCGGCAGTTGCCTTCACCAAACATTTCTCCACGACCACATAAAATAAGTTCTTCTTTTGTATAGCTGTTCTTCGGTTCCATAAATCTTCTTCTTAGCTTGCAAATTGACGCTACTTTAGCGTACAGATGTACGCTAAACAACTCCGAACAGTTAAAAAGCGTACGGAGACTTGTAAATTTTGCGCTAAAGATATGTCTATTTGATTAAATTTCAAAAAATTGAAGAGATTAAATGCAAATCAGTTCCAATTAGGGGCGATTTATAATGTGAAAATCATTATAATCGGGGATGATTTTTTAGCAGGCTATTTTAGGTGATCTATGATCCTTTTTGTTGACTCTTTGACCGTAATTGATTTTTCGTACCTTTGCCCACGTCGTGGTGCGGTAGGTGAAAGCTGGATCACCGATATTGTGTTGCATGGTGAGCTAAACGAAGAGTCTATGGTGTTAGACTTTGCAAAAGTTAAAAAGCAAATCAAACGTATTATCGACGAAAAGCTGGACCACAAATTAGCGGTACCCAGCGCACTTGCGTGTAATGCAAAACACAGTGAAGGCCGATTTGAATTTGATATGCAATTTGATGGAAATCACTTAGCCATGAATGCACCGGAAGAGGCGGTGTGTGTAGTGGAAGGGGATGAAATCAATGAAGCCAATGCAATTGCTTACCTTAAGTCTGTTATTATGCCGCATATGCCTGACAACGTGAAAGATTTAGATATAACACTGCGTCCAGAGGCCGCAACAGGCTTCTATTATCACTATAGCCATGGCTTAAAGAAACATGATGGCAACTGTCAGCGTATTATTCATGGTCATCGTTCATTGATTGGTGTGAAGCTAAATGATATCAGCATGCCTAGAATACAAAAACAATGGGCGGATAAATGGCAAGATATTTATCTTGGCAGTGAAGAAGACTTGATTGATCCTAGTTTGCTTCAGTATGTAACCGCTCAAGATGAAGATTATGCATTCGCGTATACCTCGTCGCAGGGATATTTTGAGTTGGCGATCAGCAAATCACGTTGCGATATATTACCTTGCGATACAACAGTTGAATGTATTGCGGACTATCTTGCAGGCCAAATAAAGGCGCAAAATCCACATGATAAGGTTGAAGTAAGAGCATACGAAGGGGTTGGAAAAGGAGCGATTGCGTATGCTTAAACGTGCAATTGTCATATTGCTTGCGAGCACCACATTATTTGCTGAGGCGCTTGAATTAAAAGGTAACCTGACACAAGGTGGCTTGGTCGTCGGTAAGCTTGAAAATGCAACTGAGATAAAGCTAAACGAAACAGAATTAAAGCGCTCTAAAGATGGCTATTTCGTGTTTGGTTTTGGCCGTGATGCTGAACTTAACCACATCTTGAGTTGGCAGTCTGATGATGGTCAAAAGCATCGCCAAGCGATAGTGATCACGAAAAGAGATTACGATATAGACAAGATCACGGGAGTGGCGAAAAAGTATGTTTCGCCACCAGAGTCGGTGCTAAAGCGCATACGTGAAGAAGCACAAGCCGTGTCAAAAGCAAGACAAGGCAATTCGGATTTATTATTCTTTAAAGACCCTGTTTTCAGACCTGCGAAGGGCCGTATTTCAGGTGTTTATGGTAGCCAAAGATATTTTAATGGTGAGCCAAAACGACCACATTTTGGATTAGATATCGCAAACAAAACGGGTGAACCGGTCTTAGCGCCGGTATCGGGTAAAGTAGTGTTTGCAAATCCAGATCTTTATTACAGTGGCGGCACTTTGATTATCGATCACGGTCACGGTATTACTTCTACGTATATCCACCTTAGTAAACTGGATGTTAAGGTTGGCGATACGGTAAAAACTGGCGATAAAATCGCTGAAATTGGCGCGACGGGCAGGGTAACTGGCCCGCATTTAGATTGGCGCTTTAATTGGTTCGGGGAACGACTCGATCCAGCTCTACTTATGAAAGATACACTAGCGGATAAAGCAGTACAAAAATGACAGACGAACAAAGACAAGCCATTGTTGAGCAACGCATTAAAAGCTCAATCACACACGTAACAAAAACCGTATTCCCAGGCCGTACAAACCATCACAACACCTTATTTGGTGGTGACGCACTGGCTTGGATGGACGAAGTTGCCTTTATTGCTGCAACGCGTTTTTGTCGCAAACCTTTGGTAACGATTTCGTCAGACCGAGTCGATTTCAAAGAGGCAATTCCTGCTGGTACTTTTGCTGAATTAGTATCGAAAGTAGTGCATGTTGGTAATACCAGCTTAAAGGTTGATGTTGAAATCTATCTTGAAAGAATGCACAAAGATGATAAACACTTAGCAATTACCGGTAGTTTTACCTTTGTTGCCGTAGATGACAATCATAGGCCAACTCCTGTGGTTTGTGACAAAATGCTAAACGGCTTTGATAGCTAGTTTTTCGCTAAGATTTTATTTTTAAAATCTCTAAAGCAAATATAGGGCTAAGCCCTATATTTAATAGATTAAAAAGAACACATCATACAAATCTTTTTAAAATTGCTATTCGTCAAGAACGGCTAAAACCATTCATGATAATTAATCGAGCCATCATTTGTTATTCGAATCGAGTTTCCTTCATTCAGAGGACAAATGAGTCACTTTTTACTCATAATTTTTTGACAGTCAAAAAGCCAAAGACCATACTTTTTACCAATATAGTGAAATAGGAGTGGTGCTCATGGCAATTCCAGTAACCGTTGCAGACGATTCTATGATGTCGAGAAAGGCTGTGCTTAGGGCAATACCTGAAGACTGGGATGTCGAGGTCAGTGAGGCAAAAAATGGCAAAGAAGCATTGGTGATGGTTGAGCAGGGCAAAGCTGAGGTGTTATTTTTGGATCTAACTATGCCAGAAATGGATGGTTTTGAAGTTCTTACGCATCTACACGAACACCACGCAAAAACCGTGGTAATCGTTATTTCCGCCGATATTCAGCCCGAAGCGAAGAAGTTGGTGGATAAACTCGGCGCATTTCGCTTTTTGCAAAAGCCACTACAAAAAGAAGAGTTACATAACACGCTACAAGAGCTAGGTTTATTATGAACATGCCACTCAGTGAAGAGCAAAGGGATGGCTTGCAAGAGCTAATGAATATATCCATGGGCCAGGCAGCGAACTCTTTAGCTCGATTAATTGAAACGAAAATTAGCTTATCTATCCCTGAAATTACTTCGGTAAGCCCAAATCAACTCAATGAGATCTGTAATACCGCACATGTTTACAGAACGAGGCAGTCATTTTTAGGGGAAATTAAGGGTGAAGTCATTAATCTATTGTCACCACAAGGCTTACAAGAAATAGCCGAGCTTATGGACTACGATAGTCCACTCGATGACTCTGATCTCAATGAAGTCTTATTAGATTTGTCTAACATTTTGGCTGGCGCATGTTTAAACGGCTTCTCTAGTCAGCTAGAGCTTAAAACCTCATTGACTATGCCGACTATTTATAAACATCAACTATCCGACGACATTGCTGAGTGGAAAACCACATTAGTAATGAAAATTGCATTTATAATCGAGTCTATTGCTTTTGATTCGAGAGTGATTATTTGTTTAGATGAAAACTCCATTAAAACAGTGATCCAAAAACTTAATGCCATGCTTGGAATAGAGGACTGACTGTGTTTAGCGAATTGCAGCGTTACATTCCGGTTGGAATTTGTGTCCTAGACCAAGCACATACGGTGGTTTTTGCGAATGATTTTTTGAAAAACCGGCTACCGGATAACACTCCCAAAAATATTGAGGGCATGTCCATCGATGAGGTATTTCCTGAAGCTGCAAAAATCATTAAGCGGAAATTGAAGAGTGTTTTTGCTTTAAAAGCAGCAAGTTTTAGCTACTGGGAGCATCGCCCTCACGTGTTTGAACTTAGCAGCAGCCGTCCCGTTACTGGCGATGAAACTTCAATGTATCAGAACATTCAATATGTGCCAATTTTTGAGCATTCTGAAGAAGTGAAAAAGGTATGCGTGATCATACAAGATGTGACGGAGCTTGCGAGCTATTATCAAGAGCAAAAACGTCTAACCGAAGCATTAGAGATAGAAAAGCAGGAGTTAAAAACACTCAACCTTAAGTTAGAAGCTGCACAAAACCAATTACTACAGTCTGAGAAAATGGCAGCAATTGGTCAACTTGCTGCTGGCGTGGCGCATGAAATCAACAATCCAATTGGTTTTGTGAATTCCAATATTCAAAGTTTAGAAGGCCAGGCTAGCGGACTGTTTGCGATGCTCGATTTTTATGAATCGAATTTTAGTAGACTTGCTGACAGTGATTTAGCACAGCAGGAGCAGCAGCTCCAAAATCAGCATAGTATCGACTTTTTAAAGGAGGACGTACCTGAATTACTGCAAGAGTGCTTAGAAGGGCTGGACCGAGTTTCCAAGATAGTTGAGAGTTTAAAATCCTTTTCTCATGTTGATAATCAGGAGTGGCAAGAGGCAGATCTCATTAAGGGGATTGAAAGTACGCTTAAAATAGCCAACAACTCAATTAAGTACCATGCGGTTATCAACAAAACTTACTCGCTTGATGATGAAGTGTTGCTATATTGTCAGCCGATGCAGATTAATCAGGTATTTTTAAACTTAATCATCAATGCTGCACAGTCGATAGAGTCAAGCGGTACGGTAACTATCTCTATCGAAGATAAACAAAACGAGGTGATTATTGCCATCCAAGACACAGGCAAAGGGATCCCAGCTGAGGACATCAATAAAATTTTTAATCCATTTTTTACCACCAAACCTGTTGGTCAAGGTACTGGCCTTGGGCTGTCTCTATCATATAGTATCGTCGCCAAGCACAAGGGTCGCATTCAAGTTGACTCACAAGTCGGTGTAGGCACAACGTTTACAGTATCCTTTCCTAAGCTCAGCGAAGCAGATTTCTCCGACGAATTTACGGATAAGTAATTAATCAAACCCAGTTCATAATAAAATTAGCCTTCATTAGGTTAGCGTTTCTTTGCAATTCATGTACTTCCTTATTGCTTTTGTTCTGATTATCCAGTTTTCAATCAGTTGGCTTTAGCTTTCTGCCACAGGTTTCGTTGTCAAAAAATCCACTATAAATCCGTCACCGCGGTAACACTTAACACTAAGGAGTTATTTGTAACCACCTGTTTTTAAACTTATTTTTACCACTCAAAAATAGTTAAAATAAATTATTGCTCAAATTTTGACAGATAATAAATGTGAGACTAAAGTAACATATAAGACAAATGAGACGGGGCGAAAAATGCAAGCGATCACAGAAAACACACAGTCATTGCAATATCTCACTTTTCAGTCAAGACAGGATTGCTATGCAATTGAGATCCTTTCAATAAAGGAGATCATTGAATTGGGCTCCGTGACAAAAGTCCCTTTGATGCCTGAGTTTATTAAAGGAGTGATTAATTTAAGAGGCTCAGTTGTACCCGTTATCGATCTGTCAGCTCGGCTTTGTGGAGAAGTAATAGAAGTTGGCAGACGAACCTGCATTATCATTTGTGAATTCAGTATTTCTGACAACCTCATTGAGATGGGTGTCATTGTTGACGGCGTTAATGAAGTCATAGAAGTTGACGCAAAAGATCTAACCAACTCACCTCAGTTTGGCGCGCAAATCAGAGCTGACTTTATCGCTTCCATGGTAAGACGCGGAGATGAGCTACTCATCGCGCTAGACCTTGAAAAAGTTCTCTCAGTTGAAGAGATGGCTGAGCTGATAGAGTTAAGCGAGCGTGGTAGTCACCTTGGGGAGTCAGCATAATGCAGATACTTCCAATTAATGAGCTAAAGGCAATCTACAAGTACTACATTAGCGCTGCGGTGTTGCTAAGCCTAGTATTGTCTCTCACGCTATTGCTCAGTGTTCGCGTTGATATTTTGTCGCTATCTTCTGTGCTCATCACCAGTGCACTCTTAGCGGTAACGTTAAGGCAGCGTCACTTAACTGCAAAAGTAATTCTTGATTGTGAGACATTTGCTAGTTATTCAAGTGAGATGCAAGAGCATTGCGAGGTAGAGCAGCACAATACAGAATCTGTAGCCGCGATTTTAGAAACTGTTATTAACCAGGTCTACAGTATTAAAACCTTGGGTAATGACTCGGTTTCAGGGCTCACCTTGCAGTTTTCGGAGCTAAGACAGGCACTAAATAACACTATCGAATCGGCACGAGGTTCTGTAGAAAATTTTGGTGATGATGAACACTGTTTTGCCAAACACAGTCAAGAAGAACTCAATGAAGTCCTGCACAGTTTGCGTGTGGCTCTTGGTTCAAAACTCGAGGTCGTCAATTCCAATCAAGCTGTAAGCCATGCCGCCAAGGAATTAACTGAGCAAACCAAATCCATTCAAAAAATATCAAAAGAGATCACGTTATTGTCACTCAACGCATCAATTGAAGCTGCAAGAGCGGGGGAAGCCGGTCGGGGGTTTGCCGTGGTAGCGGAAAGGGTGCGTGAGCTTTCGGATATTACCTCAGAAGCTGCAGAGCTTATTATTGAAAAGATGAACGGCTTAACCAATGCCGTTGCTGACAATACTGAAAAGCTCACCGAATCACAGGCACAAGACGTTACGCTTATGGATGACGCTGAATTACATATCCGAAAAGTACTCAATGAGATGGCGACGGTCGCTAATGAGCTGACGCAATCGGTACATGGTTTAGATGATACCGCAAGCAAGATAAAAGCGAACGTCGACGACGCGATAACCGATTTTCAATTTCAAGATAGAGTGAGCCAAAAGCTAGAACACATTTGCAAAGGGCTTACTTCATTAGTCTCGCTATACAGGACAGAAGGTGAGCTAGGCGAGGAAGGGTTGGCTGCATTACAGCAAGAAATGTTCAACTCTTACACCATGAAAGAAGAAAGGGAATGTCATGTTTCAACCACTGAAAATACGTCTCAACACGACCATGTTGAAGACGAAGTAACATTTTTCTAGGAGGTCTTATGACTAAGAAAATTATGATAGTAGATGATTCGGCTTCAATTCGTCAGGTGGCAAAAATGACACTACTCGCTGAAGGTTATGAAGTCATTGATGCCTGTGATGGTCTTGACGCAATCAACAAGCTAGATGAAGGCAAAATCAACCTGATCATTAGTGACTTGAATATGCCAAACATGGATGGGCTGAGCTTGTTGAAGAAGGTAAAAGAAATGGGCCAATATCGCTTTACGCCTTTTTTGATGCTAACCACAGAATCGGGCTCTGATTTCGTGAGTCAAGGTAAGCAAGCGGGAGCAAAGGCTTGGATGATAAAGCCGTTTAAACCCGAAAAGCTGATTAATACCGTTTCACGTATTTTGGCTTAGGAGCATAAATATGAGCAACTTAACCATTGTGCTGCCAGAAGTATTGACCATTTATGAAGTGAGCAAAGTGGCAGCAAAATGGCAGCTCATGTTAAGCGATGACACGACGGCGATAGCAATTGATCTTAGTGAGCTGTTGGAGGTGGACGCTGCAGGCTTTCAATTAGTTGTAGCACTCGCACAGTGTTGTACGGAAAGGCCATTATCTGTGATAGGTGTCGATGAGCATCACTCACCTTGTGCCTTATGGCTACTCAATACCTTAGTTGCATCAAACTGCGCGCAAAGGAGGTAAGATGGTTGATTTATCCGAAATTCAAGCGGTCTTTATTGAAGAAGCCAAGGAGTTGGTACTTCAATTTGAAGAAAGTCTCTTGGCAATGGAGTCTATACTGCCAAATAGTGACGACGAGATCATAAACGAGGCGTTTCGTGCTGCACATACCATAAAAGGCTCAGCCGGTGTTGTTGGCTATGACCATATTGTCGATTTTACGCATTTTGTTGAAGCAACAATGGAGCTTCTTCGTGATCACGCGCTAAATCCTTGCGAAAAACTGATTTCGACTTTGCTCGAATGTAATGACCATATAAATGCGTTAATTAAGTGCTTAGAGTCAAACGAAGATTTTCCTCAGGCGTTGACCGATGCTGAAGCTGGGCTGCTAGAAAGTTTAAAGTCATATAGTGGTTTGCAAGACCAAGCCTCAAGTGAGCAAACCGTTGTCGAAAATCAAGAAGCAACGCAGAGCTTTCGAGTCTCAGCGCAGTTTTATAAGGCCTGCATGGTGGATGGTTTTGATCCACTCTCGATTATTCGCTACATCGAAAGTAAAGGTAGTATGGTAGAAGTAGATTGGCTAATTGATGAGGTACCTGCGCTTAACGCGGTCACACCAGATGAACTAGAATTATGCCATTTTAGAATGCAGCTAGAGATACATCACTCTACGCGAGAAGATATTGATGAAGCATTTGAGTTTATTGCTGCAGAATCAAATATTGAGATAGCCCCAATTGAAGATGATAAGCCAACGCCAACACTTGTCAAAACTGATAAACAGCCCACCAAAAATAACAAAGTCAAACCAAAGAATCCCGAGCGGATGATGAAAATACCGGCGCAGAAGCTAGATGAATTAGTCAATGAACTTGGCGAGCTGGTTATCGTGTCTGCGGCACTCGAAGATCACACCAAAACAATACGCGACTCGGCCCTTACCGAAATTGTTGAGCATATTCAACAACTCGTTAGTGATGTGCAAAGCAGTACACTGCAACTCAGAATGGTACAGATAGGCGAAACGTTTAATCGCTTTAGCCGTGTTGTACGCGACACCTCAAAGGAGTTGGAAAAACAGGTTTCTTTAGAAATTATGGGGGCTGAAACCGAACTAGATAAATCAATGGTTGAAAAGATAGTCGACCCTCTTACGCACTTAGTTCGCAATGCCATTGATCATGGTATGGAGTCACCAACACAACGAGCGGACAGTGGAAAGCCCGAATACGGTACGTTATCACTCAAAGCCTTTCATGATTCGGGCAGTATTGTAATAGAGATCAGTGACGATGGACGCGGGCTAGACAAAGAAAAAATTAAAGAAAAAGCAATTCAGCGTAATCTGATCTCACCTGATACTGAGCTTACCGACAAAGAAATTGCTAACTTAATCTTCGAACCAGGCTTTTCCACAGCCGAAAAAGTATCAAATATCTCGGGACGCGGTGTTGGCATGGATGTGGTGAGAAAAAACATTGAAGCGGTACGTGGAACGGTGAGTGTTGAATCTGTCGAGCACCAAGGTACGTGTTTCCAACTCAGGTTGCCGTTAACCATGGCCATTATCGATGGTTTTATGGTGAGTGTTGCTGATGCTAAGTTCGTCATTCCACTCGATATGGTTACAGAGTGTATTGAACTTCCGCTTGGCAATGGGGCAACTCGTCAAACCGATTACATTAATCTGCGCGGTACAGTGCTGCCATTTATTCATTTGAGTCGTATTTTCGACTTACCCACGAACCCTAAGATCAGACCAAGTATTGTCGTTGTGAAGTACGGTCAGTTGCGAGCAGGCATCGTCGTCGATCAGCTGTTAGGTGAGTTTCAAACGGTCATCAAACCACTTGGTGCGTTATTTGAAAAGATGTCGGGGATCAGTGGCTCAAGTATTTTAGGGTCAGGAGACATTGCGCTCATTCTTGATGTACCAAAGCTTATTCATGATTTTGCTCATGAACCTGAATCTAGAAAATTAGCTAACTCTTAATAAGGGGATACATAATGGGAATTTTACCAGCAATCTTTGACAAACAAGTTAATCAACTGTCGAAGGCAGTCGTAAACGCGATTGAACACTCAGATCTTACCCAAGTAAACCCCGCTTTATATGAAGGGGAAGCCAAAACACTTGCGACCAATGTATTAAGTTTGCTTAAAGGCAATGCAGAATTAGAGGCTATCGAGACTACAGGCACATTTGCTGCTCTCCTAGATGGTGCTGGTCGGATTGTTCATCAAAGCAATCAATTTACCCAGCTTATTGCAAATAACGCACAAAGTGATGGTGGATATATAACTGATATGCTGTCGCTGCACAATAACTTTTCCGAGCTGATAGATAAGACCACCAAAGTTAATATGCCAAGCGGATCTTATCAATTAGAAATCATGAAATTGACACAGCCCATTGCTAACTGTAGTTTCGTGGCTAAATTAATCAGCCAATCGAGTTTGAGCGCTGGAAGTAATAGCGGTTTTTATAAACAAGCCATGGATTACAGTACCGCTTGTATTATGCTGGCTGATGAAAATTACGACATTGTTTATATAAATCGTGCCATGCGAGACATGTTACTCAGGTTAGAAACTGCGATCCAAAGCACGTTACCTACCTTTTGCGTTGACAAACTGGTGGGAGGAAGTATCGACCAATTCCACCGTAATCCAAGCCACCAGCGCACTATGTTAGCGAGTTTAAGCTCTACGCACGTTGCAAGACTCGGGTTTGGTGAGCACAGCTTGGAGCTCATGATCACCCCCGTATTTGATGAAAGCAATAAGCGTATTTCTACTACGGTTGAGTGGAAAGACGTAACTGATGAAAAGCGCAAAGAGCGCTTGTTAGAAGAAGAGTTTGGTGTTGCCTTCCAAGCGGTAGCTTGCGGGGAATTTGACAGACGCATTGAAGCCAGTGAGTTAGAGGGATCGATAGGCAGAATTGCAGAGGCATATAATAAGTCGATGGAAGTGCTGGAATCGGTACTTGAGGACAATTTTGCCGTGCTCAACGCAGTGAGTGAAGGTAACTTATCATTAAAGCCCAAAGTACAAGCACAAGGGCTTTTAGGTGAGCTGGCGCAACGTACAGCCAATCTCACCGATGTGTTAGATACTTTAGCGACCGATATCGTCGAGTTGGTTTCGCAAGCGGTCAAAGGAAACATCCAAAATCGCGCAGACACCTCAAACTATGCCGGCGCATTTAAAACCATGACTGATGGTCTTAACGAGGTATTGGAAGCGACTGAAAAACCGATTCAAGAAATTGCTAACGTCATGGAGGGGTTAAAAGAAGGTCGCCTTGATGTTGAGATTACAGGAAGCTATTCAGGTGTCTATGACGAGTTGAAGCAAAGCGTCAATAGTACAATCTCCAGTTTAAGTCGCATTATTTGTGATGTTCGTTCTAACTCTGAATCGCTAGCGCAGGCATCAACTGAAGTCTCCTCTACAGCACAGTCATTGGCACAGAGTGCAAGCGAACAAGCCTCGTCAGTTGAAGAGACATCAGCCTCGGTTGAACAAATGACGGCATCCATTGCCCAAAATGCAGAAAACTCCAAAATCACCGACGGTATGGCATCAAAAGCTGCGGGTGAAGCACAAGAAGGCGGTAGCGCCGTGGAAGAGACCGTATCGGCCATGAAACAAATTGCCTCTAAGATAGGTATTGTTGATGACATTGCTTATCAAACGAATCTGTTGGCACTGAATGCTGCCATAGAAGCGGCTCGAGCTGGAGAGCATGGTAAAGGGTTTGCTGTGGTGGCTGCAGAAGTCAGAAAGCTTGCTGAGCGATCTCAATTTGCAGCGCAGGAAATATCTCAGTTAGCATCTGGCTCAGTGAGCAAAGCCGAGCGGGCAGGCAGTCTACTTGCTGAAATCGTACCTGCGATTGGTAAAACCTCTGATTTAGTACAAGAGATCTCCGCAGCGTCAGACGAACAAGCTGCGGGTGTCGGCCAAATCAACGACTCGATGAATCAAATCACCCAGCTAACGCAGCAAAATGCGTCATCGTCAGAAGAGCTTGCAGCCACCGCGGAAGAAATGTCCAGTCAAGCAGAGACGCTTACCCAGCTCGTCGCCTATTTTAAAATCGGAGACATTGAAAGCCAAAGCAAAATGCGCGTGTTAGAAGGAGGCAAGCCGCAAACAGAAGCACAACCCGTCGCCGAGCGAAAAGAAGCTAGTGCTGGACAAGCTCGCTCAAAAGAGCACTTTGAACAGTTCTAAGGAGGTGCCACATGATTGGGGACTTTATTAGCGATCAAGAATTTACCTGTATTGCTGACTTCTTCAAAGCCGAATCAGGAATACATCTTAGGGATCATAAAAAGAACTTAGTCTGTGGACGACTAAATCAAAGACTGAGGATTTTAGGATTAAGTAGCTATGGTGAGTACATTGAGTATCTAAAGATACCCAATAACAAAGGTGAGCGAAATATGTGCATCGACTTGCTGACTACCAATGAAACCTATTTCTTCAGAGAGCGTAAACACTTTGAAAAGTTAGCAGAGCTGTTTACCACTTACTACCAAAAGTCTGCACCAGATATTTGGTGTGCGGCTTGCTCTTCTGGCGAGGAAGCATACACCTTGGCCATGTGCACGCAGGAGCATTATGGTCACGGGAATTGGGTGGTGCGTGCCAGCGATATTTCTGAGCGGATGCTGGATTTAGCGAAAAAGGCAATTTACCCCTTACATCGTGCTAAAAACATTCCTGACGAATACCTAAGGAAATACTGTCTAAATGGCGTCGGAGAGAAGACCGGCTATATCATGGTGAATGATGAGCTCTATCATAAAGTTAATTTTTTCAAAAATAATCTACTTGTGCCTTATATCGGTGGTAAAGCTGACATAATATTCCTCCGTAATGCACTGATCTATTTTGAAAAAGATGAAAAGGTAAAAATCCTAGAAAATATTTATAGGGCGATGCCGAAGCAAGGTTTTTTGTTTTTAGGACACTCTGAGAGCTTAAATGGCGTGTATGACAAATTTGAATCAATCGCCCCTGCGGTGTATGCAAAATGTTGATGCCAAGCAGAGACGTTGAATCAATATTTTTGCAGCCGGGTAGTTTGGCGATTGAGTCATTTCGTCCAGCAACGCTCAATACCTTACTGGGGTCCTGTGTTTCATTTGTTTTAGTGTCTAAGCAGCACCAACTAGTTGTTGTGAGTCATATGCTATTGCCAACCACAGAAAAGCTGAATGACGATGAGCCCGCTAAATATGTCGATAAGACTTTTTCGTTGGTTCGCCAATATTTAAAGCGGTCTAGTATCCCTGAGAATTGTGTGGAGATTAAGCTTTTTGGTGGTGGAGAGATGTTCAAAACGTCTTGTTCAGAGACTGTCGGTATGCGAAACATCGAAATGAGTCATAAGCTGATTGACGATTATGGATTTAGGCTTGTCGCGCGCGATGTTGGTGGCCCTTATTATCGGAGAATTCAAGTGGATCTCAAGGATGGCGCTTGCCGGGTAGACCGTTTTCATGTTGCGTTATCGAGTAGGAGAGCAACCTGATGTCGAATAAAATTTCCGTCTATATTATCGATGACTCTGCTGTGGTAAGACAAACGGTCACTGCGATGTTGGAGTATTCGCCTGAAATCTGCGTAACTAAGGTGTTTAGCAACCCTGTCTTGGCGCAGCCTAGCGTGTTGGCAGAGCCGCCAGATGTAATTATTCTTGATATAGAAATGCCACAGATGGATGGCATTACCTTTTTACGCTGGCTTATGGCCAATAAACCTATCCCCGTGATCATTTGTTCATCGCTAACAACCACAGGTGCTCAATTGTCGGTAGAGGCACTCTCTCTTGGCGCATTTGAAATCTTAACTAAACCAGAGTGTGGCTTAAAATCATTTCTTGAGTCTCAACGCGAGCAATTTATTAAAGTGGTTAAGCAAGCGAGATTCTACAGACCAAAGTCTTCTACGGAAGACATAAACCGTGCGCCTGCTATCAATGTCGCAATGAGCACTACTAACCTTGCCATTAATACCACTGATAAAGTGGTAGCCATCGGCACTTCGACAGGGGGGACGCAAGCGCTTGAGTACATATTTAGTCAATTAGAACCCGAATTGCCTGGTATTGTGGTGGTACAACATATGCCAGCCAACTTCACTAAAGCCTTTGCTCAAAGGCTAAATGATATTTCAAAATTAAGGATTAAGGAGGCTGAGCATAACGAACGCGTACTGGCTAACCATGTGTACATCGCGCCAGGAAGCCATCACCTTCAGCTTGTTCGTCGTGGTGCATTCTATTACACTCAGCTCAAAGATGGGCCGCCAGTGCAGCGCCATAAGCCTTCGGTCAATGTATTGTTTCAATCTGTTGCGAAGCAAGTTAGAAGTAATGCTATCGGATTTATATTAACCGGAATGGGCGCAGATGGTGCATTTGGTTTGTTAGAAATGAAGAAATCGGGGGCGAAGACTTATGCACAAGATGAAAGCTCCAGCATTGTATTTGGAATGCCAAAAGAGGCCATTAAGCTAAATGCTCACAGTAAAGAAGTGACTCTAGCGGATGTGCCGACGACAATAACTCAATGCTTTTCATAATGTTGCTGTTTTGGTAAGCGCAACTCTTGTCTACACGATTAAAAGGAAATTAGCTTGAAAGCGGCCATATTAACCCGTAATTTTTATCATGGATTGGCTGTAGTTATAGCCATCACTCTATTTGGATGTGCGTCACAAAATAGGACAGTTTTAACACCCACCGAGAAATTGAACGTTGAAGCGTTTCACTGTGGCGAGCAGTGGATGACAGAGGTCGATGATCTTTTAATAAGTGGCGATGGTAGCGGGCATGGTCCTGATCTTGGCAGCCAAGAATGGCAATCGGTCATTGAGTTTAAACTTGGTGTAAGAAGTTACTCGGATAAGCCTGACCGTAGCACGCAGGATTGGTGTCGCTATATTGACGAGCACTTAAAACAACATACCCTACATACGCCTTCATTCGCTTGTAACGAGGTAAGAGCAGGAAGCATGGAAGCCGATATTTGTAACAGTGCGGCGTTGTCTCGACTGGATCGCAGGCTCAATTCTGTGTATGAAAAAATTGTAAAAGAGCCGCATTCGAAGCAGCTTCAAGCCGAGCAAATAGGGTGGATAAAAGGGCGCAATGCGTGTTGGAAATCTAGCGATATCACGCATTGCTTGAAGCAGTCGTATATTCACCGTATTGCCGAGCTTGAGGCTCGTTTTGCATTAGTGACTAGCTCCGGGCATACGACGTATCTCTGTAACGATAAGTTATTATCCGTTTTTTACTATGATACTCAGCCACTAAGCATGGTCGCAGAATTTAATGACAGTGAAAAGCTGATGTTCATCGATAACTCCGCCAGCGATATTCATTACCGCGCTGGCGATTATCACCTTAAAGTACAAAGTAATGTAGCAATATTAACTTGGGGTTATTATCAACAGCCCATCCTGTGCAAAGTTACAGTAGACTAAGTTTAGAAGCAGATTAGCGCTTCGAGTTGAAGCGTTAATCACTGGTTGAATGATAGCAAATCTTGTCGAGCATCATGATAATAAACGAGTCGTCTTTTGCTTTTCCTAAGAACTCCATAGCGTTAAATTCAAACGTCCCATCAGATTTGACTTCGTATTGAAGAAGAAAATCAAACTTTTCGCCTTCTTCTTCTACATAACCATCAATATTTATGTAGTTTCTGCCCCAATCGCTTGTGAGATAATCCCAAGTGAGTTCGGTAAAAAAATTATTCATAACTTGGCGAAAAGTGTAGTCGCTACACTCTTTAAACGGAGTGTCCTGCATTCGGTCAATTTCTAACTCAGCAGTATAATCGGCATAAGCTACTGATGAGGTGACTAAAAATCCAAGTGCAGCTAGGTTAAGTGAGAGCTGTTTCATCATTTTCCATTTTTATGTCCGACGCGAAATTAAAGTATATCAAGCAATATGAAATATTTTGTTATTCGAACCAAACTACTTTATTTTTGCCAGTATGTTTAGCCTCATACAAAGCTTTATCAGCATCATTTAAATGTGCTGTAATAGACATTTTTTCCATCTCGGGAAGTACCGCTTTTACACCAATGCTGACCGTGAGGTGTATTTTCTCTTTTTCTGACAGTGTAATTTCCAAGTTAGATATGGATTCTCTGATGGTCTCAATCAATGCGCTAGATGATCCATGTGTGGCATCGAGTAACACAAATGCAAACTCCTCACCTCCCATTCGCGCGGTAAAATCATCACTGCGTAGCGCATCCTTTATGGTGTAAGCAATCCGCTTGATGGCTTTGTCACCAGCATCGTGACCGTAGGTATCATTAATAGACTTAAAGTTATCGATATCTACCATACCAATTAAATAGGGGAAGGATATCTCACCAACTTCGGCGGCTTTTTCCATAAAGGCACGTCGGTTGGGCAGGCCTGATAAGGTGTCGGTCATTGCAAGTTCAAGCAGTTTGTTTTCTGCTTCTTGGCGCTCTTTATCGAGTTTAACCGCATAGTATAAACCCGCTAGAGAATCGACCAGTGGTTGTAAGAATTTTGCATCTTCTTCGGTATAGTCAAAAAACTTATTCGCAAGTCCTATCATACCGACCAATTCGCCATTGAGCTTTATCGGCAGCCCCAAAAACTTAGAGATCCTTGGATGTCCTTTTGGCGTGCCTTTCGATGCAGGGTGCTTGCCTCGTTCATTACTAATGACGGTTTTTCCCGTCAGGATCACTGATCCGAACAGATTATTAAAATCAGTAAAATAGAGATCGTTATCATAATATCTCTGTACCAATTGAGAGCTTAAATCATTCCACTGCATTTCTGAAATGGCATGAATAAAGAGCCTTGGTACACCGGCGGTATGCTCAAGCTCGCCGATCAGCGCAAATTGGCTATCCGCAATGTCGATGAGCTCTTCTAGAATTTCACGGCATGATTTAGACAGATCACCAGTCTTTAAATAGGCTGACTGTGCTTTACTGATAAAAGACAGTAATTGTTTTTGCTTTCGCTCTTGCAACTGTGCTTCCATCCGGTAAGTAATATCCCGGTGAGTACCAGCAAGGCGCAGTGCTCTGCCGCTATTATCGCGTTCAACCACTTTGCCATAGGTTTCTATCCACACCCAGTGTCCGTCGGCATGCTTCATTCTATAGGACGTGGTGTAGGCATCGGTTAACCCTTGTAGGTGCTTGGCTAGGTCTCTTTCTACGTGACTACGATCGGCTGGATGAATAAGTTGGCGGAAGTAATTAACGCTGGTCTCAACGTATTCAAATTCAATTCCAAGCATATCACACCACTTTTTATTAACTTTATTGATATCTGCTGGAATATTCCAATCCCATGTACCTAGCTCCGAGGCTTCTAACAACAGGCGCATCTGTCGGTTCGTCTCATTGAGTTTGTCTTCGGTGTACTTTTGCGCAGTATTTTCGGTAATAAAAGCCTGAATGCTTGTCATTCTGCCGTCGTGGTTAAAATGCGCCACGGTGATCATACGGATCCAGATCTGTTTTGAGTCTAATGCCATCTCTAGCAAAATTTCAGACGCTTCTAAACCATCCAAGTGGTTTTGTAAATTAAAATGAAATTTCTCAACACTTGGCTCGGTGAGTAAGTCTTCAAAATGCAATTCCCCGGAGCATAAGTGAAAAGCGTCAATACCAATCACGCGCTCAATATTCGGAGAAACCGTACGAATGCGCAGCCCATTATTATACTTCCACTTAATTAACACGATTGGTGAAAAACGGATTAACTCTTGATCTTCAAGGTATAATGAATAGTTTTTTTGTAGCTCTAAAATATTGGTGATAAGACCGCTGATCGTCTCGAGTAAATGAACATCTCGCTCGGCATAGGTTTTCGGTTTGGTATCGATTAAACATACGCCACCGATTGGCTTGCCGTCGAGTCGAAAAGGTACGCCCAAGTATGAGCGAATGTAGGGCTCGCCAGTCACGAGCGGGTTATTGGCATAATTTTCATCCAAGGCGGTATCTGGAACAAGTAAAGACTTGTTATGTTTGATTAAGCTCTTGCAAAAAGCATCTTGCTCCGGTGTCCTGTCGGCTAGGATCCCATGTCTGGCGATAAGATGTTGCCATTGCCCTTCGATTACAGTGACTAAAGTTATTGGTACCTCAAAATAATCAGATAGGGAGGTAAGTAGCGTATTGAGGTCGGCGAGCGGAAAGCTTGATTCGACTAAATCTTGTGTTAATTCAACTTTTGCAAAAGTATCCACGCCTACTCTCCATTATTTAAAAATGCAGCAAGTTGAGTGGTATTACTTTGTATCTCGTGAGGTAGCGCGGTATCGAGTAACTTTTCCAACTGAATTTCTAGCTCTATCTGTTTTCTTGGCTGTAAGGATTGCTCAATGTTATCCAGTACGAACAGATAGTTATGGGTCGGTGATGGTAATATTTTATAGTTTCTGAAAACTTCTTGAGCTGCAGCTGCCAATTTCGCTGTGGTGAGTTCGCAAGTTGGCAACGCATAGTAAGTGAGAACGGGGTTTATCGAGTAACATAATAGCAGTTCAGTGATAACTTCATAGACGTTAATTTCGTCTGTTACTTCGACTTTTTCTATGGTGATCAGATAGAACTCTTCGTCTTTTGGATTGCTGCGGATCTCACATCTTAAAACACCAAGAGGAGTGTGGTAGATGCCATTACCACTAAAGCATGCCGAGAACTCTGCAAGTATCTGAGATTCTATGTCTTTGCTGAGATTATGTTCGACAACTTGGCCTTCATTATTGATTAATACCCGTGGGCAATCACGCTTTTTTAGTTGTTCCTGTAAAACCGTTTTAAAATAATTATTATTGTATACGTCTATTGCTGCATTAACTTCTTCGAGTAATTTGTCGTTCTCCCATGGTTTACACAAAAACTTATGCGCAACCTTGCTGTTAATCATATCAATAAGCATATCGGAGTCGGTATAACCGCTAAGAATTAGGCCAATTGCACCAGGGTTTATTTTTTTGGCTCGTTTTAGAAAATCTCCACCATTCATTAGCGGCATTCTAAAATCAGAGATAATAACCTGAACGGGGTGCGTGTCTATGTACTCAAGAGCTTCAAAAGGATTATCAAAACTGACAACCTCTACCGAAGGCAGCCGTATGACTCGTTTTAACGCCTTAAGTATTGACGTTTCATCGTCTAATATCAGTACTTTGTAACTAACTAAAGTATTTGCTTCTGAGTTCATAGAAAAGCTCCAACCAATCTTGGCTCTTTTGATCAAAAAAGGTGTTGATCACCGTCTGATTGACTTCTTTATTGGTGATAGTGTCTACAAGCAACAATAGCTTAGTCGCATTGCAATCTGAGCTACCCACTTCTAGGGCATTAATGAGCGCATACAATTGATCTGTGATAGCTGACTCGTAGCCAATTAATGTGGCTGTATAAAGGGCGATGTGTAATTTCTCGATATAGCAACTCTGTGGGGAATGACATTGACTTTCGGTAATAAGCTGAGCTATTTCTGAGCCGAGCTCGCCAAGAAATAATAAGGATTGAACAAAAACAACGCGCTCAGAGTCAATTGATCCGTCATGTAGCTTATGTACCAATTCCTTAAGTAATTTGACCTTTCTAAAATTAATATCGCTTAACTGCTCACAGTTCGCGATATCATATCTGGCTGCAACCATATTGTGATAACACACAGAGACAATAATTGCAGACACTAAATCAACACCGAGGGTCTTAATTGCGGTAGAGAGGGAGTATTGCTTTGTCGATAATCCCACATAAGCACTGTTACACAGGTGGAATAATTTAGCTTGAATGAGCACCTCTTGTTCCAGCATTGCTTCAAGCTTGTGAAAATCTAAATCAATGTCTTCAATTTTACTTAGCAAGATAGGCAATTCGTTTTCAATGAAAGTTTCATTTAGGGCACGCTTTATTGCTTCACTTAATGGCAGCTCATTGAGCCGATAAAAAGCGGTGATAACCTCATCGAATTCTTCTCTTCTAAATGGCTTAGCGACGATAAAGGTAGCAGAAATTGAAGACTTACACAGTACCTTGCCTGTGGTATCGCCGGTTAATAACACGGTGAGGACTTGTGGATAACGGCGCCTCACGATATTGATTAATTCAACACCGTTAATCGATGGCATAAGGTAGTCACTCACTAAGATATCGATGCTTGCTAACGTATCTAGGGATTCTATGAATTGTTTAGGTGATGAAAAGGTCAATATTTCCGCGCCTTCTATGCTGATTTTGAAGTGGCGGTGGAGCGACTTCAACATTAACTCATCGTCATCAACGAGCACAATCCGTGGCACTTGGCTTTTAATAGACATAGTGAGTAAACTCCTCAAGTAAAACAGGTTTTCCGATGAGATATCCTTGTACTTCATCGCATTTTAACTGTTCTAGAATTTCAAGCTGTTCCACGGTTTCTATACCTTCAGCGACAACTTTTAATTCAAGGTCGTGAACTAATCGAATAACATTTTGGACAAGATCTCTAGCTGATTTTGAACTGTCGATGTTTTCAATCAGGCTTTTGTCAATTTTGATAACATCCACTGGCAATTTTGAAATATAGCCCAATGAGGAATAGCCCGTACCGAAGTCATCGATGGCAATGGAGAATCCGATTTCTTTTAATTGTAGTAATTTAGTTTTAGCTTGCTCGAGATTTTCTAAAACAAAGTTCTCGGTGATTTCTAACTCGAATTGCTCGGGTTTGAGCGAATACCTTTCAATAATCGAATACATGGTTTGTACAAAGCAGGGATCGGAAAGTTGATAAGGTGAAACATTCACTGCGACTTTTTGGATCTCTAGTTCTTCCTTTTGCCATTCGCACAGTGCGATACACGCCTGCTCAAGCACCCAAGTTCCTATTTTGACTATTTGTCCGTCTTTTTCTGCCAACGGAATAAAATAATCTGGTGAGTTAGCGCCAAACTGGGTGTTCTTCCAGCGAATTAACACTTCACAACTATTGATTGAATGTTCATTTAAATTAAGTTTAGGTTGGAACCTTAGATAAAACTCATCATTATCAACGGCGTTAAATAATGCTTCAGAGACTTTATGCTCGTTTAGTTTTTCTGAAAGCAGTGATTGCGAATAACGCATATAGAAATCAGTGCGTGACTCGCAAACAAATTGGGTATAGATAACTAAGCTGTCTATTGCTTCCGAGAGTGGCTGCTCAGGCTCAATCATGGTGTACGAGACAGAGAACTTGATTTGGATATTTTTGCGAATGAAAAATTGTTTAATTGAGTTGATTAACTCATCTAAAAATTTGTGTACCTCAATCTCACTTTGCACTGAATCTAGCCAGAAAATGGCTTGATCAAAGCTGATTTCAAGCATCGAAAAATGAGTCGCTTCGCTCAGTAGAGCATGATCTATGATTTTTTTAAACGTATCAGAATATATTGGGGTATTGGAAATAATATTCTTAACCAACAAATCTCGAATTTTCAGGCAGATCATGACAGAGTTATCGGTGCGATTGATATGTTCAAGAAAGCCCAGTTTGCTCTGATAGAAGTTAGGATATTTATCCTGCTCGCTGGAGAGGGGTTTAATGATAAGTAAGTAGCTGGATTCTGTTTTTAGCTTGAGCTCAACTTGGCATAACACCCCTGAGCTTTTTAGTGTTGCAATTCTGCGCTCAGTAAAATCATCAAGGCATTTATCACTTTCAAAATTAAACAGTTGAAAGAAATTGCCTTTATTGACCTCGTTCAACACTAATTCCGTGTAAGCGTAATTGCAATCGATGACATTACCTATGGTATTTACTTCGACTAAAGGTGCATTATTATTACGCAGAATTTGGGTTTTTAATTCGTTTTTGTGATGGTTTGTGAGTGCCGCTTCTATCGTTGTGTACAGCTCTTCGTTATTCCAAGGCTTGGATAAAAACTTAAAGGTATTATTCGCGTTGATCAGCGACTTCATATCGTCATAATCAGCTTGCCCACTGAGCACGATGCATTCAATACTAGGATCATGCTTTTTCACTTCTTGGATAAGCTCTTGGCCATTCATGTTGGGCATTCTGAAATCAGTAATAAGCACATGAGGTTTGTGCTCTTGTATCAAACTGAGCGCTTGTCTCGGGTCATCGGTATATACCACTTCATAGTGCTGCAAGCGCAGAGTGCGTTTAAGCGACTTTAGAATATCAATTTCATCATCAACCAACATGATAGGTGCATTCATAGCTACCCCTGTATTAGCGCATTAATTTTTTCTAACAGAATAGAGTTATCAAACGGTTTAGAAAGGGCATCGTTGGCGCCCATCGCTTTAGCCTTTTCAAGTTCTACATCATTTAACGCAGAGACCACTAAAATCTTAATCGCTTTAAATTCTTCTTTTTCGCGGATAAATGAGATCACTTCAAAGCCATCCATTCCCGGCATGGAAAGATCGAGCGTGATTAAACTTGGTTTAAACTCAGAGATGGCAATGCCAGCCATAAAGCCATCCCCAGCTTCTTGTATCAAATAATCGTTGCCTATCACTCGTCGTATCGCTTTTCTATACTGGGGCTCGTCATCAATGATAAGCACCTTAGCTAAATCCCGTTCTTTATCAGAGTGTAGTCCACTTTCTGCGATTTGATAGTCGCTAATAAAGTCTTGCGAAAGGGGGATTTTGTGCTTGTTTAAAAAGGATAAAAAGTCTTCAAGTAAGACACGGTAGTTACCGCGTCCAGGAAGCTTATGACCTTTTAATTCGCCATTGGCAATCCAACGACTCACACTGCGTTGGTGTACGTTACAGTAACTGGCGATTTCGCTTGGTTTAAGTGTTTGCATAGTCTTATTGCTTTAATTCTCTTACCTAATGGTATAGCACAAGAAAACTAATAAGACAAAAGCGACATTAGAGACAAAGAAAATAGAGTATGTTTGTGAGCAAAAGGTATCAAGGCGGGGAGCCTTGATACCATCATGTATGTATAAACCTATAACACCATCGCGGCTATCCAGCCAAAGCAGAGTAGTGGGATGTTGAAGTGAATAAATGTAGGCACCACGGAATCCCATATGTGATCGTGCTGGCCGTCGGCATTTAAGCCAGAAGTTGGTCCAAGTGTGGAATCTGATGCAGGAGAGCCCGCATCGCCTAGAGCGCCCGCGGTTCCCACCAAGGCGGCGGTAGCCATAGCAGAAAAGCCAACTTCTAGAGACAAAGGTACAAATAGCGTGGCAATGATTGGCACGGTTGAAAATGAGCTGCCAATTCCCATGGTAATAAGTAAGCCAACAAGCAAAATCATCGCAGCGGCAAGTGGTTTATTGTTGCCGACAAAATCAGCACAACTTGCTACTAAACTTGCCACATCACCCGTTGCTTTCATGACGGAGGCAAAGCCTTGAGCAGAGATCATGATAAAACCTATCATTGCCATCATCGCCACGCCTTTACTGAAAACATCGGAGTTTTGTTCCCATTTCACAATACCAAAGAGGCTAAAAATCATCACGCCAACGAGCCCTCCTAATATCATTGAGCCACTGTTATTTTGTGCAATGAGAGAAGCCAGCACCGCAGCGCCGCCGACGATCATCACTTTGGTTGCTTCTTGGCCTTCAGGTACTGTATTTGACTGAGTACTTTGCTGTTGACTCACTTCATAAACTCGCTTTTTACGATAAGTAATGAAAACGGCAATCAACAGGCCAATCAGCATACCAAGCGCAGGGATCACCATAGCGTATGGCACGTCGAACTTAACCAATTCTAAACCATTGTCTACAAGATTTTTATGCAAAATAGAGTAAAGATAAATGCCACCGAATCCATATGGCAACACCATATAGCTGGTCGCTAAGCCAAACGTTAAAATACACGCAATCGCACGACGGTCTATCGTCAGCTTGTTCAGTACGACTAATAGCGGTGGAATGAGGATAGGAATAAACGCAATATGGACTGGCACAAGGTTTTGCGACGCAATTGAGCAAGCCAAGATGATAACCATTATAAACATGCTTAAAAACGTTGAGCCTTCGCTATCATTAGCATTAACCAATTTGAGCAGCTTTTGCGCGAGGATTTGAGTTAAGCCAGACTTTGAAATAGCAACTGCAAACCCACCTAACATGGCATAGCTTAAGGCTATTTCTGCGCCGCCAGATAGCCCATCATTAAAGGCGTTTAAGGTTGTCTTCAAATCTAACCCGGCCACTAAGCCCGCAGCTATTGCACTGACGGTCATGGCGACAATTACATTTATTCTAAAGAGGGTTAACCCCAGCATGAGCAAGACGCCCAAAATAACAGCATTCATACTATTTTCTTGCCTTTCTTTTTATTGATTTATACAACCTCTTCAACTCACCAAGCTCAAGTTTATTAAGTGGTTTTTGTTGATACTGTGACTTTTCAATTAATTGATAAAACTGCCAAAGCGACGCATCTAACTCTGGAAATAACTTACATAACTCAACAATATGTTGTTTCGCCGTAGTGCCGCTTAGCTGCCCTTTGAAATCGGACACTATAGCATTGTAATAGACAAGTTCGATAGGGCGTTTATGCCGAGTAAGCTGCTTGCTGAGGTAAAATAGCGCAATTGAGAGCAAAAGCAGCATAAACAGGGAAAATATGCCGGCCCAAAGCTGACCTTTACTCCCAAACCACTCTTTAAACAGTGCGCCTTGCTTTTCTTTGTCAAAATTAATGACGACGCGAGTCCACTGATAGTCAAGCTCCTCGAGCTGTAATCGCAACCAATTAATAGATTGCCAATTAGACAACCCAATTAAGCTGTAGCCCAAACCGCTTTTGAACTCGCTCGATAATTGTTCTAACTGAGAAAGACTCCCTGTCATGCGCTCTGGGGCAATCCAGGCGGTTGGGTCTAAGCGTTGCCAGCCAATTCCCGGCGTAAAATATTCAACCCAAGCATGTGCGTCATATTGATAAACGCTGTAATAGCCTTGGTTGTCATTTTTTTCACCGCCCAGATAACCAGATACCAAGCGAGCGGGGATACCCGCGCTGCGTAGTAGAAATGCCGCGGCAGAGGCGTAGTGACCGCAAAATCCATTAAACGAGCTAAATAAAAAGTCATCAATCCTATCATCAGATTGCGCTGTAGTTGGTGTTAGGGTATAGACGAAACCATTTTGCAAAAAATAGCGCTTCATTAATTCAATGAATTGGCTCGTTGTTGTCGATTGACTGTCCCAATCGCGCGCCAGTTGCCTTGCTTGTTGATTAATGCCGTCAGGTAATGCGGTATTACGTCTATAATACCAAGGCCTTAACGAATCTAGGGGTTCAAAGTCAGTGAAATCGATTTGATACTCGACAGGTTTTGCTGATAGGTTTTTCAAATAGACCGTGCCAAACACGTTACTATTCAACTTCGCGTTTTTCGAATAAGAGTATGACAGGCCGTACAACCAGAGAAGTTGGCTTGGCTGCGCAATAATGGTTGCTGCGCCAATCGGCTCTTTGGGCAACGCTCTGATATTGGTACCTTGATACTCAGAGACTTTCCATTGCCGTCCGTCAAACTCATCATGAATAATTGCACGCCAATAGAAAGGTCCTGTTTGTTGAGTATCCTCTAATGACGCCCGAAACACCAAGTCGCTGGACTGGGATAAATTTGCGATATTGAAAGGATCTACATTCTCAGATAACCCTGTTTTTGCTTGATTCTGTGGTGCAGGTAACTGCCAAAATGCAGGGAGTTTTGGTAAAAAAACGACTAATAAAGTAGCCACGGGCAGCACCAATATCAATCCCTTTGCGCTTACCTTAAGCGCAGATTTGAACCTTAGGTTTTGCTCGAGATTAAGCATGATAGCTAAATTAACAGCCAGCAAAATCAATACTAGAAATGCTGCAAATATACTTTGTGTAAAAAGAAATAAGCACGGATAAGTGAAGAAATTCAAAATACATATTTGTGTAAATTGGCGGGCTTGCGTGGCATGCACTTGTTTCAGTAGCGATGCAACCAACATCAAAGCCACAAAAACATTCACGCTGTTTTTTAAACCTATTAATGAGGCCGTCGCAATGGCGCCTAGTAAAGTGACCAAGTTAATAAAACGAATGCTTAACACGCTTGGTTTAGTCACCAATCTTGATGCTTGCCACAGCGTTAAAACGGTACATAACCCGACAAAGCCGATACCAAAATCATCGACAAGAATAATGCTCAGCAGACATAAAAATAGTGACGTGCTGTAGTACCATTTTGGGAAGCTAGAATTCACTTAATGCCTCCAAGCAACATAGTTTATGGGTTTCACCCTGACCGAACGGGATCCTGTTCTGCTGAAGTAACAGGGCATAACTTGTTTGTTGCTTATCAGCGTCAAGCACCATAGTACAGAGCTTACTCAGACGTTCTTCTTTGCTGCCTGAAAGCTTAGAATAATCGAAAATAATGCGGTGTAAATCGGCCGACTCCGGTGCATTCTGCTTAATTAGCATCTGTTCCGTCTTGGCGTAATGCTTCCAAGAAACGCGGCTTAAACTCATCCCTTTTTGATATTGCGAGAGGTGGTCGAACTCAACTGAACGCTCTTTCTGTTGTATGCTTTGGCTAGTATTCGAAGCACTGCCGAAGCTAAACTCTGTGTCTACAACGGGCAATGGAGTAGGGTACACGTAGAAAGCATCGTTTGGTTTTATATACGACCAAGTACGAATAAGACCAAATGGGAAGTAGCTGAGGATTTTAATTACCCCCGTATCATATACACCACGAGGTAAATCAGGGGCGGCTAACTCAATAACTTTTTCATCACTCACTTTGGAAATATGGGTAGCCGTTTGGTTGTATTCACTTAATAGTCTGAGTGATTGGATCTCTGCGCTAGATGAAATACTGAGTCTAATAGATGAACTGTATGGGCTAAAATTAGCATTACTTCCCAAATATCGGACATTTGTATTGTTCAAGTTAAAAAAACCTAAAAATAGGGCGGCTATCATCATCACAGCCATAATGTAGGACACTGCAAGGATTAGGTTATTCTGATAGTTGATCCCCAATACAAAATTAAGCAAAGCCACAGCGATAAAAAAACCGCCATCCTTGGATGGCAGTATGTAGATATTATTATGAGATAACCGTATTTCTGAGCGTTGATGTCGTTTATAAATATGCTGCTTAACTTTCCGTTTCAAGCGGTTAATCATGCTTAATGTACCGGTACGTTTTGAAAGACCTGTGTCTTAACTTCTGCTTCATTCGTCGTGGTGATGCCAAGTCGATGGGCACAGACTGAAGTGAAAACCGCTTGAACGTCATCAGGTATGACGAAATCTCGACCACTAATAAACGCATATGCACGACTTGCGGCTGCAAGTGCAATGCTAGCTCTTGGCGACAAAGGATCGCTAAATTGACCTGAGCTTCGTGTGTAATTAACTAAGCGAAGGATGTAATCAATAATAGCGTCACTTAGCACAATGTTAGGCACAACTTGTTGATACGCCAACAGTGTTTTACCATCGAACACTTGTGGTGCTTGAGTCAATTTTCTCGCTTTTCCAGCTAATTTAATTAACTGCGCTTCTGCCATTTCCGAGGGGTATCCCAAGCTTATACGCATAAAAAAGCGGTCGAGTTGTGACTCAGGCAGTGGATGCGTGCCTGATTGATGCTGAGGATTTTGCGTTGCAATCACAAAAAATGGGCTAGGGAGCTCATGGCTTACGCCATCGATGGTTACTTGATGTTCTTCCATGGACTCCAACAAGGCGCTTTGAGTTTTTGGACTTGCGCGGTTGATTTCATCGGCCAGTAAAACTTGGCTGAAAATTGGACCAGGATGGAATTCAAAAGACTGATGTTCACGGTTAAAAATAGAAGTGCCGGTAATATCGGCTGGGAGTAGATCGCTAGTAAATTGCACTCGACGATATGTCAGACCTAACACATCAGCAAGAGAATGAGATAGCGTCGTCTTACCCATACCTGGTAAATCTTCGATTAGAAGATGGCCGCGACACAAAAGACTGCAGATCGCGAGTTTTATTTGTTCAGGCTTTTCTAAAATAACTGTAGAGAGCGCATCGGTAAGTTTCTTTATTTCTTCATTCATGTAACCAGCTCTAAACGCTTCATTACCGAATCCACTTTATGTGCATTGAAAGGTTTAGCGATAAAGCCCTTAGCACCAAGTTCCCAAGTATTTTGAACATTCTCCATACTATTATGGCCAGAGCACATGATGACATGTGCCACAGGAAAGTTTTCGTTGATGTAGGAAAGAATTTCGGTGCCATCTGTATCGGGAAGCTCAATATCTAAAAAGACAACACTGGGTTGTTTATGCTTTAGTAGCGGCTTTGCGGAATCAAAGTCTTCACAACCATAAACTTCTTCAAACCCTAAGTTCTCCAAAATCTGTGTCAGAAAATCTCTGATCTCAACAGCGTCATCAATTATCAAGATTGGTTCTAGCGGTCTTACAAATTCCATATGTCGATACTTCAAATTACAAATTCAACCACATACTATAAAAAGCGAAACCATAGCTCAATAGAAAATACAGTAAACTTTTTATTAATGTCCGATACCGTCTAGTATTGGACATTAGTAAGGTGCTTTATATGGTTTCTCACATAATTCATTGCATCCCATAATTTACGTTATGTTAAATTAAATAAATTTTAGATGAGGAAAGTCTACTCCCTTATAAAATCAAAGGTTCAGTATCGCTCGTCTGGTTGGTGTATAACTATTGCGATATTAGTTGCTTCTAATATGAGTCGTTTTGAAACCAAAAGTATTCAATGGAACACAATGCACTGGGCGAAACTAGAAATCTTAATTGGTATATCTAGTGAAACCGTTCTCTTCACTGAATAAGTATCTAGAAAGATGGGAGACAATAAAGCTACACTGTAACTTGTTGAGGCTTTATTGGCTCGAGTTATGTGGCTGCTTTTAATGAAGCGCTGCGCTAAATGGAATACCTTTGCAAATACGCGCTTCTGCAATGAGAATTTCTTCTAAACGGTTATCTATCGTTAATTTGTCGAAGTACTCGTAGCCGAGCTCCACAAAAAGATTTTTGTGTTTTTCTTCTGACTTGGCGATTGCAACATAAAAGTCTTTCTCTTTGCCTTCAGGAAGTGCTTCTGCAACTAAAGAAAAACGCTCATGGCCCCTAGCCTCAATTACTGCGCCGATCAGTAATCTATCAATTAAATATTCGTCAGTGCCTTGGCGGAACAATGCGCGCATTTGCTTTATATAGGGGTCTTTTTGGTCGTTTCCTAGTAGCGTACCACGCTCGGTTAAGATTTTAAGTACCTGTTTAAAATGGATCATTTCTTCTATTGCGAGATCTGCCATCGCTTTTACTAGCTTGATCCTGTCTGGGTAATGACCAAGCATTGCCATCGCCATTCCGGCTGCTTTTTTTTCTGCAGCGGCGTGATCTTGAAGAAAGGTATCAAAGTCGGCTAGGACTTTTTCAGTCCAGCTAAAAGGTGTGTGGTATTTTAATTCAAACATAATTCTATCTTGTATATACAGCTTGTGGTGAGTATAACAAACTCAGGCGCTCGAGCGAACTTGCATGCTAAAGAGCGCTATGTCTTTATCTGCTTTGCCATTACGTGTCGATTCCACTTTATTGGGGTGTGAAAACCACTTCCATGCAGTTACTTTACCACCGATATTGACATGCGGGATGGTCACTTTTTCTTGAGTTACGCCTATAAATTCGCCAAGCGTTTGCTCGGCATCAGTAGCGGTTAGATTGACCGCAATAAAAGGAATATGATTCATTTTTGCAAATCTAAGCACCCTATCATGATGCTTGCTATAACAATCCCGCCAATAACCATCGTCTTCAAAATGTTTGTCAAAATCAGGAAAAGTTTCAAAATAACAACGCTTAATGGTGTCGTTAAAGCCTCCTGTTTGTGACAGTAAGTTTTCTTTCATTGCCGTCATCAAACGCTTAATTGAGGGAAGCCATTGCTCAAAATCTCGTGTTAACTGGATTATTTTGGCTTCAGGATATAAAGCATATAATTTTTCATAATCAGCGAAAACGGGCGTGTCAGCAATAAATTCAGCATTGTCTAATGCTTGCCTTGTGTATGCCGTGTGTGCTGTTTTGTATCCAGCACCTAATGCAGCAATACACAGACTTGTTGTGCCCGTTCGTGGTAAACCTGTTACCAGAAATTTGTGTTTTGTCATATTTAGATAAAGTAATACACGAGGTTGAATGACGCTAAAATAAGTATTATCCCATATGTTGTCGCCATCGCTACTTTTCTGATTGAAAAGTTAGCTTTATCGAGTGCAACTCGAGAAAACAAAAAAGCAATGCCAAAAGCATGAAGTAGATACGAATTGATTTGTTGAGTTTCGAGTAACAACATCATTAACAGTACGAACGGTGTTTACTCAAAAAAGTTGCCGTGGATCCGTATTGCACTTTGCAGTTCATCGATACCGCCATCTCCTAGTGATACTTTGTGTCTGTGTTATATTATGTTAAAACTGAGTTTAATATAGAGCAATGCCGCATATAAACCGGTGATCATAAAAAGCCCTCCAATGGAGGGCTTAGTGTATAAGTTTAACTAGTTCACAGCCAGTATTACTCAATTAAGTAAACGGCATAAACTTCCGCGTTCAATGTAATTGCACCTGTGTTATACGCATTCTTGTAAGCGCCTTGATCTGCTTCCATTGCCATTGCTGCAGAGCGCACGTAAGGCTGAACTGGCGTTTGCATTGGTTGGAATGAAACTGAGTACAGTTTTGCCAATTCAACATCAAACTCGCCTGCCAGCTCTTTAGCTGCTTTCTTTGCATCTTTGATGGCGGCTTTTTTGAGGCTTTGCAGATACTTGCCTTCATTTTCAACACCAAATTCCGTGTTATTGAACTGATTTATGCCGCTGTCTACAAACTCTTGAAGCAACTCAGGGTATTTTTTGATGTCTTTAAGTTTTACAGTCAGGCTACGACTTACGCGAAAACCATCAAACTCTTCTTCGTTTGATTCTCGATTGTAGCGTGTCTGTCTGTAGACATTCAGCTGATCTGCGTGAATATCGTCTTCTTTAATATCGAAGCGTTTAGCGATTTCGATGGCCTTAGCCATAATCTTATCGACGTTTTCTTTAGCTGTGGGCAGCGACTTTTGCTTTTCAGTAATGGCAACGCGGATGGTTGCAATATCGGGTTGTACTTGAATAAATGAAGTGCCTTTAACATATAAATGCGGCGAGTCAGGCAATGCGCCTGCAAAGCTAAATCCAGATAAACATAATGTCAGTAAGCCAGTTAAAATTCGCATCTTTTGCTCCTAAAATGTGATACCTGCATATTCAAGCATATTTCAATTAACAACTACTGAATTGGATTTCAGGGTAACAAACTTTAACAAAATGAGCCGTTGTCACTTTGAGAAGTCATATGTAACGCTCTTAAACTTACGAGTGATTAATAAACAAAATCGCCGCCAATGTGAGTTGGCGGCGATTTCTGTTTTAGCTAAGTAAAAGTAATTAAACGCTACAGCGTTTGTAATTTCTATACTTAGGGAGCCAATAGTTTTTCTCTATCGCTGCCCAAATTGCGTCGTCTTCCATTTCAAGTGCAACGCCCTCTTCCATTGCCTTTTTAGCAACTGCAAAAGCAATGCGCTTACTCAACGGTTCAATTTCAGTTAGTGCTGGTAGTAGGCTACCTTTGCCGGTATTAGCACGTGGTGATGATTCAGCAAGCATTTCGCTAGATACCATCAACATGCTATCTGTAATACGGTTCGCTTTAGCTGCAAGTACACCAAGGCCGATCCCTGGGAAGATATAACTGTTATTACATTGCGGTATGATGATTGTTTGCTCACCATGTACTACCGGTTCAAATGGGCTTCCCGTAGCAACAATTGCTTGACCATCAGTCCACTCAATTACATCTTTTGGATGTGCTTCAACCTGGCGTGATGGATTACTTAATGGGAAAATAATTGGCTGTTTGCACCCTGCATGCATCGCACGGATCACTTGCTCTGTGAATAGGCCCGCTTGACCTGATACACCAATTAAGATGTCTGGTTTTGCACAATGCATTACATCTAATAAAGATGCAAATTCACCACTGTATGTCCAATCCGCAAGGTTTGCTTGTTGTTGAACTAGCGCTTCTTGGAAATCTCTTAGCCCTTCCATGCCTTCTGTCAGAAGGCCAAAACGGTCCACCATAAACACTTGGCTTCTCGCTTGCTCGTCGGTTATTCCTTCTGAAATCATTTGGCTAATGATTTGCTCAGCAATGCCACAACCAGCGGAGCCTGCGCCAACAAACACTACTTTTTGTTCCGAGAGCTTTGCCCCTTTCACACGGCAAGCGGCTAACAGCGAACCCGCAGTAACCGCAGCGGTGCCTTGGATATCATCGTTAAAGCTACAAATTTCATCGCGGTAACGTTTCAATAGTGGCATTGCGTTAGGTTGTGCGAAATCTTCAAACTGTAACAGCACATTAGGCCAACGGCGTTTAACCGCTTTAATGAATAGATCTAGGAATTCGTCATATTCAGCTTGGCCGATACGTGGGTGTCTTGCCCCCATGTACATTGGGTCATTGAGTAGCTTCTCGTTGTTTGTCCCTACGTCAAGCATAACAGGCAGCGTGTAAGCAGGGCTGATCCCACCACATACGGTGTAAAGTGCCAGCTTACCGATAGGAATACCCATACCACCAATACCTTGGTCGCCAAGGCCTAAAATACGTTCACCATCTGTAACCACGATAACTTTTACTTTGCCTTTAGTGGCATTTCGTAAAATATCATCGATTTGATAGCGGTCTTCATAAGAAATAAACAAACCACGAGAGCTGCGATAGATATCAGAAAACTTCTCACATGCATCACCTACTGTTGGGGTGTAGATGATTGGCATCATTTCTTCCAAATGATCACGTACTAAGCGGTAATACAGCGTTTCATTGTTGTCCTGAATAGCGCGCAGGTAAATGTGCTTGTTTAGGTTGTCGCTAAAGCTTGAATATTGCTGATAACAACGCTCAACTTGCTCTTCAATTGTTTCGTAACGAGGAGGAAGTAGTCCCGCTAAGTTGAAATTTTCACGCTCGCGTTGAGAGAATGCACTCCCTTTGTTAAGCAGTGGCGTTTCTAATAGTGTAGGACCTGAATAGGGAATGTAGAGATAATTTGGATCGGTTTGTTTAGTCATATTTACAAGCTTGACACTAATTTTTTAGTCTAAGGGTTCATTATTGTCGAAAAGGATTAAATTACAATGAATTTAGTGCTCATCAGACCATTATTAACGCGCTCCAGAGCACGTTAAACGCATTTTTCTGGAACGCAAAATTATAGCCTAAAAGCACTTAAGAAACCACGGCTTATTCGCTGCTTTCACCGAGTGCAACACCTTCTCTTCTTGGATCTGCGCCACCGATTAAATGTGTTCCACGAACCTCAATGGCATGTAGTCCTGAGTTTAAGTCGCGGATCTGTACTTCATGGCCTTTTTTCTCAAAGTAAGGTGCTTGTTTTGTCAGCTCAGTGCCTTTTTCCAGCGTTGTGTACTTATTGCGATTGGTGATTTTTGGTAAATCAATCGCAGCCTGAACAGATAACCCCCAGTCCAGTACACCAACTAAGGTTTGAGCAACATAGTTGATAATACGGCTGCCACCCGGTGAGCCGACTATCAATTTAAGCGACCCATCTTTGTTAAACACCATTACAGGTGCCATAGAACTTCTTGGGCGTTTGTTTGCTTCTACCCGGTTAGCGACCCATTTATCCCCTACTTTTGGAGAAAGCGCAAAGTCGGTTAATTGGTTATTGAGTAAATATCCGTTGACCATCACCGTCGAGCCAAATGCCATTTCTATCGAGCTTGTCATAGAAATAGCATTACCCTCTGCATCTACAATCGACACATGGCTGGTCGAAGGTAATTCATAACTATCATCCATAGCATAAGCGAGTGTGCCCGAAGTTGGGTCGCCTACTGGAAAGTCGTGATTATCCATTTCACCGATAAGTTTGCTACGGCCTAATAGATATTGTTCGTTAAGCAATTCTTTTGCTGGCACTTCAACAAAATCAGGATCAGCAACGTAAAAATCTCTATCGGCAAACGCTAGGCGAGATGCTTGAGTAAAGAGGTGCAAGGCTTCTGGGTCGTTTGCCTTATACTTACCTAGGTCGTACGGTTCCAGCAGTTTCATCATTTGCAAAACGGCAATACCACCACTGCTAGGCGGTGCCATAGAGCAAACTTTATATACACGATATTCCGTACAGATAGCGTCTCGGGTTTTGCTTTTATAATGTTCTAAGTCGCTCAGCGCCAATTTGCCAGGTGCGATTTCAGACTTTTGCACAGCTTCTACTAATTGGGTGGCATTTTGCCCTTCATAAAAGGCTTGGATCCCTTGTGTTGCTACTCTGTAGTATAGGTTTGCCAAAGGCAGATTCTTTTTAAGGGTCCCTGGTTGTAGTGCTTTACCATTCGGATAGAAATATTCTTTTGCAGGACTGAGCTTTGTCAAACCTGGGTTGAGTTTTTTCTCAAGCAGCATATTTAAACGTGGAGAGACGATAAATCCGTCTCGAGCTAATTCAATCGCCGGCTTGAATAATTCCTGCCATGGCAGTTTACCGTATTTGTCATGTGCTGATTTAAACGCGTGCAGAATACCAGGCACACCAACAGAGCGACCGCCCACCACAGCCTCAATCCATCTAACCGCATTACCCGTATCATCTAAAAACAGATCAGGGCCGGCAAGTTTTGGTGCAGTTTCTCTACCATCAAAACTAATTAATTCATTGCTTTTCTTGTCGTAGTGCAGGATAAAAGCCCCGCCACCTACGCCTGAAGATTGCGGCTCAACTAATGTAAGCACAAGTTGAGTCGCTATCATAGCATCAACCGCACTTCCCCCTTTTGAGAGCATCAATTGACCTGCTTTACTCGCATAGGGGTTGGCAGCAACGACCATGTACTTTTCTGCGGTGCGTGCTTCTTTAGATTGGAAACCTGTTGCGGCTTCCGGCTCTCTAATTTCGATTTTTTGTTGCTCAGCTAAGGTGTTGGTTGAAAAGCTGAATGCGGCAATCACGGTTAGTGATGCAAGTGTATGTTTCATAATACCCACTTTGCTTACGTCTTATATTTGGCATCATAAAAGCAATTAGGCACAATATGCAAAAATAATAACGTGAAATCGTATGTTTGAACTTCCAACGAACAAAGAATATCTCATTGGCCCTGCGTCTTTGGCGATATTGTCAACAATACTGATGTTGTTCGGGCTTGGCCCGCACTTAGATTTCGACAGAAACGCAATTGCTGATGGTGAAATATGGCGTATTTTGAGCGGTCAGTTTACCCATAGCAATTGGTATCACTTGATGCTAAACCTGCTTGGTATCTTATTTATTTGGCTATTACATGCCGAATATACAACTCTAAGAAAGTATTGGCTGAATGTGCTTTTTCTTGGCCTCTTTACCGGGCTCATGATTTTGCTATTTTCGCCAAACATTGTTGTATATACAGGCTTGAGTGGCTTATTACATGGGCTTATCGTATGGGGAGCACTTGAAGATATTAAGCGCAAGCTAACAACTGGATATCTGTTGTTTATTGGTGTGTGGGCAAAGATATGTTGGGAGCAATATGCGGGTGCAAGCACAGATGTAGCCAAACTGATAGACTCGAGAGTCGCCATTGAAGCACATCTATTTGGTGCAGTTGGTGGTGTGGTTTTAGCTGTTATCTATTTATTTTATAAAACAAAAAAGCCAGCTTAAGCTGGCTTTTTATCCACCCATTTGATTACAAGTTTTCTTTGAACAACTTGTATATACGACGGTATTCATCCAACCAACTTGATGGCTGTCTAAAGCCATGGGGCTCAACTGGATAAATCGCCGTTTCAAAGTCTTCCTTTTCTAGCTCAATCAGACGTTGCACTAAGCGCACAACATCTTGGAAAAACACGTTGTCATCAACCATAGGTGCATTGATCAGAAGCTTGTTTTTCAAACCTTCAGCATGATAGATAGGCGAACTGCGTTTGTATGCAATTGGGTCAACATCGGGGCGATTAAGGATATTTGAGGTGTACGGGTCGTTGTAATAGGCCCAATCGGTGACTGGACGTAAAGCAGCGCCTGCTTGGAATAGATCGGGCTGAGTAAATAGCGCCATAAATGTCATAAAGCCGCCGTATGAACCACCATAAGTACCTACAGCGCCACGATCAACATTAGCGTTGTTCACCATCCACTCGACACCGTCTGCTAAATCTTCGATTTCTGGTTTACCCATATGACGATAGATTGCCGTTCTCCAATCTCGGCCATAGCCCTTAGAGCCGCGATAGTCCATATCCATAACGACATAGCCTTCGCTCGCGAGGAGTGAATGGAACATAAACTCTCTAAAGTAGTTAGACCAACCCATATGAGAGTTCTGCAAATAACCCGCACCATGGTTAAAGATCACAGCCTTACGATTCTTACCCGTTTCGCCTTCTTGATAATCTGCTGGGTAATATACTTTTGCGTAGACAGGCTCACCTTGATGGCTTGAAGGAACCGCGACAATCTTAGGTGCAATTAGCTTCTTATTTAAAAACGCATCAGAGACTGTATTAGTGAGTCGTGACACCGCTGCTTTTGGCGCTGCATCCGCCACATAAAGTTCTGGAGGCATCATGATTTTTGAGTGAGTTAACAACAGCTTTTGCTCATCTGGGCTTAGCTGGTAATCAGTCAGGCCATCTAAATCAGTTAACTGCTCATCTTCACCGCTTGCTAAATTGACGCGATAAATTTCGTATAAACCTGGGTGATCTTTATTGGCTTTGTAATAAACAAATTGACTATCTTGGGTTAAGGTTGGTTCAGAAACCACAAACTTCCCTGAAGTCATTGCTTTTGCTTTGCCGTTAAGCGGCTTAACATAAAGCTGACTATATCCAGTTTGCTCTGAAAGATAGTACAACGCGTCTTGGTTGCTTAACCAACCAAAATCATTGTAGGTGTAATTGATCCATGCTTCATCGTGTAGGCGGTGCTGAGAAACGAATTGTTGTTTATCAAAATCAACAGTTGCTAACCATCTGTCTTTATTATCCCAAGCACCAAGCATCACTGCGACTTGAGAACCGTCACTATTCCATTGGATAGCGGATTGACTCCAGCCCCATGTGTCGATCAAGTTGATATCACGTGGTGCTTTTTCACTCTTATATGATTCACCTTTTGCCTTAGCATTTTCGCGTTTCACCTCGGCTAGTACATCTTCATCAAAGCCAGGCAAAGTATCATAGCTCAGCGTGACTTGCTCTGATTTTGCTAAATCAATGAAAATAACATCAGAACTCATTGGTTTTGTGTCTGCAACGCGGCGGCGAGCTTTTACCGGATCAATGTCACCGTTTTGACTCACGTAGTTAGGCATGATGTCAGAGTCTGAACGGCTTGGTTTATCATCGGTGATCACAGCGATTAACTTGTCACCTGTCGGTGCTAAGCTAACTGAGATAAGTGTTTTTCCTTTACCTAGATAAAACTGATTATCTTGGATGCTTGCGTTATTCGCTTCTATCTCTTGATTTCTCGCTTCTCGATCTTTGCTGTTTTTGTGCGTTAGCGCGACGAATTGAATCAGTTTGTGTTGCTGCTCAGCGATATATCCATTTGGCTCTTTCACTCCTTCAGGCTTATCCGCTAAATGTAACTTTACCAGTTCTTTCGTTAAGCCAGTGGCTATATCAAACGCAAATAGCGCATTGCCTGAACGGTAAGCTAATCGGTTATCACTTAAGAATTTCGGTGCATACTCATAGTTCGAAGAATGAGTAACTTGTGTCAAAGCGCCAGACTTCAGGTTTTTAACGAATATGTTGCCTTTAAATTCATAAGATTGTAGCGTCCGACCTTTATTATAAATCGCGTTTGCAGCACCAACGGCATGCAAATCTGACAGCGAAACTGCTTCGCTTGTTTGTGCGCTACTGACTTTAAATAGATCTCTTAACTCTGAGCCAGCTTGCTTACGCTTATAGAAAACGGTTTTGCTATCAGCTCCCCAGTATGCGCCTTCTGGTTGTCTTCCCAACCAATCAGGATGCGCCATTGCTTGTTTTAAGGTGATCTGCTCACCACCGAAATCAACAGGAGTCGCAACAACTTGTGGGACTGGTGAATTGGCTTCAACTTGTTGTGGTTTTGGGCTTACTTCAGTGGTTTGACAGCCTGAAAGGAATAAACCTGAAGCGACAGCCATCGAGATAAGAGAGAGTTTCAACATGTGACTTTCTTATAATAGTTAAATTTGCCTAATTTAAGCAGAAAGCCAGCGGAATATCGACAGATTTAAGATTAAAAGCACGATGGGTGGGACAAAAAAAGGCCAGCATAGGGATGCTGGCCAAATACTCTCTGCGCTCACATAGTCGTTGATGGACAACGAGTATGAAATGAGGCCTATCCGCGCCTCACAATAGTAGACCGCACTATCAGAAAAGAGTTCCAAAAATAACAGTAAAAAAATTAAATTTTTTATATCTACCCTGAGCTCTGTTATAAAGAATGAGTTAACTCAATAGATATCATAAGCTTAGGTTTTTAGTTAACAATGGACCTTTTTTGCTAAAAACAGTAGTACTAATTCAAAATTAATTGCTGAGCGGTTTCCATAACCCCAGGGTAGTCTGCCTCAGGCAAGATGTCAGCAAGCTCTGCCAGTGCTTCACCTAACTTATGCAGTGAGTCAGCTGACACGTTGATATGCCCCATTTTTCTGCCCGGTTTCGCATCTTTGCCATACCAGTGACTGGTTGTCCCTGAGACAGCAAGAACTTGTGATGGAATGTGACTTTGCCCTAACACATTAATCATCGCGGTTGGGCGAAGCAGCCTTGTATCACCAATCGGTAAACCGGCAACGGCACGAATATGGTTTTCAAACTGGCTTACATGGGCGCCTTGTTGTGACCAATGTCCTGAGTTATGTACCCTAGGCGCTATTTCATTAACCAATAGTTGATCTTCAACATCGAAAAACTCAATAGCAAGTACACCAACATAATCGAGTGCATTCGCGAGTTTCGAAAATGCGTCTTCCGCTTGCGCTTGAATATTGGCTTTCTCTTTCCCGGCAATTGATAAGGTCAGTACACCATTGGTATGCTGGTTTTCAGTCAAAGGATAAATTTTACATTCGCCATTTTTAGCACGCACACCAATAATCGACACCTCACGGTCAAACGGTATCATTTTTTCAGCAACGATAGAGTGAGGCTGTGCTTCAGTGCCTGCTTGCAAAAACCCGGACATTTCGGCCCAAATATTGTCTATTTCAGACTCTGATTTTACTCGCCATTGCCCTTTCCCATCATAGCCTGCTTGACAGGTTTTAACGACTAAAGGCATACCTAACTCATCAATCGCTGTGAGAAAATGCGCTTTATCCGTAATAATTTTAAAAGGAGCACAAGGCACAGATGTTTTATCTAGTAGTGCTTTTTCTTTCGCGCGATCACCACCGGTGGCTATTGCTTCTGCGCCAGGGTAAAACTTACCGCTTTGTTCGCAAAGCGCCAAAACATCATGTGGAATATGTTCAAATTCGGCAGTGATGGCATCAGCATTGTCAATGGCTTGCTGTAATGACCCTGGTGTGGTTGCAAAGGTAACGGGGTTTATTACCGTTTGGCTACCAACATCATAAGCCAGCACTTTTATATCAAGATGAGTTGACGATAGGCTCATCATACGGGCTAACTGTCCCGCCCCTAAAACAAGAATATTCATGTTATTTCGCAGGATCTGGATTAGCTAATACCGTTTCTGTTTGTTCTTTTCTGAACGCTTCTACTTTTGCAAAAATTTCTGGCTGCTGACAACCTAAAATTTGAGCAGCTAGCAAACCTGCGTTTGCAGCACCAGCGTCGCCAATCGCTAACGTACCTACCGCAACACCTTTAGGCATTTGGCAAATTGATAGCAATGAGTCCACGCCATTTAGCGTTTTTGATTTTACTGGAACGCCAAGTACAGGCAGACTTGTGAATGCTGCCGCCATACCCGGTAGGTGTGCAGCACCGCCAGCACCGGCAATGATAACTTTGATCCCACGTTCTGCTGCTGTCGAAGCATAATCCGCTAAAAGCTGTGGAGTACGGTGAGCTGAAACTACTTTAGTTTCATAATCAATACCAAATTTATCTAACATTTCAGCTGCATGTTGCATTGTAGGCCAGTCTGATTTTGAGCCCATAATGATGCCAACGGTCATAATAATTCCTCGACTAATTTTGAACGATACAGGGCTAAGGTCCTTCACACCTTAGCTGCGGGCATTATACCTGAGTTCGTCTTTAATGCGAAGAATCAACTTATTGCAATTATCACGCGATGGCACCCTGAGTTATTTAGACACCACCAATTCTTCAATACTTAATGCTTTCGCACGCTTAAAGTGAGAGAAAAACGTTTTAGGACCCATAATTAAGCATAGCACCACAAGGCCACCTGGGATCAGCACCATTTTTAAAGCTGGACCAAGAATATAGCTGTAAAAAAAGATAAAAGGGATGAACAGAATGTATCCGATGAATAAGCTCAAATATTGCATAACAACTCCTATTGAAATTTAATGAGCACGCTCAATTATAATAATGAGCGCGCTCATTATTTGCAAACTTTATCTCTTAAATAATCTGGAATTGTGCTACACTCTCTTCGCAAATAAAAAGGTAACCATATGAAAAAAAGAGAAATTACGTACAATAAAATTCTCAGTGCTAGTTGGCAACTTTTTCAAGACAATGGTTTTGAAAACACCACTACTCGGCAAATTGCCCAAGCAGCAAACGTGGCAACGGGAACGGTTTTCTCTCACTTCCCTACTAAGCTCGACATGCTCAAAGTCGCAATGCATAACCAAATAGATGAACTAATTAATGAAGCGAAAACATCAGATGAGCAGCATAGTGCCAGCTTAAAGTTACGCCACTATGCAAAGTATTTATTTGCTTTTTATCTTAGCAATAGAGATTTCAGTAAAGAGCTGCTTTGTGGGATTATTTGGCATAGCGAATTCTTTACGGGACAACTCAATTTGTTCAAACACTTGTTATTCAGTGAGCAGGAATACAATGAGTTGAAAGCAACCGTTATGATGGATTGCTACTTTATGACCTTATTAGAAGGATTAAGCAATGAGCATAGCTCTGTTGACCAGATGCTGCATTCCCTATCTCAGAAGCTGAAACTTGTTAGTCAATAAATTGTATGATGTGTTCTTTATTTAATATTAATACGAATTTACTTGTGCTTTTGAACTTCTGACCATATAAAGCATCTAGGACTAGTGTAATAAGCAAGTGCTTGGGAAAAGTTACTTAGTTCCTTATTTTTGTCTAACGAGGTCAAAATGAAACGCGTCATCTTATTCCTTATCACTAACTTAGCAGTGATGCTTGTGTTAGGAATTGTGTTATCTGTCTTAATGTCTGTGTTTGGTATTTCTAGCCGAAGCTATACAGGCATTATGGTTATTGCTGCCGTATTTGGATTCGGTGGTTCTTTTATCTCTCTTTACATGTCTAAGTGGATTGCAAAGAAATCTACAGGGGCCCATGTTATAGAGCAACCACGAAACGAAACTGAACATTGGTTAGTTTCTACTGTCGCAGAGCAAGCTAAAAAAGCAGGAATTGCAATGCCAGAAGTTGCGATTTACGACAGCCCTGAAATGAATGCGTTTGCAACCGGGCCGAGTAAAAATAACAGCTTAGTTGCTGTAAGTACTGGCCTACTCCACAACATGAATCAAGACCAAGCAGAGGCAGTGCTTGCGCACGAAGTGTCGCACGTTGCAAATGGCGACATGGTTACACTTACCTTGATCCAAGGTGTTGTAAATACCTTTGTTATATTCTTCGCTAAAGTATTGGCGGGTATTGTTGATAACTTCTTGAATGGCGATGAAGAAGAGTCAGGTGGAAGCTGGACATATTTTATTTTTGATATGATATTCCAGATCCTCTTTGGTATTTTGGCGTCTGTTGTTGTCGCTTACTTTAGTCGTAAACGAGAATTCGCAGCCGATAAAGGTGCAGCTGATTTAGTTGGTGCGCAAAAAATGCGTTCAGCATTAGAGCGTTTGAAGCACAACCATGAATCGCAATTAGAAGGCTCAATGATGGCTTTTGGTATTGCGTCAGGTAAGTCTATTGCAGATTTCTTTGCTTCTCACCCGCCACTTGACGAGAGAATTAGAGCACTTTCGTAATTCTTACTAGGGCAACGATTAAGTTGCCCTTTTTTATAGCTCAATTTTATATAGATTATTTCCAACAGCGCAAAACCCCAAACGCTTGAGTAGGTTTAATGAACGGTGATTATCAGCCGATACATGCGCCAGAATCACATTGAGTTTAAACTCAATCTGGCTTTTGTTTGCAAATAGACAACGTAAAGCTTCAAACATCACGCCTTTACCCCAATAATCAGGCATTAATTCATAGCCAATATGTAGGCCCTCAATATCACCGTCTTCGTGATAGAAACCAATACAACCAATCACCGCTTTAGTGCTTTTACACACGAGGCAAAAGCGTCCACCTATACCTTCATATTGACGCTCAATATCCATTTGGATCATGCATTTAAGGTCTACTTCAGTGAGGTTGTCGCCGTAATCGTTATACGCTTTTACCTGCGGTAAATTAAGTAGCGCTAATAACTGCGGATTATCTTTGTGCCTTATAGGCCTGATGACTAGCCTTGGTGTTTCAAATTCCATAAAATGCTCAGGTCTATGTGTCTGCCGCCATAGTAGCACTTATTGCAGCAAATACACCTTTCAATATTATGATCGCATGCATTGCTTTATAAATTAGTATTTTTGGAGAATAAATATGAGTCAAGAGTTCACCGTTATCCCCCCAACGACAAAGGTTTATTGCCCACAAAGAGGTGAAGGCTGGACTTTAACGGGCATTACAGGGATCGATGAAAATGCATCAGTGATGTTCTCTGGCGTGCGCTATACCATCTCAGCAAAAGAAATCGTTGAGTCATTATTACCAAACTTCAAAAATAGGCAAGAATCAAACAATTAGTACTTTTTGACTATTTAACTGTTGTAAAAGTGTAAATTATGATCAATTATAGCGTTAGATTGCAAAGTCAATAATGGAAGCGCCCGCCTTAAAGGATTAAGTCATCGCATTAGGTTGGACTTAATTGCGAAGACATTGCTTTGTGTTGTTTTAAGTTACAGGACGTAAACTTTTTAGGGTTCCTGCTATGTTAAAAGCATCACTCACAACACTTGGTTTAATCTCAACATTACTTTCCACATACACCTATGCAGATAGTTGCCCAGGTCAGGTTTTTGGTATTAACGCTGGCCGCGGCGATATTGGTATTTTGTTTGGCCTAGATGAAGGTGCAGGACAAGCCAGCGCCAATAGTTTAGCCGCTTTTAGTTCCGCAGCACTCGCCTATGATACTAGCAGTGCACGTTGGTACTATGCATCCGCGCCAAGGCCAATCGACTATAAAGTTGATACCAGTCATCTAAACTTACCAGCTGACGCAGATATTCCCATTGACGGTAAAAAACATCGCTATGTTCAACTGGCATATTTTGATGGAACCTCTCATACCATAGTCGGTAGAACGGCTTATTTGGTGGGATTGGCATATGACAGCACAAACGATAGGCTCATTGGAACGAGTTACGATTCTATTTACAGCATAGATAAAAACACAGGCGACGCGACTAAGCTCTCGGATCTCCCCTCACTGGCGGGAAAATACCGCGGCGATCTTGAGTTTTATAATGGCCGCTTAATCCTAGTTACCAGTGCAGCCGTTTACCAAGTTAATACCAACGACTTTTCTGTGACTAAATTATCTGATCACGACTTAACTTCCGTTACAGGGGCAAGCCTTAATAGCAATGGAGAGCTTATTATCAGTCGCGTTATCATTAATGATGCTGGACACACCAACAAAAGCGCGATTTATAAACTAAACCCTGATACAGGAAGCACCTGTTATATCAATACATTACCAATAAGAGTAAATGACCTTGCATATAACCCAAATGGCAGCAGTACATGCTATACCGTTTCTGGTTGCGGCGGTACACCTACACCTCCTTCGCCACCGTCTTTTACGTTAACGAGTATTGAAAACGCGGTTTATGAGGGAAGTACCCTTAGCTATCAAATTACCTTAAGTAAAGCCTTCGAGCAGGACGTCAGCTTTTCGGTGGCGGTCAATGATGTGACAACGCAATCAGATGACTACGTAGCACCACCTACCTCATTGGAAATACCGGCTGGCAGCACAACTGCTACCATTCAAATAGCAACAATAGACGATACTGAGTACACTGGCGATCGGGAACTCTCTTTGAGCGTAACAGGCGTGAGCAATACCTCAGGCAATGAAACCCTATCGGGAAACATACTCGACAATGAAACCGCATGTGTGCCTGACAACTATACGCGGATTAATTACGCGTTCGTCAGAGAAGACTCATTATTCAATAATGACTGGGGTATCAAAGTAAACGGCCAATATATTAAATTGCTTGATGAATACGGCAGTGCCGGCAGCTATGACATCCTTCAAGGACAATCATTTACCTATGTGCTCGCTATCGATGGTAACAGCAATACACTATCAACCAAGTACCAAGTCTCAGGTACCAACCAACGTTGGGAAGATCAAAACGATAACGATTACAATGACTTTGAGGTCAGTGTGACAACACAAACCATTCAAAAAGGTTGTAATTAACAGACTCAAAGCGGCTTACTACCTTTAGAAGCCGCTTTATTTAACCTGAACTCGGGATAAGAAGTAAGTTAATCCACTAAAATCACTAAGTTCAAAAGCGTAATATCACTTTAGCCAGAAGTTATTTCTTAATACAAGGCAAATTTGTGCGTCAATAGCTGGCCTATTGCAAGCAAATTTAACGCAGTAGTGAGGAATAACAGCTGCTAGAGAACAAAGTGTTATCCCGAGTTCAGGTTATTTAATATTAACTGGTGCCTGATTTAAGCTCAAACAACTCGAGTAACGCTGAGCGAAGCTGTAATTTTGGTGTGCCCTCACTGTAAGGCGCTGTTGCAAGCAGCGGACAGTCTAGGCGAAGCTTTAAACTTTCGAGGTTTTCGTCAAATACAGACATCTCAGGGTCAATCTGGTTTGCTATCCACCCCACCAAATTCAGTCCTTTTTGCTTGATAGACTCTGCCGTTAAAAACGCATGATTCAAGCAGCCTAGCTTCATGCCAACCACTAAAATAACAGGAAGTTGTGCTCTGGCGACCCAATCATACAGATATTCATTGTCGTTAATGGGCAATGCCCAGCCACCTGCACCTTCACATAATATATACTCAGCGCCCAGTTGCTGAATTTCACTAAAGCGCTCATGTAGCTTATCGACTGTAATGTCAACATTTACCTGTTTGGCTGCAATATGCGGGGCAATTGGTGGTGCAAAACAAAATGGGTTAACTTGCTCGTAAGTACCGTGCACCGTCGCAGCTTCCATCAAACTGATAGCATCAACGTTCACTAGTTCACCAAATGCCTCTTCAGCATCTGCTGCAATCGGCTTATAGCCAAAAGTCTTTTTACCGTGCTTGGCCAACAGTTTTAGTAATAAAGTAGAAATATAGGTTTTACCTACTTCAGTGTCGGTCCCAGTTACAAAATATGCTTGATTCATTTCCTTAACTCCAAAAATCCGACTTGATAACTGACATCAAAACCATTTTTACTCTCAGGGTAGCTGCTCAGCAACTGAGCGTAGGCTGATTTGCCTAACAAACCTTGTCGGCGAGAAGCGGTTTTTACATCGTTGGCACCGATATTTTTTACCGAGCGTAACGCCTTTAACGGCGTGTCATAAGTATCAATCAATAACGCTTCATCCGCCCAAGTCACAGCAAAACCGGCCTGTAGCGCAAAAGATTTAAGTACAGACAGCGAATAAAATGAATTGATATGACCACACTGATCGATGGCTCGCCATGCGCTATCGATTTCGTTTAAAGAGCCGTCTAGCACGGAGCTTAGCAACACTCGCCCTTCTTTTTTTAGTACTTCATACAATTGCGCAAACAACGCTTGCGGGGAATTAGACCACTGAATTGCAAAATTACTAAAGACTAAGTCGATACAATTTGACTGAATAGCGAGTTTATCCATATCACAGCAAACACTATTTGTCGTATTTTCAGCGCTTGCCAACATCGCCAAGCTAAGATCCGCTCCAACATAATGATTCGTGAAGGCGTTTAATCTATGAAAGTTTTCATGTGGCCCGCATCCTAAATCGAGCAACCGAGGAAACATACGCACCGCACCAAGCTCGCTATTTTGCTGTGTTAAACGTGAAAAGAGTACATCTGCGGCCTGTTTTTGTACGTTGGCGTGTTGAGAGTATGATTGCGCGGCTTTTGAAAAGCACTTTGCTGTTTGCGTCTTTTGTGCTTTGCTCATGCTCCCTCCACTAAGGCCGAAACCAATTTGTCTATATCTTCGTGACTGTGCTGTGCCGTTATTGTTATTCGCAATCGTGCGGTATTTTGCGGAACCGTGGGTGGCCTAATAGCGCTAACCCAAAGTCCCTTTTCCTTAAGCTTATGTTGCGCCGCTAATACATTTTCACTGCTACCATACACCAGAGGCTGTATAGCCGTATCACTTGGAATGGGAGATAAGTTGGTTTGAGCAACTAACGACTTAAAATAGTCGATGTTTACTTGTAATTTGTGTCTCGCTTCAGATGCAGCAAGCAACCTATTCAATTGGCATAATGCAAGGCTTGCCATAATAGGTGACAGCGCCGTTGTATAGATAAACTCACGATTAAATTGCGTCATGTAATTTATCACATCATGACTCGCTAATACCGCAGCTCCTTGACAGCCCATCGCTTTGCCAAAGGTGATCACCAAAATTTCAGGTTTAATGCCGCTTTCAATCGTGCCAAGTCCTTGCGCTCCCACAACGCCAAACGCATGAGCGTCGTCGACCATGAGCCACGCAGAATGAGACTTAGCCAGCACACTGATTTCAGATACTGGCGCTTGGTCTCCATCCATAGAAAACACCCCTTCAGTCACGATGAGTTTACTGTCGGCTTTGGTTTTTTCTAATCGAGACCTTAAGTGCGTCAAATCATTGTGATTAAAGCGAACAAACTTAGCGCTGCCCGCTAAACCACCGTCTAACAGGCTGGCGTGGTTGAGCTTATCTTGGAACACCGCAGCGCTTAATTGCTTTTCTTGGGGCGTGAACAATGCCTTTAATACACTGGTATTAGCAGCAAAACCGCTTGGAAATAACAGTGCTGCATCATAACCCAAAACGCTGCAAAGCTTATCTTCTAGCTGACGGTGAATATCAAGATAACCCGTAACAAGCGCCGAACTTCGGCTTCCGGCTTCAGTGCATGCAAGCGTGTTAAACTCCAACGAGTCTGCAAGTCCCAGGTAGTCATTGCTGGCAAAGTTAATATATTGCTGATCGGCAATTTTTATTCTACTTGCAGAGGCCTTTTCAACCACAATGCGCTTTCTTAGCAACCCTTCAGCGTGACGGGCTGCTAAGGCAGATTGAATATACTCAAACGACATTGATTAGTTGGCTTCGTAAAATAGCTCTGATGTCGCTTTGTCTGCAATTGCAGAGCTTAACGATGCCTCATAGGCCTCATCCGAATAATCTTCACGTTTTTCAGGGTTCATCCCAAGTTTTCTAATGAGATTCATATCGGCGTCTGCTTCTGGGTTTTCCGTGGTCAATAGCTTATCACCATAGAAAATTGAGTTAGCGCCAGCGAAGAAACACATAGACTGCATCTGTTCATTCATCGCCGTTCTACCTGCAGATAAACGCACGTAACTGTGTGGCATCATGATACGCGCAACCGCGATAGTACGGATAAATTCAAAGTGATCGAGGTCATCAACATTTTCAAGTGGCGTACCTTTAACTTTAACAAGCATATTAATCGGTACACTTTCTGGTTGTTTTGGCAGGTTTGCTAATTGGATCAGCAAGCCATAACGATCAGATGCCTGCTCTCCCATTCCTACAATACCACCAGAGCACACTTTCATTCCTGCATCTCTGACGTGATCAAGGGTATCAAGTCTGTCTTGATAAGTTCTTGTCGTGATAATTTGCTCGTAGTATTCAGGTGAGGTGTCCAAATTATGGTTGTAATAATCAAGGCCAGCTTCTCTTAGCGTGTGCGCTTTTTGATTATCCAGTTTACCCAAAGTCATACAGGTTTCGAGGCCTAACTCTTTAACTTCTTTCACCATTTTGGCGATATAAGGCATATCTCTGTCTTTTGGATCAGACCAAGCGGCGCCCATACAAAAACGTGTCGCGCCCTTCTCTTTCGCCAACTTAGCTTGAGTTACAACCTTTTCCACTTCCATCAAACGCTCACGTTCAAGATCCGTTTTGTAATGACCTGACTGTGGGCAGTATTTGCAATCTTCAGGACAGGCACCCGTTTTGATAGACAGCAAAGTGGAGATTTGAACTTCATTGGGATTGAAGTTTTTGCGGTGAATACTTGCTGCATAAAAAAGTAAGTCGTTAAAAGGCATGGTGAACAGTGTTTTTACTTCTTCATGTGTCCAGTCGTGTCTTAGCGCGCCTAATTCCATATTTTCATTCTCTTTTTATTCTTGCCTAAATTTACAACACGAGTATTTTCTAGTGATTAAATTTAGCGCAGTCAAACTGACGGTGATTGGCTTAGTCTACTTCTTAGCTTAGTATTGTCAACGTTACATGCGCCCACAAGGTTTACAAATGAGCAATAAACACACAATCGATATTGAATTTGATCGCAAGCATATATGGCACCCCTATACATCAATGATTGACCCTCTGCCCGTCTATCCAGCCGCAAGAACATTCGAGAACAAAATTGAGCTTGAAACTGGCGAAACTCTCATTGACGGTATGGCATCCTGGTGGAGTGCTGTGCATGGTTATGGTCATCCAGAAATAATCACGGCGATAAAAAATCAAGCAGACACGATGAGCCATGTCATGTTTGGGGGGCTAACTCATCAGCCTGCCGTGGAGTTATGCAAACTACTCGTGGAGCTAACCCCAGCCCCACTTAATCGAGTATTTCTAGCCGACGGCGGCTCAGTCAGTGTTGAAGTTGCAATCAAAATGGCGATCCAATATTGGTTGAGTAAAGGCAAAAAGAATAAAACCCAAATAATGACAGCCAAAAAAGGCTATCACGGTGATACATTCGCGGCGATGAGCGTTTGCGATCCTGTGAATTCGATGCATGCCATGTACCAAGGTTTTTTACCCGAGCAGGTGTTTGTCGATGCCCCTAGAAGTGAGTTTTACGGCAGCCAAAGTCAAGATGAACTTAACGCGTTAGAAACCGCATTTGCTGCTCATCATGAAAAGGTCGCGGCATTTATCATCGAACCGATAGTGCAAAATGCGGGCGGCATGAACTTCTACCACCCAGAATATCTAAAGGCGCTTCGAGCGTTATGTGATAAGTATGAGGTGTTACTAATTTTAGATGAAATTGCGACTGGGTTTGGCCGCACAGGTAAAATGTTCGCCTGTGAACATGCAGATATCGCACCGGACATTATGTGTGTTGGCAAAGCGCTTACTGGCGGAAACATGACGCTCGCGGCCACTTTAACAACAGAAGAGGTGGCTTTGGGTATTAGCCTAGGCGAAGCGAAAGTGCTAATGCACGGACCAACTTTTATGGGAAATCCGCTGGCGTGCGCCGCCGCTGTAGCTAGTCTCACAATCTTAAAACGCCAAGAAACAATGGCCAATATTGAACGAGTCGCGAGCGCGCTTAACGCACTCAAGCGCTGTCTTAATCTAAGTGCAGTCACAGATGTTAGAGTCCTTGGTGCGATTGGCGTGGTGGAAGTAGAAACGGTTGTTGATGTTGCAAAAATCCAAAAATTCTTCATTCAACAAGGTGTATGGATAAGACCTTTTGGCAAGCTAATTTATATTATGCCGCCATATATCACCTCAAATGAAGACATTGAAACACTCATTGACGCGATTTACGCAGCCATTAAAGGCGAACACTTCTAAAACAAGTTAAATTTGGAATTAGGTCTATTTTATGACCTAATTTCGACAATGTAACCTAAAACGATGGCGCATAATCAACAAAATTGCGTTATTTCGAACTTTCCTCGCTTTGTACCTGAAATGATATCAATGGCATGTTACCATGGTCGTTTTTATTATTAGCAAGTGAGAAAAGAGACATATTATCTATGCAGCAAACCGTCAAATTGCAGCCAGCTGAAGCTTATCAGCCCCCTCGTTTTACTGTTTACCAACACCGCCAAATCGATAAGATAGAGCAACTGGATAAACTGCCTGAACATCTTCGCTTTCAAATGAAAGTCGTCGCCAATGTATTCCCTTTTCGCGTTAATAACTTTGTGATTGAAGAGCTCATCGATTGGGATAAAGTGCCTAACGACCCCGTTTTTCAGTTAACTTTCCCACAGCGTGGCATGCTAGACGATGAGTCATACGAGCAAATGGCCGACTTGTTAAGTCGCGAACATACACCAGAAGAAGTGTTTAACCTTGCAACCAAAATTCGTCAAAAGTTAAACCCGCACCCAGCTGGTCAAATGGAAAAAAATGTTCCTGAGTATGAAGGTGAACGCGTAGACGGGATCCAACACAAATATAAAGAAACCGTGTTGTTTTTCCCGTCTCAAGGACAATACTGCCACTCATATTGCACTTTCTGCTTCCGCTGGGCGCAGTTTGTTGGCAAAGCTACCCGATTTAACAATAACGACGCCGAGCTGCTCCACAATTACCTAGCCGAACACACTGAAGTGACCGATCTATTGATGACTGGTGGCGATCCTATGGTAATGCGCACCGTTAAATTGCGTAAATACCTGGAGGCGCTAAAAGAGCCAAGGTTTGACCATATTCGTACCATCAGGATCGGCACTAAATCTCTCACTTTTTGGCCGTTTAGATACGTCACCGATCCAGATGCGCAAGAGTTGTTAGCCTTACTAAAAGAGCTGGTTGATGCCGGAAAGCATGTGTCAATCATGGCGCACGTTAACCACAAACAAGAACTGCGTACTGAAGTCACACGTGAAGCGATTAAACTTATCCGCAAAACTGGCGCACAGATCAGAACACAAGCACCACTTTTAAATAATATAAACGTAGACTCTGATATGTGGGCTGACATGTGGAAAGAGCAAACGCAGCTTGGCATGATCCCCTACTACATGTTTATCGAGCGAGATACCGGCGCTAAGCGTTACTTTGAAATCCCGTTACACAAAACGTGGGAAACATTCCGTGAAGCTTATAAGCAAGTCTCTGGTGTGAGTCGTACAGTTAGAGGACCATCAATGAGTGCGGGTCCTGGAAAAGTTGAAGTGTCTGGCGTAACAGAAGTCGCAGGCGAAAAGGTGTTTGTGCTGCGCTTTATTCAAGCACGAAACCCAGACTGGGTGCAGCGTCCGTTCTTTGCCAAGTTCGACGAAAATGCCCACTGGCTGGATGACTTAAAACCTGCATTTGGGGAAGAAAAATTCTTCTGGCAGGACGAGTACGACGTCATGTAAATGTGAAAATATCAAAAAGCTAGCAAATTGCTGGCTTTCATTTTATTTGGCGCATTTAAATAACCTGAGATTTAGATAAGGGATGGGCTAACTCATCGCTTATAAAATCACAGTAAATTATTTCCTTATCTAGCCAGATAGTTTTGCAGATAACTGGCTGCTAAAAGCATTAATTTGAATAAGTCTTAATTATATCTATCAGGTTTAATTACTGGGGCTTAATCAAATCTGACTGTCGCATAAAGGCCAAATTCGGCCGTTCAACAGCAACATCATATCTTAAATCCAATTGCGATTAAGGGCACTCAATCAGCTCGTATTTGGACAAAAACGAGCTATGTTGTCGGCTGTATTAGGTAAATTTCGCATAAGAACTCTATGGACTAACGCCGCCAAAAAGCGACGGAAAAATTGCTCGCCATTACTGGTCTTGTTATGCCTTATCATGACCAATTTTCTGGTATAAAAGCTCTCTTTTTCCCCAGAAATCATTTAAGTTGATATCAATATCATTAGTAAAAGTGACCGTGTAGTTCTTGCTTAGTCTCTCATTGCAGTTGACCGGTTCGCAGATCACCGCAAGCATTAAAGCCATTAGAATCATTTTTGATATTGTGATCTTCCCATCTTTGTAAATTAATACGTTTTCATCTACGACAGATAGGTTGTCACTAATTTTTCCGTCATGCAGTAATCCGTTGCGCACAGCCTTGTAATAGACGTGTGCAATGTCATACCGATCACCATTAGGATTTGGGAATGAAACAAGAGGCTTTGTATCGCCTTTAATACCCAATGACATGAAATAGATTAAAGACTCATGTTCTCTAATGAAATTTTTATAGCGTTCACCAACCTTCTTTTGTTTCGGCCATTTTCTTTTTGAGCTTACGTCAATGGCAATCGAAACCTGAATTAAAGCACTTTCTAAGTCGCCAGCACTTATTTTTTGGATTGCCTCATCTAATCTACAGCCTACTGTACTCACTCGACCCCCCTATGCATAACGCCCTCTTAAGCAGTTTGTTATGCTTCTTGCACCTCAAGAACATTAACTTTTAGATAAGAAATCCAACGCCAATGACTTTTGTTTGACTCTTCATGTGTGTATTTTCCATAGTGTTCAATGAACTCTTCCACTCCTAAATGCTCGGCTACATGCAGCCAGACCGACAAATCATCGGCTCCATATTTAGGCAAGCCGCCATCGACTTCGATAGTTTTTGCTCTGTCTATTTGGCTTACAAAACGATACTCCTTGATATCACCTAAGTCATCAACGCTACGAGTTTCCTTGATAATATTTACAGGACAATAAGTAATTTTTAATGTCATTTTTTTAATTCTCCTTAATTTAAAATTTTGAAGCGTAACGCCGTACTTTACGGCAATTCTGGAGCGCAGCGGAAAAATTATCCGACAACAGCGCCTTGTTAGCTTTCACTACTTAAAAGCTCCCAAGCATTAGAGTTTTCTTCATCATTCCAGCAGTCACTCAACTGGGTTACCAGGCTTCCATATTTGTCAAAGTGCTCTGATTTTATAAGGCAAGAATATGAGCATTCCCCCGAAAGCTTCGAAACTCTAAATATTACACCTATCAGTTCTTCGTGCTCGACTAGAACCCCATTCCTTTGGAGCTTTCCACTAACATTAGACTTTCCCTCGAACTCTATAGCCTTCAGTATTCTATCTCCATGTTCGCCAAATGCGATATGCCACAGCTCTCCAGAAGAAAAACTGTCATACATGTTGTCGTTGTGAACGATAACGCTTGATTTCCTGTGGTCTGATGGATGGTTTAGGGATGTCAGATCACAAATCAGGAATGTGGGGCCTAACTTCAGCTGAGCTGGCTTTACGTTCTGGTTTAATTTTGCAGAAATAGCTTCAATAAAGTACTTTTCAGGATTTTCAATTGATTCTTTAGTGGTCCCGAGCGGGCTAATTTCAGATTCGCCAAAAGCGACAGTTTTACCATCTCTTATTTGCTCTTCAATTGATATTTGCGCGTCAATACCGTCATTAATAGCAGCATTGTGCTGAATACCGCCCGAAGCCCAGCCAAGCACCTTAGCTTCCAGATAGAGATCTTCGTCACCGATTGACACTTTAAAATCAGACCGCGCTTGTTTTTCCTCTGGAACTCTCTCTATAGGAATACCTTTCGCCATGATCTCATGAAATATTGCGTACTCAGAATAAACTTCAAATGCGGATTTCAACTTTTCTGAATACCCAACTTGATACCCCTTAAGTAGCTTCAATATCTCTTTGACTGTTTTTTCGGCAAAAGAGTCACTCGCCGATGCAGCATCAATTTTTTGACACATATCGAGCGAAAATGAAAACAAAATTCCATTGTGCCCATATCCGCTGTGTTCTTGTTTTAATTCTAGTATTCGATCATGTAGATTCATATGTATCAGCTTCGACTCCAATTAAAAGCTACCGCCCCAATAAGGGGCTGATAATGCTTGGCTAAACTTGTGTAGCGAAGCGAAACTGAGCCAAGCTTTAGCAGTCCCGCACTTAATTGGCTTGTTATATAGCCTTTCGCACCCAAACCAGATGCAAAACCAAATCGCTGACACCCACCACTAATTTGCCCACCACTAATTTGCACCTTCCAAATATACCGCCTACGCTTTAATTCTGCACTCAAAGGATTGAGGAAACTAAATTATGGCAACTGCCCGTAAAAGACAAATCAGTTTAACCGACACCAAATACTACCACTGTATCTCCCGCTGCGTAAGGCGTGCGTTTCTGTGCGGTGAAGATAAATTTACTGGTAAATCATACGAGCACCGCCGAGATTGGGTTGAAGAAAAGCTATTGATGTTGGGGTCTGTGTTTTGTATTGATGTTTGTGCTTATGCGGTGATGAGTAATCACACTCACATTGTTTTATATGTTGATGATACAAAGGCTAAGCGTCTGTCGGATAAAGCAGTTGTGATACGGTGGCACAAGCTGTTTAAAGGTAATTGGATAAGCCAAAAGTTTACTGAAGGTGAACCACTCAGCGAATCGGAACAATTGATATTCGACGAGCTGGTTGATGGATATAGAGAAAGACTCGCAGATATTAGCTGGTTTATGCGGGTACTTAACGAAGATATCGCCCGCCGAGCAAATAAAGAAGATAATTGTACAGGTCGGTTTTGGGAAGGACGATTTAAATCCCAAGCATTACTGGACGAGGCAGCACTGGCTGCGTGTTTAGCCTACGTAGATTTAAACCCAATTAGAGCAAACATCGCCGCAACGCCTGAAACCTCAGACTACACCAGCATCAAAAAGCGCATTGACCATGCAAAATTAGGAAAGCAATCAAAAAGCCTACTACGCTTTGCTGGCAGCCCACGAATACACATGCCAAAAGGCCTGCCCTTTGAACTCAAATCCTATATTGAGTTAGTTGAACTCACAGGACAGTGTATTCGAGCCGATAAACGCGGTTATATTAACGAAGCGCAACCCATTCTTACTCGACTCAATATAGAGCCTGAAAACTGGATAAAACTCACTACGCAATTTTCTCGGGTATTCCACGGCGCGGTTGGAAGAGAGCGAACAATAACCGCTTACTGTGAAACACTCCAAAAACGACGACGGACAAACCTAACAAACTGCGAGCGCTTGCTAGCTTAGTAAAACTCACATTCTCAATTCTCGAATTTCTTACAGCTGCATTTGCAGCGCTTTGTCGTGCGCGATAGCTCAGTTTTGATGTAGAGATATGCTTGAGTGCTAAAAAACAACCAATCGATAAACGTTTTTGGCCAAAGTGATTGAAGTATTCTTATACTTTTTTACTTCACTTCCTCGGCTTGGATGTTAATAGTGATGGGTGTCAGTTATTTTTTATTTACTGGGCAAAACAACACTGGCAACAGTGCAAAGCTCAACTCGAAAATGGGACTTATCGTCCTCAGCCGGTCAAACGCGTTGAAATTGATAAACCCGATGGTGGAAAACGGCAACTCGGAATACCCACCGTGGTCGACCGAGTTATCCAGCAAGCCATTACTCAGGTTTTATCGCCCATCATTGATAACACATTTTCAGATAACAGCTTTGGTTTTCGTCCTAACCGTAACGGCCAACAAGCTGTGAAGCAAGTTCAACAAATCATTAAATCTAAACGCAATATTGCGGTAGATGTCGATTTGTCAAAGTTCTTTGACCGAGTCAATCACGACTTATTGATGCGAAATTTATCACGTCATGTCAAAGATAAACGCTTGCTCAAACTCATTGGCCGTTATTTGAGAGCTGGAATTGATGACAATGGCACGCTAATTCCGAGTTTAGAAGGAGTACCGCAAGGCGGCCCTCTTTCTCCTTTTTTATCCAACATTATGTTGGATGATTTAGACAAAGAATTGGAGCAACGAGGTCACCAATTTGCCCGTTACGCTGATGATTTTATAATCTTAGTAAGATCAAAACGTGCGGGCGAACGTGTACTTGCCAGTGTTACTCGGTTCCTTGAAACTAAACTCAAATTGCTTGTTAATACGGATAAAAGTCAGGTGGTTAAAACCACACAAAGTAAATTCTTAGGGTTTACCTTTAAACGTGGAGCAATCAAATGGCATGACAAAACCCTGCATAAATTTAAGCGACAGGTACGCATTCTAACTAACCGTAATTGGGGCGTGAGCATGCAATATCAGTTGTTTAAATTAAGCCAATATCTAAGCGGATGGATCAATTATTTTGGTATTGCAAACGCATACCAGCAATGTGTTGACCTAGACCACTGGATAAGGCGCAGGATCAGGATGTGTTACTGGCGACAATGGCGAAAACCGAGAACTAAAGTGAGAAACCTGATGAAGCGTGGAGTTCATGTGCAAGCAGCCGTTGCCTGTGGCATCACAAGTAAAGGGCCTTGGCGCAGCTCCAAAACACCCGGTATTCAACAGGCTTTAAGCTTAAATTATCTGAAAAACGAGGGACTATATTCACTCAGAGACGGATGGATAAAAGTACATTACCCAAACGGGTAATCTGTTAGATGAAACGCCCTGTCCGGACCCGCATTCAGGGTGTTGTGGGGGCTGAGGGCTAGATACCCTCGGCTACCCGATTAAGAGCCATTATTTACCGCCCCCATAACAAGTGAAAATAGTTCTTGAGCACGGTTGGTACTACCCAATGCACCTCTTTCTCTAGCCATTTTCTTATGCTCTGGAAGATTGGATGCTGCATAGATTACAAACGGAGTAGAATTTCCATTTTTACGTAACGCGTCCAAAAGCACATAACCTTCCTGAGGTCCTTCTTTACGCCCCATGTCAGATATTATGACTGCAAATTTTTCTCTATTTAGGATACTTAATGCTTCATCAGTAGATAAAGCTAATGTGAACTCTAACCCCTGAGCCTCAAATGCTTGCCGCTCATGGATATTGTTATCCGGCCTATCATCGACCCACAGAACTCGATTCTTCCATTTTTCCGTGGAATGCTTTTGTTTGGTATTAGAAACAAGCTCAACAATTTCATCTAGTTGAACTCTGCTAAGATCTCCACCACTTTCAGGTTGTTTTGAAATTGCCGCGGCAAGTGAGGCGGCTGAGGATATTTGTGTTTTTAGAAAGTTTTCTTCGTCTTTAAAATCAGAAGGGCCATATAGCTTTCGATGATGCTTAGCTACAAGCCAAAGAAAACCAAAAAACACCAATACGGGAAAGAACACCATGAAGTAAACCAGCGGAGCTATGTGCTGACTTATATTTTGGCCAAAAGCTACAACCAGAGAGGCAAACCCGTAAACCAGAACGATAAAGAGGGCAATTATGCCCAAAGGACTCTTGGTAAAGCCCTTTGCTGATTCTGAAAATTCCTTTATGTCCATCGAGCTCTCCTAATGGCTCTTAACGCCGCGCTCTGCGGCAATTTTGGAGCGCAGCGTAAAAATTGTCCGACAGAAGCGCCTTGTGTACGCCCGACATGGGCATTAACTAATGAGGTGAAAGTCCTCTGTAGGAAGATCACCGTTTAAATAACTGATTGTTATTAAACGATAACTACTAGCGAATGGCAAGTGCAAATCCGCGAGGGTTTGTATGGAGGAAGCCGCTAGCAAAATTGCGAGCTGATGAACAAAAACATCATACCAGGCGTAGGCTGAAGACGAGTTAGCACAAGATAACGAAGTCACGTGATCTAACGGCCACCGTAAATGATGCAGTTGTGCAATGAAAGTTAATGTTCTTATTCGGGGAGAGCTGGATGACATGCGGCCTGCGCTATCGCTGCGGAAAATACCAGTAAGTGGCTGGTCAATCAACCCCTTGGCGTTGCTATTTGGTTGCGAAATAGTCTACGAGCGAAACCACTGCAACACCCACCGATACGCGAGCAGCGCAATTTAGAGCAATTTATTTTGTGATTATCCAGCAGTCAGCAGAAGGCATAGTAGCCAAACACCCATCGTAATGGATGGGACACGGTGAAGGCCTGAACATTTAACCGAAGGAATACTTCATGTCTTACTTACATAACTATACGCCACAGCCCTGTGGTTCTGATATGCAGCGTAATGCAGTGCAATCAACCTTCAACTTTGATTTATTCGGACACGTTTTATCAAACGATAACCTTCAACGCGCATGGAAGCAGGTTAAAGCCAACAAAGGCGCAGCGGGTGTGGATGGTATGAAAATAGCCCAATTTATCGACTGGGCAAAACAACACTGGCAACAGTGCAAAGCTCAACTCGAAAATGGGACTTATCGTCCTCAGCCGGTCAAACGCGTTGAAATTGATAAACCCAATGGTGGAAAACGGCAACTCGGAATACCCACCGTGGTCGACCGAGTTATCCAGCAAGCCATTACTCAGGTTTTATCGCCCATCATTGATAACACATTTTCAGATAACAGCTTTGGTTTTCGTCCTAACCGTAACGGCCAACAAGCTGTGAAGCAAGTTCAACAAATCATTAAATCTAAACGCAATATTGCGGTAGATGTCGATTTGTCAAAGTTCTTTGACCGAGTCAATCACGACTTATTGATGCGAAATTTATCACGTCATGTCAAAGATAAACGCTTGCTCAAACTCATTGGCCGTTATTTGAGAGCTGGAATTGATGACAATGGCACGCTAATTCCGAGTTTAGAAGGAGTACCGCAAGGCGGCCCTCTTTCTCCTTTTTTATCCAACATTATGTTGGATGATTTAGACAAAGAATTGGAGCAACGAGGTCACCAATTTGCCCGTTACGCTGATGATTTTATAATCTTAGTAAGATCAAAACGTGCGGGCGAACGTGTACTTGCCAGTGTTACTCGGTTCCTTGAAACTAAACTCAAATTGCTTGTTAATACGGATAAAAGTCAGGTGGTTAAAACCACACAAAGTAAATTCTTAGGGTTTACCTTTAAACGTGGAGCAATCAAATGGCATGACAAAACCCTGCATAAATTTAAGCGACAGGTACGCATTCTAACTAACCGTAATTGGGGCGTGAGCATGCAATATCAGTTGTTTAAATTAAGCCAATATCTAAGCGGATGGATCAATTATTTTGGTATTGCAAACGCATACCAGCAATGTGTTGACCTAGACCACTGGATAAGGCGCAGGATCAGGATGTGTTACTGGCGACAATGGCGAAAACCGAGAACTAAAGTGAGAAACCTGATGAAGCGTGGAGTTCATGTGCAAGCAGCCGTTGCCTGTGGCATCACAAGTAAAGGGCCTTGGCGCAGCTCCAAAACACCCGGTATTCAACAGGCTTTAAGCTTAAATTATCTGAAAAACGAGGGACTATATTCACTCAGAGACGGATGGATAAAAGTACATTACCCAAACGGGTAATCTGTTAGATGAAACGCCCTGTCCGGACCCGCATTCAGGGTGTTGTGGGGGCTGAGGGCTAGATACCCTCGGCTACCCGATTAGATTCATTACCAATCATCTACGATCCCTTTTTCTCTTTTTTCTAGAGCATCATAGAAAGCCTTCAATGCTTCTTGCGATTGAGCATCGAGTTTGTCTTCATCAAGAGTGCTTACTTTTTCTTGGATTGGTGCAATCTCTATAAAGTTTTCGATGTTCTCAAGCTTTATGTACGTAGTAATTTTAACTACGTAATCACCCATGGTCTGAGAAGATGATTTACTTACAAACCTTTTTAATAAAGTTAAACAACCTTCAGCAGATGTAGTCTGTAATTTTAACCAGTCTATAACTTTATCCTCATCTCCCCAGCGCTTCCATCGATACAAAAAAGAAACCAAGTGCTCATGAGACAGTAGTTCACTAGGAGAGTGCGCTGACATTTCGTCCAACTTATTTACAAACTCAGCTTTAAGTAGCTCAAACTCTCCATCTTGTAATATTTGATCAGCGTCCGATTTTTCTCTGCGATTTTCGTCGCCTTGTAATATTTGTTCGACTATAGAAATCCCAGTTGATGCTTTGAAGCATTTTAACAGCAGTTTTCCTCGCTCCTCCAAGTCATCAATGCGTCGTAAGAACCAGACAACAAGCCTTAGAGCATGTGTATTCGAGCTAAACATCGTAAACCCTGTTGATTCATGATCAACTTGGTCACCTATATCTAAAATGCCCTTAATGTAAGTACTACCATTTTCTAAAGGAACTTCATCAGTAAATGATTCAAACTGTGAAAGAGCATTTTTTAGAATCCCTCGCTCTTTTAGGGATAAGATAAATGAAGAAAACCTGTCTGAATCTTCAGTAAGACTAAGCATTTCCTGCAGGTCTGAGTTTGAAAGTTCACCACTTGGAATCGAGAACTGGAAGTATTTATCAAAGTTAGAGGGGTGACAAACACGCATCTCTTTTAACCATGTATTAGCAAAATCTCCTGAATAGCGCGTACCTCCTAGAGCCCATTCAATTGTTGGAAATAGTTGCTCTACCATTTCCTTTACGGGATCTCGTTTACCATCGGAAGCCTTATCTAATATGCTATTGATTATTGCTGCAGTAGATTCCTGACTTCTTCCATATCTATCTGAGCCATTTTTAGTGAATATTTCTTTCGCGCGCGCGATTTCCTTATATACATCTGGCTCAAAGACCCTTAGACACTCAATTGCTATTAGATCTACAGGGTTGACCTCAAAAGCATTTTTACCTTTAAGCAATGTAAAGTGGAATGATAGAGTGGAGGTATATCTGTAAACGCTTCGCAAATTGTCAAAATATGCGTTAAGGGAGCCATGAAATATATTCCCCCATCGGCCGGAATCAAACATCTTTGCAGCTGATTTATCTTGCTCAATAATTTTATCTAGCTTATTGAATAATAAGTTATGAAGTCGTGTAGATTCTATTCTAGGTATATCAAAAGGCACCTGAATTATTTTCTCCAAATAATCACGACCCTGTTGTGCACCATCATTCATTTTGTCTTCTACCAGATCTCGCTGAAATAGAAGAAGGAAGACCACATTCGGAAACTCTAAGTTAGCTTTTATAAGCTGAAAAACCATCCTTAATTGAGATGAGGTTAGCCTATCCAAATCATCCATTACTACGATCAACGGGGACTCTCGTTTTAGTAATAACTCTGTCAGCTCCTGCCTTACATCACTTAAACTTTGTTCTTTTTCCTTGGCAGTTGCCTCGACATTACCACTTAACTTGTCAAGAAAACTTTTGCCCCACTTCAATGCTGCAGCCCACCCACCTAAAACTACTAGAATGACGGTACTGATGTTACTGACCCAAGCTTCGTTTGAAAAATTACCGCCAACCCCTATAAGGGTCGCTAGTACAAACAGTGTAGGGAGAGCCGATGAAAAACCTGAGACTACAGTTTCACCGGTATTAAGATAGCGGCCATATTTTTTTAGAGTTGCCGCTAATTTTTTCCCGGATTTGCTTTTATCTGTTCGACCTATCGATTTAGATACCTCTTGAAAAAAGGAGGCGGTTATTTTTTCTTGTGCTGCCCATTCCCACGGGGAAAACTCAATGACATCAGGTTTTTTCTCGGTTATTTCCTCTAGTCGAGATAGGGCCATATTCTTAATTGAAGATTTCCCCGAGCCCCAGTCACCATGTAAGGCTACCACCAAACTATCGTTTCCATGCCAACTTGCCATCGCATTAGCCAAGTCGGTGGAAAACCCTGACCGTCCCAACAAGTCATCTTCTACTTTTGTGATCGGCCTATCAGAAGCAAATCCGTGTAAGTCTTTTGGTTCCATATGAAATCTCTGAAGGGAATCTAACATTTTATTCGTGCGCATGCGCGTTTACCTCGTTGGACCAGTGAAAACGCGCGCAGTTAACTATCAGTATGTAAAGAACTTATCAGCATTCTTCTAAATACACCATCTAGAAAAATGCGCATGCGCGTTTCCCAAACCTATTATCTCAAATCGAAAATAAATAACCTCTTGATAAAAATCATATTTTTAATTTATTCATGCGTAAACGCGCAAAAATTTTTTCATTATTTCCCTTGATATCCGAGAACTTTAGACAATACTGTATATATATACAGCAATGTGAAATGAGGAGTTATCATGAGTCTAAAAAGCCCATTTCTGAAAGGTCTTCAGGAAGAAATGCGTATGCGTGGTTACAGCATTAGAACAGAAAAAACCTACCTATATTGGATTAAGGCATTCATTAACTTTCACCACAAGCGTCACCCTGAGACAATGGGAACGGAAGAGGTTACACAATTTTTAACTTTCCTTGCCAACCAACGAAATGTGGCTATCAATACACAAAAAATTGCACTTAACGCGTTAGCCTATTTGTATCAGAAGCATTTGCACCATGAGCTTGGGGGTTTAGGCTTTTGCTATGCCACTAAACAAAGACATTTACCTACAGTGTTATCCCCATCAGAAATCTCACTAATACTAAGTGAACTTGATGGCCGTGATAGACTAATAATAGAACTACTCTATGGTAGCAGACTAAGAGTTTCAGAATGCCTCAGGTTACGTATCCAAGATATTGATAGAGCTTCGCTGACCGTTAAGACGGTAAAGGGCATAAAGATAGGCAAACCATCCTCAGCAATAGATGCTCAATAAAGCTCACTACATATATTGAAATGGCTATTAAGATTCAACAGGATGACAACCTTCACGGGATAGGTCCATCTTTGCCAAATGCAGTAGAACGCAAGTATCCCAACGCATTTAGGCAGCATGGGTGGATGTTTATTTTCCCTTCCAGCACTACTTGTATCAATCCTTATACAGGAACACTTTGCAGGCACCATTTACATCAAAGTGTTATTCGTAAAGCGCTCGGGAATGCCGTGCGTAATATTCAAATAAATAAACGCGTCACCTGCCATACGTTTAGGCATAGCTTCGCAACCCATTTGCTTCAAGCTGGTCGTGATATAAGAAGTGTTCAAGAATTACTGGGCCACAATGACGTTAGTACCACACAAATCTATACACATGTACTTGGCCAACATTTTGCAGGTACAACTAGCCCGTTAGACACTATATAAATGTCAGAGCCCTTTCGAAACTCAGTAGCATTACGAAAATTGGGTCAACTGAAGCTAAAAAAGTTGGTTGCACATTCCACTGCTGAATCGAAATGGGGCAAGAATGAGCTGACTAAACGGCCGCTATGTAGAATGAAACTAACATTGACGACCGTCTCTTGTTTGCTCGAAGGCGAATTCTAAACCCGCTCTTTTTAACTGTAAGATCGGATATGAGATACTACCCTGTTTAACATGCACGAGCGTTGTTAGGGTTACTCTACCCTAAGCCTTATCACCATTCGAAAAGGTGGGCCATTTTTGAAATTGTTTTCAAACCAATGCCATGGCTATTACGTTTGGCATATAAGTGCTGTAGGGACTTATCTTTAATTTCGCCAACAATGACTTCTTTCACTTGATAACCCATTGCCACAGCAGCTGATGCATAAGCAATAAACTCCCATTTCTTGATATTAGTGTTATCAACTACGACCAAAGGGATACCTTCAGCTAAGGCATTAATAAACCGGGCTAAGTTTAAGTTGTGATATTCTGAAAGGCGTTGTTTTTCAAAATGATACTCGCCGTTTTCATTAAGAAAATAATCATCGGTTGAACAGATAAAATACTGTGTTTCATCGCCGGAGACGAGATCGTCGGCTAGCGTTTGCGCGTAATGCGATTTTCCAGAGCCAGGTAGACCCCTCAAAATAAAAACTTGTTTCATCGAGTTTTGAACGTCACTGTTAGTATTAATAAAGCTATTTTTATCATCGAACATTCATAATGCCACAGTCCGACTGTTTTTTCATGGCTTTTACTCATTCTTTTCAGCCCAGTTTTTTGCATTTCAGTGTTTTTTTATTTGTCCATCGCAGGTAAGATACGGCTTACATGACGATAAGACACTCTGTCTTTTAATTTACAAATAAAAAATAAATCATTTGGAGTAAAGATGAGCCACACAGCGATAACGGAGCTACTAGCAGGCACCGTTGCGGTTGACAGCCAAGTAACAGTAAAGGGCTGGATCCGTACACGACGTGATTCAAAAGCAGGTATTTCATTTCTAGCCGTTCATGACGGTTCTTGTTTTGACCCTATTCAAGCCGTAGTCCCTAATTCGCTGAATAATTATGACGAAGTGACTCGTCTTACTGCTGGGTGTTCAGTAGCGGTGACTGGTGTGCTTGTACAATCACAAGGTCAAGGTCAATCTTTTGAGATCCAAGCGAACAGCGTTGAGGTATTAGGCTGGGTTGAGAATCCAGATTCATACCCAATGGCTGCAAAACGCCACAGTATCGAATACTTACGCGAACACGCGCACCTTCGCCCTCGCACTAATGTTATGGGCGCGGTTACGCGTGTACGTAACTGTCTTGCGCAAGCTATTCACCGTTTCTATCATGAACGTGGCTACCAGTGGATCAGCACGCCTATCATTACTGCGAGTGACTGTGAAGGCGCAGGTGAGATGTTCCGTGTATCTACACTTGATATGAACAACCTACCACGCACAGACAAAGGCGATGTAGACTATTCAGAAGACTTTTTTGGTAAAGAAGCATTCTTGACCGTATCGGGTCAGCTTAACGGCGAAACATACGCAAGTGCCCTTTCAAAAATCTATACTTTTGGTCCAACATTCCGTGCTGAAAACTCAAACACTTCTCGTCACTTAGCAGAGTTTTGGATGGTTGAGCCTGAAGTGGCATTTGCCGACCTTAACGACATCGCAGCGCTTGCAGAAGACATGTTGAAGTATGTGTTTAAAGCAGTACTTGACGAACGTCGTGATGATATGGAATTTTTCGCACAGCGCATCGAAAAAGATGCCATTACTCGCCTAGAATCATTCATCGATAAAGACTTTGCTCAGGTAGATTACACAGACGCTATCGAAATTCTAAAAGCATGTGATAAAGAGTTTGAATTCCCAGTTGAGTGGGGCGTCGACTTACAATCAGAGCACGAACGTTACCTTGCTGAAGTACACTTTAACGCACCAGTAGTTATCAAAAACTACCCTCGTGATATCAAAGCATTCTACATGCGCCAAAACGAAGACGGTAAAACCGTTGCCGCTATGGACGTCGTTGCGCCTGGTATTGGTGAAATCATTGGTGGCTCACAACGTGAAGAGCGTTTAGATGTGCTAGATGCGCGTCTTGAAGAAATGGGCTTAAACAAAGAAGATTACAGCTGGTACCGCGACCTACGTAAGTATGGAACAGTGCCTCACTCAGGCTTTGGTCTTGGCTTTGAGCGCTTGGTTGCTTATGTTACTGGTATGGGCAACGTACGTGACGTTATTGCCTTCCCTCGTACAAAAGGCAGCGCGACTTACTAAAACGTCACAAACTCAGCTTTGCTAAAAACGCTCCCTTTTATGGGAGCGTTTTGAGATCTCTCATGATAACATCAGCGCTTTACTATAGTTGTACCAACATAGCGCTCACCCGAGGTCATAGAACCCAGCCAATTCAAACACCTAAGTATTCATATGCACAACACAGCCCTCAATGTAATGTGATGTAATCGATCAATTTGCATAACCATACTTAAATTAAACACTGAAAACACTTTATTAACAAACCTTTTAAAGGGAGTTTTTTATGTTTAATACTGTCACCAATCAGCAAGCAAAAGCCACAGCAGATCACCTACAAGCTGCGCTGCAACCTAACAAGCAAGGTTTTGTCCCAGATTACAATATACCTTTACTCGCAACAGGAGGAGGAAATAGCCAGCCAGAAACCCTCAGCGCACTTGGGCCATTGGCAGATCTCATCGGCACTTGGGCAAGCGCTCGTTTTGCGGGATTTAACGTCATGCCGCTGCCGCAAGAAACTGCTCCAGAAGGGGTTATATTATTTAATTTCCCTTACTACGAGGTGATCACCTTTAGCGCTACACAAGGAAAAGTAGTAAATCGAGGTGGCGATTATCAACAAAATAGTTATACGATCTTTTATGAGCAACGTGTATTTTTTGCCGACGGTTACAAGAAAGACCAACTTGTGCATGCTGAAAATGGCACTTGGCTCAATTTAGCCACCACCAATCAAGGTTCAGGTAAATACAACCGCCCTCCTTATATCCCCGCTCCTTCAGGTGGAGCAAACGTGCCAATACAAAATCCAGAGCATGCGATAGTCAAACAGGTTTCAATTCCACACGGTAACTCAATTTTAGCACTTGGAAATCATCACTTTGTCGATGGTCGTCCAGAAATTCCCATTGCCAACACGCTGCCGCAACCAGAAACTAAGGCAGGTACTGCCATTGCGGGTTTGTATGGCGAAAACTCACCGAGTAATCCAAATATCAATCCGAATATCGTGTTAGAACAACAATTGCTAGTTAACCAAGCATATAACCCTATCACTAAAACGGATATTTTGACCGTTAACAGTGACAATGATGGATTAGTTTCAAGTATCCCATTTTGTAAAAACCATGTAGACGTTCCAAACTTTTCTACCACTTACTGGATAGAAAGGTTATCCAGTGGCGCGTTGCAACTGCAATACACACAGAATATTTCGCTACAGTTTAACAACACCAAAAACAGCAAACTACTGTTTCCCCACATTACTGCAAACACCCTGTTTAAGGTGGGATAGCGATACTAGGATTTCGCTTAGGTTCAAAATATAAGTTGATATCTACATGTAGTTAGTCAGGTCTCAACCTTGTTGTTATTTGCCATGGCGAATTTAGCGGTGTCTATCGCCCGGCACCAAACATCAATCTAAAGCCATGACTTTGGTCATAAAGGATTTGAAAATGAGTAATGACGTTAAAGATCTTCAGGTTCAGCTCACTGAGCTAAGTTCAAAAGTTAAAGAATTAGAAAAGCAATATTCTGAGCAGCAAGCAGAGGGAGTACGTAAATGCGACGCTTGCGCCCTTACGTGCAGTCCTTGCTATTTATGTACTCCTTGCACACCATGTTCGCCTTGTACAAACTGTCTCCCTTGTGTTGTCAATTTCTGTAACTGCTGCCTTCACTGTCAGCCTACTGCTACGCCAGAATCTGCATCATTGCAATGTCTACAGTGTCAACCTTCAGGGGGCGCTAGTGTTCAATGCGCACAAAGCATACAGTGTGTTCCTTGTATCATTTCGTTCTGTGTAACCTGCCAGCCTACACAGTGTGTATTATGTCAACCACAGTGCGTTACTTGCCAACCAACACAATGTGTTTTATGCCAGCCGCAGTGTGTTACTTGTCAGCCAACACAGTGTGTATTATGTCAACCGCAGTGTGTTCCTTGCCAGCCAACACAATGTGTTTTATGCCAGCCGCAGTGTGTTACTTGTCAGCCAACACAGTGTGTATTATGTCAACCGCAGTGTGTTCCTTGCCAGCCAACACAATGTGTTTTATGTCAACCGCAGTGTGTTACTTGTCAGCCAACACAGTGTGTATTATGTCAACCGCAGTGTGTTCCTTGCCAGCCAACACAATGTGTATTATGCCAACCCTCTGTTAATCACTTTCAAGGTGCACAATTGTGTGCCGGAAGTAACCCAACATACCAATGTTATACCTGTACACCAGGTCCAATTTATTGCTGTATGTTGAGTGCAGTTCAAGGATAAAGACATTAGTGAAGCCTCTTTATCGGGGCTTCCATAACTTACAGAGGATGCATATGAATAAAGATAAAATAAGGCTATCACCTGCCGCAAGTATCTTACCTAACGATGAGGGAGTATTGCTACGCTCTGATCTTGGAGATTTTCAACTCCATGGAAAAGACATAAGTGCTTTTGTTGACGACATTATTCCTTTATTAAATGGTGACTTTGGCCTCGATGAGATCGCATCACAGATAACGCAATACTCTAGCGCTAGTGTTGAGCAATTGTTGCGATTATTGGAACAAAAAGATCTCATTGAACGCGTTGTTATCAACTCAACCTCAGCTCCTTGGCCTGAACAATACCGCTTTATTAACGCGTGGCAAAATGAGGCAAAGCGTGATCCACGAACACTCCAGAATAACCGTATTCTGTGTATAGGGTTAACGCCTTGGGCGATGCCTATGCTAGAAGAGCTGTTAAATGCTGGCGTGGGGTATATTCATATTCTTGATGATGCTAATTGTACTAACCAAAGTGGCTATTATCATCATGCAGTTAATCACCTGCCAAGTAATACTACAACGGTCGATGCCTTCACAGACTACCTAAAGCAACGCTTTGTTCACTCAGAAGTTAGTGCACAAACTGCCGAACTGAACTCCCCATTAGATGAAGTTATTCTTCAAAACTGGGATCTGGTTGTTATTTCTCTGCCATCGGACTCGCTCAGTGCGCATACCAACATCGCCACGCATTTAGCTAAGCTTGCACTACCCACTTTTTACGTCTCAATTGATGGACTAACCGGGCATGTAGGTCCATATGTTACCAATCAAGGCGGTGGATGCTGGAACTGTTTACGACTGCGAAAACTTGGCACTGCAATAAATCCGCAAACTGCACACAAGATTGATGAGATCACGAATAAAGCACATTCCGGCGCTCGAGCCCATTCAATTTTAAGTAGTATGTCAGCATCAATCGCAATGCAGGCTGCAACGGATATACAAACCATTTTGTTACAGTACACGCAATCTGTGCTGCAAAATACTACCAGAACAACCAATTTGGTTAGTGGAGAAAGCTCGCTTCACCCTATTATTCCAGTCCCCGAATGCGCAGTATGCTCTGGCCCTAGTGAACAAGATATCGCTGCCAACAATAAGGCGTTACCAGCCATTTCTGAATTAAAGACAGTTGAGCAATTTAAAACAATGATGCGAGGTTGGGTTGACCCAGAATTTGGCGTGATAAAACAACTAACGGGCCATGCCCCCCACTTACCTGAACTCCCAGTCACCGCATCCGCTAGCCTAAGTAGTTTTACAAGTGGTCAATTTGATCCGAGAACACAAGGCCAAGTTGGTTCAGGCAAAGGATTAGACTCGCTTTCAGCTCATATTAGTGCCGTGGGTGAAGCACTTGAACGTTATTCAGCAGCGAGATACGATATTCGTAACTGTCGTTATGCCACGGTAAATCAACTTCAAGGAGACTACGTAAACCCAGCAGATCTAGTCCTCTATTCTCCCGAGCAGTATGCAACACCAGGGTTTCCTTTTAGTAAATGGCGAAGCAAACAAAAAATTCATTGGGTTGAAGGCAATTGGATTGGCACAAGTCGCGCTACTTGGGTGCCCGCTTTAGTGAGCTACTTTAATTTTACTTGCCCTTATGAAGAACAATTCAGTCAAGTTTCTTCTAATGGCTTAGCGGCAGGTAAAGATAACGAAGATGCCGCTGTCAGAGCCTGCTTCGAACTCATTGAAAGAGATGCGATGATGCTTACCTGGTACGCCCAACTCCCTTGTACTAGATTAGATGCCGACTCTTTGCTAACTGGCAAGTTGAAGCTCATGGTCGAATCGATAACACAGCAAGGCATAGCGCTAGAGTTATACCTTCTTGACGTCGGCATCCATATCCCAACGGTAGTTTGCCTTGGTCTAGGCGATGGCATCACCACGCCTGCGGTATCAGTTTCACTAGCAACCCATGACAACATCAATGTGGCTGTCACCAAAGCATTATTGGAGCAAGGTCATGTTATGCCCTATCTTTGCAGCCTAATGCAGAGTGGGCATAAAGCTCCACAAACCGTAGAGCAGGTCAGAACGTTAGAGGATCATGCTGCATTTTATTTCTCTAGTGCACACTTATCCGCCTTTAACTTCATGAGACAGCCTAAATCTGAATCTAAACCGCTATCATGCTGGTCTTATCCTACACTTGAGGGAGCCGCAGATCTAAGACAGCGCATTACCAAAGCGGGGGTTGATATTGCCATTGTTGACGTCACTGCTTCAGACGTTGCATTAAGTCCATTTAGAGTTGCTCGAGCTGTTGGTGTTAATATGCAGCCCATTCACTTTGGCGAACAATTCAAGCGCATTGACAACCCAAGATTGCATAAACTCTTGGCAGGCCGCGCGGTTAACTTGTATCCACACCCCATTGCATAAGGACTCAGCTATGAAAGTTTTAGTATGCGGAACAAATTACGGTGCTACTTATATTCGGGCATTACAGTTTCAAAATACGGGATTGATGCTCAGTGGCATATTGTCAACTGGTGGTCTTCGCTCAACACAGTACGCTCAGTCCTTTGCCGTACCACATTACACCAATGTAGAGCAGATAACTGACAAACAAGTAGATATTGCTTGTGTGGCTATCGCTGGCGATGCCGGCATTGAGATTACTATCGCACTATTAGAAAAACATATTCATGTAATTTGTGAACATCCAATTGGGCCGACCTCGATGGCACAGGCATTAGCAGTCGCAAAAGCGAATGGCGTTAGGTTCTGGGTGAACGCCCATTTCGCCGATTTGTATCCTATTCGCTCTTTCTATGACAGCTACTTCAGTGCCGCAGCACAAGGCCAATGTATGCATCTAGACCTCGCCGTTAACCTCAGGACACTGTATTCGGGACTAGATTTAATTTGTCGTCTGTTTACCGACGAAGTTGATGTGACAGTAGCCATTCAACCGAAGGCTACTCCGAGTGCGTTTGCTAGTATTTTGCTACAACGCGGGGAGATGTCCATTTCGCTGCTTTGTCAAAACTTTGCGTCTGAGTTTGATGATGGTTCAGCAACATTTATCAATCATAGAGTCTCAGCCATATTTAACCATGGCACATTACTGCTAAGCGATACTTATGGTCCGTTAACTTGGTTACCATCACCTATCACTATGTCTAGTAAAGAGTGGCGAAGCCACTACCTGCTGGAGCAACATGCGTTTACGGTGAATGAAATAATGACATTGCGCGATAAAGCCAACTTAGCCGTACTTGAACAACTTAAAGCCGTTATCTATGGCGACAGCGACTGTCCCCATTTTCAAACGCCTGACTACCTAATTGCATTATCAAAGCTTTGGGAGAATGTGTATTTAGTATTGAATGGAAGTAATGAGGCGGGTTAAAGAAAATATGCCGCAAAAGTAATACCAACTAGCCTAACTCAATGATCCATTTTTAGGCGAGAAAATCTTGTCTATAACATAGCTATGGGCAAGGTAGCAAGGTCTGTTTCGGCGAGGTAAAAGTTTTTGTTATTTAGTCGCTCAATTTGAGGGAGTATTAACGCTAAATGGAATAATAGAGTGGATCGAACAGATCCACTCAAAGCATAGACTTAAAGTACGTCTAGTAGTTCAACGTCAAAGATCAACGTTGAGAAAGGTGCGATTGCAGCACCTGCACCGCGCTCGCCGTATGCAAGCTCATGCGGCACGTATAGACGCCACTTTGAACCCGCAGGCATCATTTGAAGTGCTTCAGTCCAACCTTTGATCACGCCATTTACTGGGAATTCAGCTGGTTGACCACGCTCGTACGAGCTGTCAAATGTAGTACCGTTGATTAGTGTACCGTGGTAATGAACACGTACTTTTGAATCTTCAACAGGCTTATCACCTTCGCCAGTTTCAACTACTTCATACTGAAGACCTGACTCAGTTACTGTTACTTCAGCACGTTTTGCATTTTCTTCTAGAAACGCAACACCTTCAGCTGCTAATACTTTCGCTTCTTCTTCACGACGCTGTTGGATTTCAGCATTGATCTTCTCAAATGCCGCTTGAATTTCAGGGATCTCAACGCGGAAGCTGTCACCAGCATAAGCGTCTTTCATACCTTCGAATACAGAGTTAAGGTTTAGACCTTCAAAAGGGTTTGCTTTAAGTTGCTCACCCATTTGTAAACCAATACCGTAACTCGCTTTATCTGCGTCTGTGTTGAATTGAGACATAGTCTTTCCATATTTTTTATTAACAAGAATCTTAGATTGTATCACAGCCAAAATAGGCAAGATACCGGAGCTGCTTGATTATCAAGCAGTCGAGCTATTCGTCAGACACAAAAAAACCGCTAACTAGCGGCTTTCTCTTCGGCATATTGTTTGAGTTTTTTCATCACAAAGGTTGCAAATGGCAGCAATAATACAAGACCAATATTAAGCTCATCACTGTACTCACCCAAGCTACCAACAAAGTAGTGTCCAAATCCAACCACACCAAATAATGCAATAACCACACTAGCGATTTCTGGCCAAGATTTTTCATATTTAGTGATCAGATGACCAACAAGGCAATTGAATAAAAAAACATGCAGCAGCGTCATTGTGATATCAGGGTCTTGTTGCGAATCAATCGACAACGTTAGCGCCATATTTAGACCACTAAGATAAAAATAACTAAATACAATCCAAATAGAACTATGTTTTATTATTGCCATGTTACTAGCCGCAGACATACACGCCTCCAAACGAAAAAAACCGCCATTTGGAGGCGGTTTTGGGAATGAGGTGGCGGAGAGATAGGGATTTGAACCCTAGATACGCTATTAACGTATGCCGGTTTTCAAGACCGGTGCTTTCAACCACTCAGCCATCTCTCCGTTGTTGGCGCGCATTTTATGGAGTTATCCATCGGTTGTAAAGCACTATTTCAATTTTTGCATTCAAAAGCGCAAATATTAGCCGAATAATCAATAATATTGCTTTGGCCTTTTGGCAATGTAAGCAAAAATACAACTAGCGATAACCATTGCTATCACGATTATCCCCGAATCAATCATGCCAATGACTGCATTTTTTGCAGGCAGTACTTTTTCAATGATAACCGGAATAGATGAAAACAACACAACGGTACTGAGCACTTTGAATGCTCTGGAAAAATCAAATCGCTTGGTGTAACTCATCCATGTTGTTAGTAATCCTAATACCAAGATAGGCGCTAATAGCCCCATCCATATCTCACTGGTATAACTCGATAATGCAACGGTTGCCGTGCATCCTATCAAGCTCCAAATAATCCAAGCGGTCCAATTTTCCCGTTCTTTTAAAAATAAATTACCCATGACACATCTTCTTTCAATTAGCTTGTTATTTTTATTATTGTTATAGAAAACAGGATTTACTGTCTTAGAGTAGCAAACATACTGGCTATAAAACAACCACATCGGTTGTGACAGTTTAAATAATGAAAAGTTCAACAAAAAGTATCAAAGAATGTGTTACCACAACATTAATCGCTGTATAAAAAAAGCGCAGCTATTGCTGCGCTCACCTTACTTTATTTTTAACCGGGGAATTTAACTTTCAGCTTTATCAAGTTCATCCACTAATAATTTGGTTTCATCCGCCCTCGGTTTTGTAAATCTCGCTAAACCGAGATAAACGACAGGTGTGAGGTAAAGCGTAAAGAAAACCGCTAATCCTAAACCGCCAAATACGACCCAGCCAATTGCATTTCTCGACTCAGCGCCTGCGCCAACCGATAAAATCAACGGTAAAGCACCGAGTAATGTAGATACTAAGGTCATCATGATAGGACGCAAACGGATCACCGCAGCTTCTTCAACGGCTTGTCTTACTGACCGTCCTTTATCACGTAACTGATCTGCGAACTCAACTAATAAAATGGCATTTTTAGCAATTAAGCCAATCAACATCACTAAGCCAATTTGCGAATATATGTTTAGCGAAGTTCCAGTAAGATACAGCGCCAATATGGCGGAGGTGATCCCAAACGGAACTGTGATCATAACTACAACGGCACTATTTACACTTTCAAATTGTGCAGCAAGTACGAGCAACACAATCAAAAACGCCAGCACGTAGGTAAGTAACACTTCGTTGGCCGTTTCTTCAAAGGTTAACGCTTCCCCTTTAAACGCCAGCGTCACGCTGTCAGGTAAACTCTGATCTGCCAGCGTTCGTAATTTTTCAACCACTTCTGCCATAGGCATGTCTTCGGGCTGTTTCATATCCAGCTCGATACTACGACGCTGAGCATGGCGTTCAAGCTCAGCAGCTACGCCCTCTTCTACAATAACGGCAAGGCTACTTAGCGGAACCAATGCACCAGAGCGGCTGCCAACATAAAGGTTAGCCAAATCACTTGGATCTCTGATGGTATGGTTTTGAGCCTGCAGCATAATTGGTATGGATTGGTCGCCAACATTCAAATCAGCAACATCATCGCCATTAATGGCCGCCCTAAGTGTCGTTGAGATATCACTCAAACTAACGCCAAGCTCTTCTGCTCTTCGACGGTCAATGTTTACGCGGAGCTGAGGTTGCGAGGGTTGATAAGAGATTTGCACTGGAGCTACGTCTGGCATTTCTTTTTCAACCAAAGCCGCAAATTGTTGCGCTGCTTTAAAAATCTCTAAATAGTCGTTACCAAGTAGCGCAAGCTCGATACCACCACCTTGGCCTCTAAGATTTAAACTGTTTGCACCAAAGGCACGAGCAGGTGCACCGGGTATATTACCAAGCGGTCCTCTGATCTTATCGATAATTTCCTGTTGCGAGAAATGACGCTCATCCCAATGCTTTAGCGGCACAGTAATGAACACGATATTGGGATCCCACTGACCAACAACCGTATAGATAGACTCTATTTCTCCACTTTCCACAAAAGGTAATAAAATATCTTCCATTTGTTTGGCTTGTCTATCCATAAAGTTAAGACCAACACCGTCAGGCCCTCTTGCGAAAATGCGAATTTTACCTCTGTCTTCAGATGGCAAAAGCTCATTATCCAATTGCGAATAGAGCGCACCAGACAAGCTCGCAATAACCACAAATACACCAAAGGTTAGCCATGCATGGTCAAGTACCCAGTGGATCGTACCGCGATACATTTCTGCGAGCTTCACACCAACACTTGAAAACAGGTGCTTTTTGCTATCTTGCTTTACTTTTAACTTAGATGTTAATGCTGGCACCAATGACAGTGCCACAAATGAAGAAATAATCACGGCACCAGCTAACACGCCACCAAACTCCCTGAACAGTCGGCCCGCAGTCGAGGGTAAAAAGGCAATCGGTACGAATACCGCAGCAAGTACTGCGGTTGTCGCAACTACAGCAAAGAAGACTTCTCTTGTCCCAAGTACCGCCGCAGCGCGACGACCTATCCCTTCGCCACGACGACGCTGAATATTCTCACTAACAACAATCGCATCATCTACGATAAGTCCAGTGGCCAACACCAGTGCTAGCAAGGTTAAAATATTAACAGAGAAGCCAAGCGCCCAGATCAGCGCCAAAGAGCCGATAAGCGCGACTGGGATCGCAAAAGCAGGAATAAGTGTCGCACGCCACGAGCCAATAAATACCCACAGTGTGAATACCACCAGCAATATGGTTATCACCAAAGAGCTCAAGACTTCATCTACGGATGAGCGAATAAACTGTGCATCATCGGAGGTGACGAATAGCTCCAGATCTGGAAAGCGTACTTTTATCTTATCAACGAGTTGCAGCACTTCATCTGAGATTTCAATGGTATTGGACTGTGCTTGGCGAATGATCTCAAGCCCAATTACAGGCTCTCCATCAAGCCTCACCATAGAGCGAGGATCAGCCGGTCCAAAATACACAGAGGCAATATCCCCCACCCGAGTCTCACCACGAATGATGATATCACTCACCTGCTCAGCGGTTACAGAGGTGGCATCGGCACGGACAATCAGCTGTTGGTCGTCCGACTTTAAACTGCCTGCGGGTACATCAAACGGTGCTTGTCTAAGCGCCGCAGCAACATCCGGAACGGTTAGATTAAAGCTTGTCAGTTTTAAGGGATCAAGTCTTACTCGCAGCACTCGCTCTCTATCGCCGTTCAGGCGCACATCGGCAACGCCTGGAATAGTCAAAAACTGCGGCGCTAAGTCTTTTTCTACTCGCTCGGTCAATCCTTCTAGTGTTAAAGAGGCACTACTTACAGTTAAAGACACCACGGCTTCTGCGTCATTATCCGCTTTAATAATGGACACCCGCTCGACTTCTTCAGGTAGCTCTCTCTGTACTCGAGAAACAGATTCGCGTGTTTCGTTTGCTGCATCATCTAAGTTAATGCCCGGACGAAATTCAACAACAATCCTCGCATTATTTTCTTCACTTTGTGCACGAATGCTTTTTACACCACTGACACGCGCGACAGCCCCTTCTAACTTACTCGTTACTTCGGTGTCGACAGTCTCAGGCGAGCCGCCAGGAAACGATGCGGACACCGTTAAACGCGGCCTATCTACATCGGGCAGTTCACGAACTTCAACGCCGGCAAGAGCTGCAATACCTGCAATAATAATCAATAAATTTAATACAACGATTAATACCGGACGACGAATGGCCATCGACGGTAAATCTTGTAACTGTGGTAACTCCGGTTTAGTCACGATTTATTCCTTCGCCAGTGCATTCGTCACCGCAATTTCTTGCCCAGGACGAAGACGTTGCACCCCTTCTACAACTAATAACTCTCTTGCAGCCAAATCGCCTGATACCAGCAATTTACCCGGCAAACGCTGTTGGATTTTCACATCAATACGCTTAGCTTTGCCATCTACTTCTTTCCATACATAAGGACCTGTTGCGCCCCAAAGCAGTGCGGCTTCAGGAATAACGGCAAACTCTTCACCTAATACCGTTAGCGATACTCTAAAGCTCATTCCAGGTAAAAAACGGTCATTGCGGTTTTCAAAGATGGCTTTGATTTTTAATGTGCGGGCTGTTGGATCTATTCTAGAGTCCATTTGCGCTATCTTTGCGTCTATCCGTGTTGAATTATCATTCCAAGGTGTCAGCAGCACGCTATCGGTCGATTTAAGCATGCCATACGCCGATTCCGGTGCCGCAAATTGAACATACAACTTATCAAAATTATCGATACTCGCAATCGCGGTTTGGGTGGTAATGCGATCTCCAACCTCAACGTCGGTGAGTCCCATTACGCCAGAAAAAGGGGCGATCACTTGGCGGTCTTCTAATTCATTCTCAGCTTGGATCAAGGCGACCTTTGCTAAGTCTCTGTCCGTTACCGCTTTATCTAATTCATTAATTGGGACGGCACCGCGCTTTTGACTATCAGTTAGGCGGTCGACGGTGCGCTGCGCATCTGCAAGACGAATTTTAGCTTCTTCAAGCGCCGCTTTTTGGCGGCGTGAGTCTAGCTCCAATAGCAAAGTACCCGCTTTAACCTGATCGCCCGGTTTAAAATGTACCGCAGTCACCCTATCACCAATCGCGGGATACAAAATAACCGATTGAATAGCTTCAGCATTACCTACAGCCTGAATTTGCTGGCTACTGCTTTCAAATTGAATAGGCTCTGCAATCACTTGCGAAGGTTTCGCCAAAGCGGCATTGGTTATCAGCATAGTGGCCGTAAAAACCACCAAGCGCGTTACTTTACACATATTAACCTTAATAATTTCCATTGTTCTTAGCTATATTTGAGTGTAACAGTTAATCACTCACATCAAGATAAACTATTCGATAACACACAGTATAAGTGCGATGAGATGCAGTATGCCTTGCAGCGTTTCAAAGGCAAGATAAGCCCATGTAAAGTAAGGTAAAGTTATGTAAAGATTGAGGGGAAGTGAGGCGCGATAGACTACCGCGCCAAATCATGACTATTGTGCGGCCGCGCGCATTAGTCTGTCGTTAACATCGCGCCACTCGGGCGCCGTTGGTGGTGCTTCCAACAAAATCTCGGTTGCACTTGATTGGTCCAATTGATGTAACCCGTGATAAAGGCCCTGCGCATATTTGGCTTTGTCAGCACCAAGTTTAAGATCCACCAGCTCGTTGTTTGCTGAATTCTCAGAGATCATTCGCTCAATTTGTGATGAATAATACAACACACCGGTATTCGCTTCGCACTGGCCGCATAGGCGAGCAGCTAACTCTTCCGTTGACAACAGGGTAAGTGGCTTGCTTGGTTGGTAATGGGCTTTTACGTTACCAGGGACGGCTACAGTGTGTACATCAGGCTCATCCACTTCAATATTGAGCACCGCTTCAAGTGCAGCTTTAGTAATAGGGCCTGCTCGCAAGATCCTCGGTGTGGCTGAAGATATATCGACAATAGTAGACTCAAGTCCCACTTCACATGGGCCGCCGTCTAACACAGCTGCTATTTTTCCCGACAATCCAAACAATACTTGTTCGGCGGTGGTTGGACTAATTTTTTTATAAGGATTAGCAGAAGGCGCAGCAAGCCCGGAGTTAATGTGCTGTAATAATGCTAGCATTGCAGGGTGATTTGGCACACGTATACCCACGGTTGGGTGGCCGCCTGTGACTACATCGCTCACATGTGCTTGCTTTTTGGCAACGATCGTCAGTGGTCCTGGCCAAAAAGCATCTGCTAAAGCGTCAAAATAGTCTGGCAATGTTTCCACCCACTCAGTGACCAAAGACTTGTCTGCGAGATGTACGATTAGCGGGTGATCAGCTGGGCGTCCTTTTGCTGCAAAGATTTTTTTTACCGCATCGGGTTGCCTTGCATCTGCTGCTAAGCCGTAAACGGTTTCTGTAGGAACCGCAACAAGGTGACCATCACGTGCAAGTTCAGCCGCTTGCGCCACAGCGCTCGGATCAGTTGCCAATAAATGTAAGGTAGTTAAGCTTGCTTCGCCCACGTGTCTTTCTCGCTGTAAAAAATGGACGCGAATTATAACCAATTTAAAATGCAAAGAGCCAGTATTACTGGCTCCAGCGTAAAAGCTAACATCAGGAGCGGTTAGCGTTATTCAGCGCTTGCGACCATCACGGTTTTCACGTTAACAAACTCTTTGATCCCAAAGCCACCATGCTCTCTACCATAACCACTGTCTTTAACACCACCAAACGGCAAATTTGGTTGTGCCAACGAATAGCCATTAATATTCACCATGCCAGTATCAAACTCCTTAATAGCAAGCTCTGTTGCACGTTGTGTGTCTTCAGAAAAAATGCCACCACCTAAACCATAGCGTGAATCATTGGCTACCATCATCGCCTCAGCCTCATCATGCACACGAATTAGCGACGCCACAGGGCCAAATAGTTCATCATCATAAGCCGGCATACCGGGTTTAACGTCTTCCAAAATGGTGACTGGATAATAAAACCCCTGTTGCTTTGGAATTTCTCCTCCAAGTGGACAAGTCGCTCCCGCCTTAACGGACGCTTCAACTTGTTGGTGTAATTCATCACGTAAATCTTTACGCGCCATAGGACCTAAGTCGGTGTCTGCTGCGGTTGGGTCTCCCACCTTAAGCTGCTTAAAGCCAGCCACAAAAGCCTCTCTAAATTGATCATAAATCTCATCAACGATAATAAAGCGCTTTGCTGCAACGCAGGTTTCACCATTGTTGACAATACGACCTTGAATACACGCGGACACCGCTTTATTAATATCAGCGTCTGCCAGCACCACAAAGGCATCGTTACTGCCAAGTTCTAGGACGGTTTTCTTAGAAAGCTCAGCCGCCTGCTTTGCAACTTGTTTACCTACTTTATCGCTTCCGGTAAACGTAACACCGCGAATATATGGATTCTTTATCAACTCGCTTGCTGTCTCACCATCAATTAATAGTGATTGGTAGCAACCTTTTGGAAAACCCGCCTCTAAATATAATTCTTCAATTAATTTAGCCATGCCAAATACATTTGAGGCATGTTTCATTACCGTGGTATTACCCGCCATCACGTTCGAAACACTGTATCTGATAACCTGATAAAGCGGAAAGTTCCAAGGTTGTATTCCTAAGATCACGCCTATTGGTTGATAAGTAATAATGGCGTGTCCCTGCTCAAATACCCGATGTTCATCCTGTAATTCTTTTTCGCCATGCTCAGCGGTATATCGGCAAATTTCAGCACACAAGGAGACTTCCTGCTCGCCCTGCTCCGTCACTTTGCCCATTTCCTCGGTCATCAGTGAGACTAACTTGGATTTATTTTGCTCAATTAAGTCAGCAAGTCTGTTTAGCTTTTGTGCTCGTTGTGTAAATGTGGTTTTCTTCCAAAATGAATAACAGTCATTGGCTAAATCCACCGACTTTTGCGCCTCGTCCAAGCTCATTAACGTATATTCATTAACGGGTTGCTCTGTCGCAGGATTAATTGTGGTTACCGTATTTGACATCATAAAGCTCCTTCAAAAATTTAACGGCGAAAATCAATTTTTAGATTTACAGCGATAACCTTTGAATAAGCAAGGAAGACACCAATCTAAAAATAAAAAGATATCCCATTGATTATTATGAATTAATTTAATTTCAGGGTTAGATTTCGAAGATTTTGAAAACGGGAATTAGAAAAGGCTACACACCTAACATGAAAAGTTTGCAGAGCGAATGGCGCTTGCACAAATAGCTGGCAGTGAAAGGTTTAGCAGAGAAAAGGGACCAACTAGTCCCTTTGTTATGTATTCTTAGTACATTGCATCTTTAGCGCTTTTGACGTTGCGCTTCTTTTTGCGCTAGCTTTTCTTCTTTACGCTTACGAATAGCATCCTGTGCTTCATGGCCGATATGACCTTCGCCGCGTAGCTTCGCCAGTTCAATTTGCTTTTGACGCTCAGCAAATCGTGCAACTTGCTCTTCTGTTAAGTCTTTGTGGCAGTGGTGACAAGACACCCCTTCCATATATTCTTCGAGTTGTTTCTCTGCTTCCGTGATTGGCATACGACAAGCATGGCATTGATCATAAGACCCTTTGTTTAAATCATGATCGACCGCAACACGGTTATCAAACACAAAGCACTCGCCTTCCCACATGGTTTCTTCTTTTGGCACGTCTTCTAAGTATTTAAGAATACCGCCTTCCAAGTGATAAACTTCTTCGAAGCCTTGCTCTTTCATATACGCTGTCGATTTTTCACAGCGGATCCCGCCAGTACAGAACATCGCCACTTTTTTGTGTTTTTCTGGGTTTAAGTTATTTTGTGCCCACTCAGGGAATTCACGGAAAGTCTTGGTTTTAGGATCGATGGCATTTTTAAACGTACCGATCTCGATTTCATAGTCGTTACGCGTATCAACGAGCACAACGTCAGGATCTGAAATCAGTGCGTTCCAATCTTGTGGTTTTACGTACGTACCAACCACTTCTTTAGGGTTGATACCTTGCACACCCATGGTCACGATTTCTTTCTTAAGCTTTACTTTAGTGCGGTAGAAAGGGCACGTTTCATCGAACGACTCTTTATAAACGATGTTATCAAGGCCCGGTTGTTTGTCTAACCATGTAAGTAGCGCATCAATACCTTCACGTTTACCAGCAACGGTACCGTTAATGCCTTCTTCGGCAAGTAATAACGTACCGCGAACTTCATTCGCTTCCATCACATCGTGAAGTGGCTGCCTGATCTCTTGGTAGTTAGGTAAAGAGACAAACTTGTACATAGCACAAACAACGTATTGTTCTGACATTGTATTTTCCTAGATTTAAGCTTTGATTAGCTTACACATTAAGCATGACGATGTGTAAAGCACGAAAACCGAGTCGCAAACCCGGCGCTGAGGCGCGTATTTTACGGATTTTTGATTAAAATGCAAAAAACACAAATTCTATATCCGATAGCGTCTATGCTTTGGTATAATCGCGTGTTTTTAAAATTCAAGACTTGGAGAAATTGACTTGAGATTCACTGAACTTGGGATAGATACGCGCCTAGAACAACAACTGGCTCACCAAGGGATCACGGAACCGACCGAGATCCAAGCGCATGCCATCCCAACGGCTCTAGCTGGCCACGATGTTTTTGCGCAGTCTAAAACAGGCTCTGGCAAAACCCTAGCCTTCTTGCTGCCTGCCGTACAGCGTGTAATGAAACAAAAAGCGCTGAGCAAACGCGATCCTCGCGTTGTTATCGTAGCCCCAACTCGTGAACTCGCGACTCAAGTGTTCTCTGAGTGTCGTGCACTGTGTGCTGGCACTAATATTCAAGTCTGTAAGATTTTGGGTGGTGAAAACTACAATGATCAGGTAAAAGCGCTACGCCGCGACCCGCATTTTGTGGTGGGTACTCCTGGTCGTATTGCCGATCACGTTGAAAATCGCTCATTATTTTTAGGCGGTCTTGAACTGCTTATTTTTGATGAAGCAGATCGTATGTTTGACCTTGGCTTTGAAAAACAGTTAGACGTCATTAATGACTCTGCAGATCACCGCCAAAGACAAACGCTGCTATTTTCAGCCACACTAGACCATACCCAAGTTGAAGCATCGTCACGTCAATTACTTAAATCGCCAAAGCGTATTATGTTGAGCAATGCCCACCAGCAGCATGAAGACATAAAGCAAGCGCTCTACTTTGCCGATCATTTAGATCATAAAGAAGCACTGCTTAAGCACTTCATCACACAAGATGACGTAGGACAGTGCATTATCTTTACCGCAACCCGTGGCGACACAGACCGATTAAGCAAACTGCTAAATGAGATGTCGATTAAAGCGGTATCGTTGTCGGGCGATATGCCACAAAATAAGCGGTTAGACATCATGGAAAGCTTCAGCCGTGGGATCTATAAAGTGCTGGTTACCACAGACGTTGCCTCTCGTGGTCTCGATTTGCTCTCTGTTACTCATGTTATGAATTTTGACTTGCCTAAGCAGGCAGAAGAATATGTCCACCGTATCGGTCGTACAGGGCGTGCTGGGTTTAAAGGCACTGCTGTTTCATTTGTTGGTCCTAAAGATTGGGATAGCTATGTGGCAATCAAAAACTATCTTGATGAACCACTACGTTTTGAAGAAGTCCCTGGTCTTGTTGGTAAATTCAAAGGACTTAAGCAAAAACCGCAGCAGAGTAAAAATCGCTCTGCAGAGTCTGCGCCAAAGCAAACAAGTAAACCTAAGAAAAAGCCGGTGAAAAAGTCACAACCGAGAAAAGTGGTCCCGCCACCAATTGATATTGACGGTACTATGCCGATGCGTCGCAAACCAAAACCACAAACTGACGAGGAATAATCATGTTAGGTCAAATCAAAATGTTAACCATTGAAGAGCTTACCGCGGAAGGTGCTTATTTAAACGGTGGTGAGCTTGGCGATGTGTTTCTTCCTCGAGCAGAAGTGCCAAAGCACACCGAAGAGGGTGACTCTGTTGAAGTATTTATCTATTTAGATAACTTGGGACACGCAACGGCAACAACCAAAAAGCCACTTGCACAAGTCGGTGAGTTTGCCCTGCTTCGCGTAAAAGAGATCAATAAGGTTGGTGCTTTTATGGATTTGGGTATTGAAAAAGACGTGTTAGCGCCTTTCAATGAACAAAAGCCGAAAATGCGCGACGGCTATAGCTATTTGGTTAGGCTTTACCTAGACAACGCCAGTAAGCGTATTTGTGCGTCTAGTGCGCTGGGTAAGTTTTTAAGTAAATCAAAAGCCGAGTACGAGAAATTCGAAGAAGTAGATCTAATCGTCGCTGCAAAAACCGATCTTGGCTATAAAGTGATCGTCAATGAAAAACACTTTGGATTGGTCTTTTTCAATGATGTATTTAAGCGTATGTATATTGGTCAGCGCATGAAGGGCTTTGTAAAAGCGGTTCATGACGAAGATAAGATTGATATCGTGTTAGAAAAGCCAGGTATTGGTAAGGTTAAAGACCTTGCGGAAATTATTTATAGCAAGCTTGAGGAAAGTGGCGGTTATTTACCGCTGGGCGATAAGTCAGATCCTGACGCTATCAAGCGCACTTTCTCTACCTCTAAAGCTAACTTTAAAAAAGCCATCGGTGGTTTATTTAAAGATGGCCGAATTGATATCGAAGCGACTTCTATTTCAATTCGCAAGTCTTAAACGCACACAATACTTAGCAAGTCTCAACCTGAGGCTTGCTAGTTACATTACACTTACTTCAAGCATATCACGCCATTTATCTACCGCTTTTAATCCAAGTTCAAACCCCAGTTTATAATCAGACTTTAAGGTCTCAGGGCTTGAGCCTAAAATCATAGATTCCAGTGGTCTATTGGGCGCTATTTGAATGACGTTAACATCTTCTGGTGGTGAATTCATAAAGTTAACCGCATCGGCATAACGACTTTGATAGTGATGATACATTTCAAACATTCGAGGAGATTGATTAACCCGCCGCATGATTGGCTTTAAACGCTCAAGCACTGGCATTTTGCCATCGTCATGTGCCTCAATGGTTCTGATCACCCAAATCGTCTTTGCCCCTTGGCTGTGTGCCCAGCGCACGGGTAAAGGATCGGCCACGCCGCCATCCATCATGCCGTGACCCGCAACTTTAACGCCTGGTCGATATAAAAAAGGGATTGCACTAGAAGCCTTTAAATGGGTAAACATGTTATCGTGCCACGTATGCAAATAATGTGGCTCAAGCGAGTCTAAGTGACTTGCAACCGCATAAAAGTTACTTTCCGGCGTGAGGTGATTGGGCTCAGTTGGAAACCGTACTTTTCCGCTGTGCTCTACTTGTTGAAAATACCAATCCAAGTCAATGACATTACCACCGGTAAAAAATCGCGCGGGACGGAAAAACTGCTGCTCCGTTGTAAGTGATTCGATAGCGGTTTGCGCATATTGACTGGCGCGAGCGCAATAAGCTGCGAGGTTTTGTGCGCCCGCTGAGACACCCACTTTTAAATCAAAAGGCGTAAATTTTTTCTCAAGAAAAGCATCAAGCACGCCCGCTGTAAAAATGCCTTTTTGACCTCCGCCCTCAGCGATAATTGCAGAGCGTATGTTAGTTGTCATGTTGTGCTCTTTTTATTATATAAACCTGTACGCATCTTATTTTACTGTGGGCAAAAACCGTTAAATTCAAGCTTTCATAACACTTAACAATAAAAATGCCCTGCTGAACGGAAAAGTTCAAGCAAGGCATTCGTAATATACACAGCGTGATTAATATATGGTTAGAGTTTGCTTACGGAACTCTCTACCGGCCGTTTTAAAAAGCTGACTAATAGCGCGGGTAAAATGGTGAGTGTGACGATAGTTGCCATAGCAATACCACAAAGCACTATCATGCCAACGCCTCGATAAAGCTCAGATCCTTCTCCTGGAATAAACACCAATGGCGCAAGACCGCATAGGGTTGTCATCGTTGACATCACAATCGGTTTTAATCGCGTTTGTAACGCTGAGATCACCGCCTCGTAAACACTCATCGCGGTACTCTCAAGGTTTCTGCGGCTTTGATCGACAATCAGAATAGGATTATTCACCACAGTCCCTAACAAAATTAAAAAGCCAAGCATAGTGATCATGTCAAAAGGCTGGTGGAAAGTGCCTGTTATGCTACCAATGCCATTAATAGCAATTAGTCCAAGTAAGCCCCCTGCCATGCCAAGCGGCACTGTTGCCATAATAAATAGCGGATAGCCCCAATGCTTGAAGATTGCGACAAGTAGTAGATAACACAGCGCTAAAGCAACGATAAAATTACTGCCCAGCGCTTCTTTGGTTTTGTCTAGTTGATCGGCAGCACCACCGATACTCACATTGACACCAGGAAGCAGATCGCCCTGCCTCTGAAGCTGCGGTAATAATTCCGTTCTTACTAATTCCTGCGCTTCCTCTAGCGCAACATTTCTTGGCGGAATAATATATACAGTCACGGTTCTGCGACCATCAACTCGACGCAAACTATCACTGTCTGCTTTTTCTCGTAGATCGGCCAAAGCGCTCAGCGGGATCAGTCCTGCTTTGGTCACAACCGGAGATTGCGCTAATTGCGAAAGACTTTGCTGATTACCCGACTCAGAAAATAAAAAGACGTCTACTTTGTCATCGTCTAAGATCAACTCGTCAACATAGGCGCCGTCACTCAAGGCTGCGACCGTATAGCCGAGTTCGTCAGCACTCATACCCACTTCAGCTAACCGTTGCCATCTTGGTTGAATCTCTATTAGCGGTTGGTCGAGTGTCAGAGAAGATGGCGCAGAATCCACTTGTGGATTCTCAAAGACTTCCCCCGCTAACCGGTACACTGCATCTGCCGCCCGGTAGAGCGCCGTTTGATCTGTACCGCTAATATCCAAAGCCACCGCTCTTGAACCACCATCATTACTTGAGATAATCGAGCCTCTCGAAGAAAATGCGCGCATTCCTGGGTAGCTTCTAAACTTGGTCGTGATTGCCTCCATCATTTCATCGATGTATTCACGGTTGTATGGTTCACTCAATAGCCAAATGCTACCAACACCAACAGACATCGAATAATACTTTAAAGGTGGCAACGACGTTTTACCTGATACAAAATCGCTGTCATCGTTTTCCAAATGCTTGTTTAAATAAGGAAGTAGTTCATCACCAATTTTTTGCATATGGCTGAGGTTATAGCCCGGAGGCGCTATCATCATAGAGAACGCTTTTGGCTCCTCTCCCTCCGGCAAATATTCGGCTTTAGGCATAAATAACCACGCACCACCGAGTAACAACACACTACCGAATACAATACACACTATGCGAGCACGTGGACTTGATAACATCGCCGGAATAAACGTTGGCAGTTTAGGCGTAGACAACATGCCACTGGAGATCTCCTTACAGGCAAAATTTGCATTTGCCGCAGGCACCACAAACAAGGCCACCAACATAGAAGCGATGATTGCAGCAGAAATCGCAATTGCGACGTCGGAATAAAGCTGCCCGGCTTCTTGCTGAATAAACAAAATAGGTGCGAATACCAACACTGTGGTCAGGGTTGAAGCAAGCACCGCAGGCCATACCTCTTGAACACCGGTAATAGCAGCTTGAAGTTTGTCGAGACCTCGGCGTCTGGCTTGCTCTATGTTCTCAAGTACAACAATGGTGTTATCAACCGTCATGCCAATGGCGAACGCAACGCCGGCGAGGGAAATCACGTTGATCGTTCTGTCAAATAGCAACAGACCCAAAAATGCCGCGATGGTACAAATTGGCACGCCCATCACACCAATAAAGGTAGAGCGTGGGCTCTTTAAAAACCAAAACATCACCAGAGTCGCAAGCAACGCACCTAGCGCTAAATTCGTCCAAACATTTTCAACTGATCCTTTAACGTAACGAACATCATCGCTCAATAGCGTCAGTTGTAGTCCATTACCTGCGAGCATGTCACGGTTGATGCGAGCCACTACCTCCATCATTTCTTCTTTAATCGCCATCACGTTAGAACCGCTTTCCCGTCTCACCGAGAGCATTAAGGCTCGCTCGCCATTGTTATAGGCAATGTCGCGCACTTCATAATGATCAAGCTTTACCTGAGCGATGTCTTTGAGCTTAATTGTGGTGCCCTCACGGTGACTGACTACCAGCTCTTCTAGCGCTTTAGCTGACTCAAAGCGGCCGACCATACGCAGTAAATAACGGCGTTTACCACTGTCTATATCGCCGGCAGAGGCATCTTGGTTACGGCTGCGTATTGCATTTCTAACGTCAACTAAGCTAATTCCACGGCTCGCTAATTGTTCTTGATCTACCAAAATTTGTACTTGATAGAGTGCACCACCGCGCACACCAACCTGAGATACTCCACTGACTCTTTCCATTTCTGGACGAATAAAGTCTTCGGCATAATCGCGAAGCATATCAATATCAAGATTGAGTGGATTTCCCGGTTGCGGCTTTAGATTAAAAAACATAAAGGCATTGCTCGAAAACGCGCTGCTGTATAACACCGGCTGGTCAACGTTTTCAGGATAATTTGGCACCTGAGATAACGCATTACTCACGTTTATGAGCGCTTCGTTGACGTCGACACCAAATGGAAACTCAAGCTCTATCTCTGCCTCACCGGTATTGGCATAACTTGACATGCGAGTTAGATTCGCAAGTGAGCGAAGATACCTTTCTTGCTCTATAAGTATCTCTTTTTCAACATCTTGTGGCGTGGCACCGGGCCAATTGGTCACCACAGTGATGGTTCTTACTTCAAGATCTGGGATCATTTGCACTGGAATTTTAAACGCGGCAACAATACCCAATATCGAACAGATCAATACCGTTACTGCAACTAAAATGGCGTGATTTACACTGGCTCTTAACATCACCCGCTCCTATAAACCCGGTACAATGTTTAATGCCTGGCCTTCTTGCAATAACTCATTGCCTTCAACCACCACTTGTTGCCCTATCTCTAAGCCTGATAAAACTTCAATATGACCATTAATTCGCTCACCAATTTGAACGTTTAACCGCTTTGCTTGACCGTCAACGGCCACAAAGACACTGAACCCACCGTCGGGATGGCGCAAAATCGCATCGCTAGGAATAATCACGCTGTGGTCTTGTGTTCGGATTAGCGGCAGTTTTGCAGTAGCCGATGCGCCGACACGCAACTGCGCATCTGTTGGGATTGCCAATCTTAATAGAAACGAGCGACTGGTTTTGTCAACGACAGGAAGTTTTGCCAATACATGAGCTTGATGCTGCACGCTTGGCGCGCTTGCAACACTAAAATTAACGACGCGGCCAAGGTTAATAAGCTGAAAGTATTCTTGTGGCACTCGCAAATCGAGCCACAGAATATCGCTACTCACTAATTCAAACACCGTTTGTCCACGCGTCACCCACTCACCTAAATTAACCGTGCGCTTTGCTATCACCCCCGTAAAAGGCGCTTTTAATTGATGGCGGTTAACGAGCTCTCGCTGATAAGCTATCTTAGCTTGTGCTTCTAAAAGCGTGGCTTCTGATGCTTGTAACTTAGCCTCTCTGTCAGCAAGCTCAGTTTGCGCAAATAATTTTTGCTGCGACAGAGACTGTGCTTCTTTTACCAACCTTATCGCATTGTTGCGATCGACCTTGGCGCGCTCAAGTGCAGCTTCTACACTTTTCAGCTCAGCTTTTACTAAAGCGGCATCGAGACTCAGCAGTACAGTATTTGCTTCAACAATATCACCGGCTTCAGCTGAAATCTTAGTTATTACACCATCGGTTAAACTTGACACTTGTGCGTATTGTGCTGCACTAATTGAGCCCGTTAAAGACAATGTTCGTTCAAGCTGTTGTTGCTTTACATCAGTGACCACAACATTGACCGCTGCAGCATAAAGGTTAAAGGATAAAAGAGAGAGTATTAAGCAAACGCATTTCATGTAGTTTGTTCCAAAGTTAAAAACACTATTCCTTTCAGTAAACACTATGCAATAGCACCTACTGATCTCGACTAAGCATTGCAGCTGGCGAGTTTATGTCACTATAACGCCGACACACTAACACAAATAAAAATCATTACCATCCAAACTAGGTAAATGACCTCAAAAGTGTAGTTTGTGAAATAATGAATGAACAAAGAATATACAGGAATAACGCTTAGAATAAAGTAGACATAAACGTCGCTATGCCTACTTTAAGGAGGGTCAATTACACTGATTTAATTTAACAATACAAGTGAAGTAACATTACGAACACCGGGATGACTCATATAGTCATTTTTAATCCCTTCAACTCTCAGTGATTTACCAATCAAGCTCGGGTTAAGCTTGGGACTAAATGCATCGCGCTGAGCTGATTCCAACTTAATATATAGCTTGTTGCCAGCAACTGTTGGGTCGCTTAATTCAAGCGCATAGATATCGTTTACAGCAGCTGTGATTTTGCCACTGACTACCACTGCTGAGCCATTATTTAGCGCTAATACGTCAGCAACACTCATATCACTAGATGGCTCTGTCGTTGTACCAACGGTTTGTATCTCACTTACTTCTCGTATCCCCGGTGCACTCATATACAATGAGCGAACACCTTTGATAACTAAAGTAGAATCAAGAATGGATGGATTAAGCTGCGGACTAAATGCAGCACGCTGGTGACTTTCAAGTTTAACATTTATCGTATGAGTTGGATTTTGGCTGTCCTCAAGTACTAGAGCATAGATATCATTAAGGGCAGATTTAACACGCCCTATAAGCTCAATTTCATTGCCCTCGGCGGTTGCAAGCGCCTGCTCAACCGACAATGCCACTGGTGCAATCTGAATATCGCTTACATAACGAATACCAGCCTCACCCATATAACTGTCTCGAGTACCAGTCACTATGACTGATTGACCAAGGATCTCAGGATTGAGTTGCGGGTTAAAGTCACTGCGCTGAGCAGATTCAAGCTTTACGTTGATACTTAACGATGCGTTGGCAGTATCTGTGAGTAATAGGCCATAGATACCGTTTACTTCGGCTGTCACTTTACCTAACACAGTAAATTTAGACCCAGCTGAAGCAGCAAGTGCCTGTGCTACAGAAATCGCGCCATCAGGAGTTGGCTCTGGATCGGGATTAGGATCTGGGTTGGTTTGCCCTGAACCATAAGGCGCATTGAAAGAGTTATTTTTATAGCTATCTGTATTCCATGCATCAAAACCCGATGCAGGCGTCCCCCATGGTTGACCATTGTTTGGATCAGACATTTCTTGCGGCGCCATTGGCACTGGTGTTACTTCACCGCTTGCATGACCGTTAGTACCATCAAAGTACTGATACGACTCAGGCGTTGCTAGCCAATTGATGATGTTGACCGAAAGTACAGCCGCATTACCACTGTCTGTCCAGCCGGGGTACGTCTTTTTACTATTGCCATTATCCTGACGCTTGTACTTAGGCGTAGCGTCTTCAATTGGAGAAGAATCACCAATAAATGCGGCTTTGCCTAACCCTGCTTTTGAGATAGCAACATACGGGCCTTCATTTCTACCACCAAAGTAAAGTCCATCATCTTTAGCATGACGCCATTTAGCCGGTGTATCTGAAGGTGAAAAATAAACCAAGCCTTTCGCTTTTTGTTCATCTACAATCGCAAGTGTCGCGCCTGCGGCCATCAATACAGGAGTAACTCCAAGTGTGATCCCTTCTGTTTTGCTCGCAGACTCAATACCACTTACGCCTTGTTTGTAATCCGCGGCATTAAAGCGAAAGCGGATCCCAAAGTTTTCTGCAAGCCATCCCATGTCTGCTGATTTTGGATTACGCCAGTCACCGTACTCACCTCCTAGATTATACTTGGCCAGATCTGAGCGGTTGTAGCCGTTAAAGACTTCAGTGGCATCCCACGTATTTAGATTACGATCCGCGTCATAATGATCTGCAATAAAAAATATCCCTTTTCCATCCGCAACAAACTGCAATAACGCCGCTTGCTCTGATTGAGTGAAAGGACGGTTAGTTTCTGCCAATACAAAAACATCTGCATCTTTAATCGCATCGTAGCTGATAACCGCTTCATTTTGATTGCTTTGAGAGGTGCGGTCGTCAAAGAATCTAATCTTGCCGTCATTGTTTAAATCAACACCACGATATTCTTTTACGGTATATCCTTCATTAACTAATGCATCCGCAAAGTCTGAAAACGCACCATCAATAACCCAGTCGGCATTTCCCTCTACGCCACCGTGTGACACATCAAATAATACTGTCTTACCATTGTTGTTTGTACTTGGTGTTTTGACTGGAATGTGGTTATTCCAGTCATACGGCTGCGCTGCAAATACAGAGGTGGATATAGCTGCAGCCAAAACTACGCTGCAAAGCTTGAAGTTTACTTGTTTCATTCGTCAAATCCCGTTGAAAATTATAAAAAGAAGCAATAAAAAAGCCGCCAAAATATGGCGGCGTAGTGTATTAGTTCAGCGGTTGTGTTAAATCCAGCTGATAAAGTGCAAAACCTCTTTCGTCGGTTTTGCCGGTAGGTAGAATATGATTAAATTGCTGACTGTAAGTTTCAGCATCCGCACTGGTTGAGCTAAAGAATTCAATATTGGCGCCAACTACAGGTGCAAATGACCAGTTCATATCGGCGGACGGATCAAGTCCTGCAGCACCATTTTGGTCGCTAACAAAAGTAATATAGTCAGCAACGACCTGACGGTTCTCATTTGGCGAGTCGACAACGATTTTATCTCCCTTAATATTTGGGAAATTACCGCCACCAGATGCACGATAGTTATTCGTTGCAACCAAGAATACTTGGTCGTCCTTCACCACCTCACCTTGATACTTCAATGCCTTAATGCGGTTACCGTTTGATACCTTTTCACCGTTGGCCGCGTAGCGTGCAGGCTCAGTGACATCAATTTGATACGTCACACCATCTAGTACATCATAGTTATATGAAGGAAAGTCTGGATTGATCAGCGCTTGAACGCCTTCAGTATTTGGTGTGATTTGATTGAACTGTCCTGCAGACATTTCAAGCCATTCGCGCACTTCGCTGCCCTTGAGCTTCAACACCTTAAGTACGTTCGGGTAAATGTACATATCCGCAACGTTACGATAGGCGATATCACCTGCAGGTATTGCGGTAAAGTCATCTGGCCCGCCACGCCCTGCTCTAAAAGGCGCACCCGCAGACAGAATAGGTAATCCATCAAGCTCAGTACCTTGCACGATTTTTGCTGTATACCATGCTTGTGCGTCAGTCACGATTTGGATTGAGGGATCGTCATTCACTAACGCAAAATAGCTGTTCACTGTGTTGGTAATTTTAGCAAAAGGCTCATTCACCCATGCGCGAGTTTCAGCATGCTCACGATGTACCGCTGCTTCAATTGCCGCATCGCTTTCTACCAAAGATATGGTGTTACGATTTTCATCCGTTTCATAGATAGCTTTCAGCGTCGACTGTGAGTCAACCACCACCCATTTACCTGATTTAAATTGGATATCTAGGTCAATTACACCAAGATGATTGCCCCAAAAACCAGGCATTACAGCCGCAACGCCATTGATTGTGCCTTTATCATTATCAACACCATGTGCCGCTAAGTCTGCATAGCCCGAACCTGGGAAGTTTGCATGCGCGTGACCAAACATAATGGCGTCTATATCATCCACCTTGGACAAAGCATAAGATGCATTTTCAGCCATTGGCTTATCGGCTGACACGTCTAGGCCTGAGTGCGGAATAGCAACGACAATATCCGCGCCTTCAGCTTTCATCTTAGGTACGTAGTGTTTTGCCATTTTTACGATGTCTTTGGCGATCACTTTGCCTTCAAGATTGGCCTTATCCCATTGCATGATTTGCGGTGGAACAAACCCGATAAAGCCGACTTTAATCACCTGAAGCTTGTCATTCTCGTCAAAGAATTGTTTTTCTTGAATTAGGTAAGGCTTAAATAACGGCACATCATTTGTTTCATCTTCGTCACCATCAACCTTAAATACGTTTGCACTAATATAGGGAAAATTCGCATCGTCGATTGCTTCGTCTAAAAACGCTAAGCCAAAGTTAAACTCATGATTACCAATATTCGCGACATCGTACTCTAGTGTGTTCATGGCCTTATAAACAGGATGAACTTCTCCCTCTTTGAGGTTTTTGATTTTCGCCATATAGTCGCCAAGCGGACTACCTTGGATCAGATCGCCATTATCTACCAGCATGGAGTTTTTTACTTGGCTTCTCGCTTGATGGATTAACGCCGCAGTTTTCACTAGACCCACTTTGTCATCTTGCTTATCTGAAAAGTAGTTGTAGTTCAATACATTTGCATGCAAATCTGTGGTTTCTAGTAAACGCAAAGACACCGCAGTGCCCTCTTTTGGAATATCAGGTCCTTTCGGCACGTTTATATCAACATTGTTATCTGAATCTGAGCAACCAGTCATAATGCTTGTGGCACCGCACAGTAGTGCGATTGGAAGTAGTTTTGTTTTCATAAGTCCTTTCTTTACTTTGTTTGCATACCCGTGCGCATGCTTTTAGTTATTTCAGTAATACCAATTCACGTCTCTTCTTATTCCACTTCATAGAAGCTGAACCAAGAAGCACAGCGAGTCAGAATAAACCGTTGCGTTTTGCGTGGCGGGTGTCACTATACGAGGGAAAAAAGTCAAGAAAGCTAAGCTTTTATGGCAGTTAAGTGCTAGAAATATGACGGTACTAAGTCAGGAGAAGTGAATTAACTTTTAAGTGATAAATATACAAAAAATCCTCCATATTGGAGGCTTTAATTGCTTACTTAACATTTAGTAATACTTAGTCTTCGAGCTCTACTTTTTCTGCTTGAATATAAGTTTCACCATCCTCGGTTACTAAATAGCCCTCCACTTCAACGTTTTTACCCGTTGCAATATCAGACTGACTACCATCTTCAAACTGAGTTTGCTCAGACACTTTAATTTGCTGGTCAAGTACATAAAACATGGTTGCTGAATCAACTTGCGTGATTAACCCCTCAACTTCTACGTACTTTATTGCTTGAAACTTTAGCTCTTTAGCAACCACTTTCACGCCATCTGTGGTGTATCCTTCGACTTCCACTTCTAAACCATTATCTAGTTTTTCAAAATTACCATGCTTAAACTCTGTGTTTGCGGTAACTTGAACACGCTGCGCGCCGAGATTGAACTGATAATCAAACGGAGAGTCCTTAACTAAGTCTTCGATAACCCCCGCAATCTCTACTTCTTCGGCATCGTCATCATCAAATTCGACTTTCTTAGCCAATAGTACGTTATCTTGGGTTAACACCCCTTCGACTTCAACAGAGACGCCATTAGCTAAGTTTTCACTGCTTCCATCTTTAAACTCAGTATTGTTATCCGTGGTAATTGAAATGCCATTCACCATAAACTCAGACGCTGAGACGAAGTTGGTGACGTCACCTTCAACTTCAAGCTCAATGCCGTCTTCAGATTCGATTTCAATTTTAAGCGCAAAAACTGAGCCGTCGGCACGCTGAATCGCTTTGACTTCAACGAAGTCGTCATTAACAAATATGCCGTTTTTAAACTCGGTGTTTTCATCAAAAAACACGGTTTTACCATTGAGGCTAAAAGTTGCATCGACAGGGTTAAAGTCCGAAACTTTACCTGTTAATTCAAAAGTTAGGTCATCAAAGTCGTCGTCTTTGTCGTCAACCTCAACTTTCGTGGCGATAAGTGCATCACCTTGGATCACATAGTCAACTTCCGCGATATCACCTGCCGCCACTTGTTCAAAAAATACCGTTAGATCAACATCACTCTCAAGCTCAAGTTCGGTTGCTCCATTGATAGCAAAGACCAGTTTACCAACAGTGATTGTCTGCTCAGCTGCATTCACAGCAGTAACTTTTCCTTCAACTTCATGCTCTTGCTGATCATTAAAATCACTCGCAGAGATGCGCTCTAAGTCTCTCACGACATAAGCACCTTCAAAGCCAAAAGCTTCAATTTCAACGACATCGCCAATATTAAGCTTCTCGAGTTTTAACTCTTTGTCCTCAGCATCTGACTCATCTTCAAATTGGGTATAGTTATCTACAAAATAACTGCTACCAAATACCGTAAGTGTTTGTGCTTCAAGATCAATTGCGTCAATGACACCGGTTAATTCGATTTCAGAGTGCTTATCAAAGCGTACTTTTTTGGCGATTAAACCTTCTTCAGTTGCAACTGCAAGTACAAATACACGCATACCGACTTGTAAGTCGTCATCGTCACCTTTCTTAAAGTCAGTCTCATCGCTCAATGTAAAAGTATGGCCGCCAATTGCAAAAGCATCGTCACTGACTTGCGTTACTATTCCTTCGAATTTAGCCACCGCTCCCGAAGGCGCTGAATTGGCGCTTTCAACCTCGACGCTATCCGCAAGTAAAACGCCTTCTACAGGTAAGTTTGATGCTTCTACTTCTACTATTGCATCATTTTCTATTGTGCCTTCAACCGCTGTTGCTTGACTGTAGTCAACAATAAGCGCGCCTAATTTAAATGTCTTGGCATCAAGGTTTAGTTCAGAAACCTTGCCTTCAACCTCAAACTCGCCATTTTGTTCTTCAACATCAATACGGGTAGCGATGTATTGACCCTGCCCTTGATGCAGCGCACTGATCTCAACAAAGTCTCCCGTATTTAACTCAGTAAATGCGATAGTGAGCTTTGTGCGCTTATCGACACCAAATTCTTGACCTAAAACGGTAATTGTTTGATTTGCATAGTCTACTGCAGTCACTACACCTTTAGCGGTTGCGTCGTAGGTAATAGAGTCTGCAACCGCAAAGCCACCATCTGCTCCTTGTTTACCTTGTAAGTCAACCTGCATACCGACTTTAAGGTTTGCTTGTTGTTCCGGTGTCGTTTCATAGCGCACACCGTTCACATACACACTGCCAAATCCCGTTACTGTTCCCTCTGCATTGACTGATGTCCGGTAGGTGATGGTGATTGTTTCTTCTTCATTGCTGCTTAAATCAACGGTGATTGATTCTTCATTTGGTTGATACAGTGCCTGATTTACAGAACGAGACGTAGCGGTTAGCTTATATTCACCCGTAGCAAGCGCATTGAGTGTAGTGGTGGTAGAAATATCTTCGCTATAGCTTGAAGGACCTGTTAGCGTTAGGTCTGCCTCGGAACCTGCGGGTAAGCCCTGTACAATGACTTTTATTGAACCTTTGGCTCCGGTGTTATCGCCAGGTTGTGGATCGTCATCACTACCGCCCCCACATGCGACCAGAAGGCTACTTGATGCCAATAATGATGGTAATAACCATTTTCTATCCATTACATAATCTCCTAAATTTTTGGCTCATTTAGTACATGCAGCTGCTTTGCCACAAAAACTTAACATGCACTCTAGACGGCCAAAAATGAATACCCGCTTTATTACTGGTACCTTGGTATCCACCTAATTGGAGACTGATATTAAATTGGATTGCTTGTTGAAATAGCTATCATGCTGAGACCCGCGTATCTACAGATAAAAGTTTTTAGAATTCGTATCACCACACTTTCCAGCGGTTTACTTGGCAGTCATCAGCATCAAAGTACTTCTTCATCACCTCGGGAAATGGACCATTGCCGTGAGCATTTCTATTCTTCTTAAACGTATACTCCATAGCTTTATAGTAATATCGGTTGATTGGTTGAGTAATATCCATAAACCTATTCATTTGTGACCAATCGTGAGCATCGCCGCCCCCCGCGATGCCAATACGATTTCCAAACCAATAGTGCTCGGGGTATTTTCTACAACTTAAGTAACCCGTTTGCATCGATGCGCTACCTCGCATATTTTTTACTTCTGGACCGACTACATACTCTAAGTCTTCTATTGGGATATAAAATGGCTTTCTGAATAAGGTGTACGGTGTTCTTACCAATCCGGTATGGCGGTTAAATTCGATTGCATCCACAATACGAATTGCATTCCCTATTTTGTACATTATTAAAGGGAATGCAGTCAGTAAAAACAGCCCCAACCATGAATGCCAAGCTGGCATACTGTCGTCTGTCATACTTACCCCTAGCAGACAAATACCAATAATAGGGCCTAATACCAACCCATGTAGCCTAAGGGACCATAATCCCGGTGAGCGCGGTACGGAAACAACCCGACCATCGCATTGGCTAGGGTAACTCGAGCCGCTAAAGGCATCTCTCGGAGCAAAAGCATCTTTACAGGGTTTTGCGTCTTTAAACTTACAACCGTTTAGTTCTTCAGCCTTGGCTAAGCGTTCCTCATAGCTTAAGTTATGGAGATGATCTTTGGGTAGGTCTTCATAATAAGCTTCACTTAGGCAGTAACCTACTCGTCTATCACTGTATGCTTCTAGTTCTGCTTCCCGCTTCTCTTCTTCAGTAGCTCCTTTTTGGTAGAGCACTTGTCTTTCTTTAGCCCTCTTTGCTAAATAATTATGTATCTCCTCGTGAGTCATGTCCTTTATCTCTTTCACCATTAACTCCTTTTGATTAACTACTTAAAGCACTTGTAATGATTAACGCCCTACCACACCTTCCAACGGTTTATTTGGCAATCATCAGCATCAAAGTACTTTTTCATTACCTCTGGAAATGGGCCGTTAAAGTGGGCGTTCTTATCGAGCTTATAGTGATACTCCATAATTTCGTAGTAATATTCTTCTATCGGTTGGGTAGTATCCATAAACCGATTTATCTGAGCCCAATCGTTTAGGTTTCCACCATCTCCGAGTCCGATCGCGTGACCAAACCAAAATTTTTCAGGATATTTTCTGCAACTTAGATAACCCGTTTGGAACGAGCCGCCACCTCTTGCGCTTTTCACCTCAACACCCACCACATATTCAAGATCTTCTATTGGGATATAAAATGGTTTTCTAAACAGGGTGTAAGGTGTTCTCACCAACCCGGTGTGACGATTAAACTCTATGTTATCAATAAACCGTAAAGCGTCAGAAAATTTAAACAACAAGAAAGGTGTGACGAAAAGACCAGCCAAACTCAAGTATAAATAGTCTACCGGAAATGCATCAACCAGTGTCAGTACAATCAACATAAATCCAGCAATTGCGGACAATATGGTGATTACCATTCTAAAAAGTATTAGGCTTGGGTGACGAACTACCGCAACTTTTTCACCGTCACAATTCCAAGCGCCAAAAAGGCGTGTAGGGCCATCAAAATCGTCTCTCGGCGCAAACGCGTCTTTGCAGGGTTTTGCATCTTTAAACTTACAACCGTTTAATTCTTCAGCCTTGGCGAGTCGTTCCTTATAGCTTAGGTTATGGAGATAATCTTTCGTTTGTTCTTCATAAAAAACACCACTTCGACTATAACTTGCCTCTCTAGCCAAGTATGCCTCAATTTTTGCAAAGTCTTCTTTTTCTTCTTCAGTTGCTTCTTCTCGATAATACCGCTCTCTTTCCTTCGCTTTATTTGCCAAATAGCTATCTAGCTCTTCTTCAGTCATCTCATCAATCTTTTTCATCAACAACTCCTTTTAGTTGACTACCATAAAGCACTTGTAATGATTAATGCCCTACCACACTTCCATGCGATTTACTTGGCAGTCATCTGCATCAAAGTACTTTTTCATCACCTCGGGAAATGGGCCATTGCCATGAGCATTCCTATTCTTTTTAAACGTATACTCCATAGCTCTGTGATAGTACTCGTCAATTGGCTGAGTAATATCCATAAACCTATTCATTTGTGACCAATCGTGAGCATCGCCACCTCCCGCAATACCAATACGATTTCCAAACCAATAATGTTCTGGGTATTTTCTACAACTTAAGTAACCCGTTTGCATCGATGCGCTACCTCGCATATTTTTTACTTCTGGACCGACAACATACTCTAGGTCTTCTATGGGGATATAAAATGGCTTTCTGAATAAAGTGTACGGCGTTCTTACCAATCCGGTATGGCGGTTAAACTCGATTGCATCCACAATACGAATTGCATTCCCTATTTTGTACATTATTAAAGGGAATGCAGTCAGTAAAAACAGCCCCAACCATGAATGCCAAGCTGGCATACTGTCGTCTGTCATACTTACCCCTAGCAGACAAATCCCAATGATAGGGCCTAATACCAACCCATGTAGCCTAAGGGACCATAATCCCGGTGAGCGCGGTACCGAAACAACCCGACCATCGCATTGGCTAGGGTAACTTACACCACTAAAGTCGTCTCTCGGCGCAAATCTGTCTTTACAGGATTTTGCGTCTTTAAACTTACAACCATTTAGTTCTTCAGCCTTGGCTAAGCGTTCCTTATAGCTTAAGTTATGAAGATGATCTTTTGGTAGTTCCTCAAAATAAATACCACTAATAAGGTATTTGCTCTCTCTATCAACGTATTCACGTATTTCTTCTCTTACTTTTTTCTCTTCTTCTGTGGCTTCTTCTCGATAATACCGTTCTCTTTCCTTAGCTCTTTCCTTTAGATATTTATCTAACTCTGCTTGAGTCATATCTTCAATCTTTTTCATCAACAACTCCTTTTAGCTGACTACTATAAAGCACTTGTAATACTAACCCTCTACCACACTTTCCAGCGGTTTACTTGGCAGTCATCGGCATCAAAGTACTTTTTCATTACCTCTGGAAATGGGCCGTTAAAGTGAGCGTTCTTATCGAGCTTATAGTGATACTCCATGATTTCGTAGTAGTACCTATCTATCGGTTGGGTAGTGTCCATAAACCGATTTATCTGAGCCCAATCGTTTAGGTTCCCACCATCTCCAAGTCCAATCGCGTGACCAAACCAAAACTTTTCTGGATACTTTCTGCAACTTAGATAACCCGTTTGGAACGAGCCGCCTCCTCTTGCGCTTTTCACCTCAACGCCCACCACATATTCAAGGTCTTCTATTGGAATATAAAATGGTTTTCTAAACAGGGTGTAAGGTGTTCTCACTAACCCGGTATGACGATTAAACTCAATGTTATCAAGAAACCGTAAAGCGTCAGAAAATTTAAACAACAAGAAAGGCGTGATGAAAAGACCAGCCAAACACAAGTATAAATAGTCTATTAGAAATACATCAACCAGTGTCAGTACAATCAACATAAATCCCGCAATTGCGGACAATATGGTGATTACCATTCTAAAAAGTATTAGGCTTGGGTGACGAACTACCGCAACTTTTTCACCGTCACAATTCCAAGCACCAAAGAGGCGTTTAGGGCCATCAAAATCGTCTCTCGGCGCAAATGCGTCTTTACAGGGTTTTGCGTCTTTAAACTTACAACCGTTTAATTCTTCCGCCTTGGCAAGTCGTTCCTTATAGCTTAGGTTATGGAGATGGTCTTTTGTTTGTTCTTCATAAAAAATACCACTACGACGATAACTTGTCTCTCTAGCCAAGTATGCATCTCTTTGTGCTTTCCTTTCTTTTTCTTCTTCAGTTGCTTCCTCTCGGTAATATCGCTCTCTTTCCTTCGCTTTATTTGCCAAATAGCTATCTAACTCTTCCTGAGTCATATCTTCAATCTTTTTCATTCTTCGGTTCCTTCTATCTTATTGGCGGCCTTTCAGGAAATCTGAACTTTTGATTTAATCTGGATAGTTCTTTAATGTATCTAACCCCTTTAGTGATCAAATAACCATCGTCTTTTTTGGTCACCACCGTTGGCAAGGAGTACAACTCAGTAGCGCACTCGATCACTTTTTTACCTTTGCCATTGGGATAACTTTCTACTTCTATGATTAACTCAATAGAGCTACCAACTTCTAGGTTTAATAGTTCACAGAGTCTTCCTTCTGTGAACTCAAAGTAATAACCGGTTCGATTAGGGTATAGCTTCCAACCACTGCTAAGCTTGGCCAACTGATGATGATTTATCTCCTGTATTTTATCATCACCTTCCTTTGACCAATAGAAACGAGCAGAAAACCCTTCTAATTCATTGGTTAGTGGCGCGCTTACCTGCACTTTAAATACACTTAAAAATCTTTGAATATTTATCGAGGGAGAGTACAACATACTATAAAAATCGGTTAATGCATTTTCCATTTTTTGTTGCCATGTTGATGCCCTTACAGCAGAAGACTTATTGCTATCGTCTTTATATTTTTGTTGGCGCTTTTTACTCCAAGGACAGGCATTTAGCCAAGCCTCAATTTCAGATTCATGAAAAATAAGCAGTAAACCAGCACCGATTAAAATTATTAGTAGACCCAATAACCCTAATACACTCGCGATCGCTCCAAGAGTTGCAATTGTACTCGCAGCCATGCCGAGAGTTAAAAAGGAGGCTAGAATTATAGAAGAAGACGCTGCAAGTGAAATAAAACCCATCATTAACGTGATATTGCCAAAATATAGTTCTTTATCACCGCTTTCTTTTTCTGATAGTGCATCAGTAAAAGCGACATATGCACTTACTGAGCTTGCAATTAAGGTAAGAAAGGTACCCGCAACAACTAACCAAGCACGAGAAACTATTTTCGCACCCACCCCAGCAGCCTTTTGAGTGGTAATTGAGTTAATTTGAACTGCCGTTGGCAGACCATGTTTTTTTTCCACAATATTTAAGCCAATATTAAAAATTATGTCGGCAAGATCTAACACTGCTGATGCTTTTGACAACCCACTAGCCTCAACCTTAGCTAGCGTGCTAAAACAGTTATACACTTCAAGTACTGCAACAGTCCCTAGAGTGCCATGTAGCATAGTTTCAAACACTTTTGGGGGAACTTTAAATTTTGATAGTCTCTCCAAAGCATCCACTTCTTTTTTAATACTATCCAGTTCCCAGTTTTTTCCATCAATCTTACTGTCAAGTTCCGAAAACTCACTTTTCATTTCTTCAACTTGGAAATCAAGTTTTTCAATCCGACTCGCATCCAACACCAATACTTTTTGCTGTAAGCGTTTTTGTGCAAATTCGGCTTTTATTTTTTGTCGCTCCAGTGTTTTTTCAATTTCACCCAAGGTACCGTCTAGAGACAAAATATGATCTAACTGTTGCTGAACAATCTGTCCTCCACCTAACTCAGTTCTGACATAAGGGTGTGCTACAGGATTCTTCCGATGGCTACCAGTAAATGCCTCTGCGGCTTTCTCCAGCTCATTCAGGCGCTTAGATGCTCGTTCAGCTTTTGACTGAAAGTCCAGAGGTAAAAATCCATCAGGTAAATTGCCATCTAAATAGTCTGCAATTGATAGGTTAATCTCTTTTATCAAACCATTTGTCGAAACATCTACCAATTGCTTAAATCGACCAAAGAGATCCCCTCTGACACTGTTTTCAAATCTAGCTGATTTTGCATACTCTATAGAGCTTGACAATGCACTAAGCTCTCTCTTTGCATTCGTTAGTTGATATTGCACATTGGAAGCAGTTTTTTTCAAATCACGTAATGCTTGTTCTTGGCGTTTTATTTGTAAGTCTAGCTGTGCCACTACTGAGTCAGGATTCATCCCTCCTGCAACAGCTGCATTTAAAATTTGGTTACGCGCTTTAATGTAAGCATTAATTTCCGCTTGTTTAGCTTCAATAGAGCGCTCTAGTGCCACCTTTTCATCTTTTAGTGCATTTGTATCAAGCGCTAGCCTTTCTGCTTTGGCTTTACGGTCTCCGTATACCGATTTGATATCCTGCCCTTGCGCTGCATTTAATCCGGTTGGGACCTCGAGACCAATCACCAATAATCCCCACATCGCTTGTGATGCTCTTCGGAGTACTTGTATTACCGCATCTGTATATGATGCGTCTTTGTCATGTAAGGACTGCAAGTTATCTTGCATAAGCGTAAGATCAAAGCGCGTGTCAAATTCGTCGTTTGAACCTTTAAGACGGCACTCATACGCAGTCATCTCATCCTTTATCTTTTTAGGATAGAGCAGCTCAATTAATCTTAGCCTTTCAGTCGGATGCGTCCCCATCGCTTTTAGCCAACATTCTTGCCCTAAGTCATTCGCATCCAATTCATCTAACTTTTTGAAATCATCGTCTGACACCGCAAAATGACTGATCAGGGTAATGGTTAAGTCCTTTATTGGGCCGAGTACATCGGAGCATACTGCGTATAGTAAGCACCGGCGTATATCATCGTAGTAGGCATAGTCTTCAATAGAGTAATAAAAAGAATTGTTTTTCTGCTCGTCGCTAATAATCTCAAAGAGCTTCGCTTTTGATTGGTTAATTAATAGACCAAGTTCAAAGGCGCGGTCAGTGTGTAGATATTCTCTAAATTCAGTGGTGCTGAAGCTATCTTCTATATACTGCCGATACTGCTGTGCAAGATCTTCGGCGTCTTCATCAACTTCCACTCCGAGTGCTTTCTTCTTTTTGATTCCATTTGGATAGTGAAAGAAAGTGCTCTGAATTGCAGTTGCTAACGAATGCTTTGCCAATTGGTTTGGACTAGGTTCAAAACGTTCTGTGTTTGACTCTGATTTAAATTCAGGATCTTGTTGTATTGATTCTACGGGAAGGCTTAACAACTCCTTGCGGTATATCGCAACTCTGGCGCTGGTGTCACGGGCTAACCCTAAACTGTCGGCTAGTACCGGTACATGCACACCTGACATATCTGGAACAGGTAAAACTAGGTGTTCGGGTAATGTCGAATTATCGTAACCCTGCTTAAAACTTGCCAGTTTATCGAGTTTTTGCATTCTGTTGGCACGTCTGTTGGTCGCTTGGTCTCCGTTAAGACCGGGCTTTACACTTGGTCCATAATTTAAACGCGGATCCGTTTCAGCCATACCGCCAAATGCTTCAATTTGCTTCCAGCTCCATTGAGTTTCTGAATAAGCAATTTCTACACTACACTGTTGACCATACAACTTGTTTGGGACGATGATGGTACTTAATTCTTCTGTGGTGGCTTTTCGCTCACCTTTATCAACCATCTCAAGTGCTAATTCTGTATTGTCTACACTACACTCTTTACCATAGTTATCTTTTTTATACGAATATTCAGCAACACGAATAACTCTATGACCCTTTTGAAAGGCTAAATTGACATCTTTAAACGCGACACCTTCACCATTTTCCCTTGGAAGTACTTCCAGCTCTCGCCATAAGTGTCCGTCAACGTAAATATAGATAAATCCTTCTCTTAGCTGATCTTCTCCCTCTATCCCCATTCTCAATGGATAAATATGGACCAACTCCACTTCTGCATCTTGTGCAGTGTCATTCGCCGAAGAAGTACCAAGTGGTATTTTGTAGTATCCCGAGGTGCCAAGATCTGGGTTAGTATCAGCAACCATCAAAGACACTTTCTCTTGGTCGTTTGCTAGCCCTTCAAAAACTAGCTCTCTGTGAGCGGTTTCAAGATTCGTTAAGTCTGGTACTGTAAAATCACTCATCCTAGTTTCACTCCATCCTTGTAATACTCTTTACCTGATACGCTTACTTTTAACTTTTTACTTCCTGATTTATCGGGGGTTGCATCTCTTTTTGCCACTGACAGTGAGCTAGGGGCCGCACCGCCCGGTTGATTCAAGGGAGAAGGTGGCGTGTTTTTACTGTTAGAGATCATAAGATCTCCTTGGCGCACGGCGGGTTTTCCTTCGATATACACATCAAAAGAGCTGGTAATAAACTCTGCTTTGCCTTTGATTGTGCCACTGGCAATGCCTTTCTTTTTACCGGGTTGGTCACCTGTGCTTTTTGAAAAGTTACTTTTTATATTGGCTGCAGGGTTACCATTAATTTTTACTGAGCTTGCCGTGCTCGCTGCATCACCTGATTTGGCGAGATTGCTATAAGGAATTGGCACAACAACCTTACCAATTTTAGTCCAGCAAACATCTATGGTATTTAGCATGCCACCACTGTCTTTATGGACTGCGGTGCGACCATTAATTAATACGTTTTGGCCGCTTACGATACCGACTTGTTGTGCTTCGCTATCTACATCTTTTTCAATTTGTTCCTCAGTGCCAGCTTGCCATCCTATTTTGCGCTCAACCAAATCTAAAAATGCCCGAGCGTTGTCAATGGGCATGTGCATATCCATGCCAGTCTCTGGCTCTTGATGAGGTAGAATTGGCTCGTTTTTTCCATCGTTCCAGTTTGGCGGTGGGACAATATAGTCACTGGCAAACTTGGTTATCATTTCACCCAGCATCATATCGCCATATTTAGCCCGCGCAATCTCATCTATAAATGCGTTTTCACCGCTTGCTTTATCAGGAAATACGGCAATCCCATTTACACAGCCAATGGCGCCATTATTTTTCGCTGCGATAGTAAGCTTTAACAATGCAGGATTGTTATGTCGCCACGACACACTCCCGCCTACTCTCAGCATTGCAGACATGGCATCTTGATCGTACTGAATCGAATCTGGCTCTTTTCCCTTTACTGCTGCGATAAAGCTCATAACACACTCCTTGTTACTGAGATTAATTGTGGTTTTTCTTGCTCTGTGATCAGCCACACTCTGTCAATATGGCGATTTAACGGGTTATGTAAATAACTACTAGCAACCGCAAGTCCCATTGCATTATGGCCAGCGCCAATATACCCAATGGTATTTGCCGTGTTGTTGAGTTCAATTAACGCGTCGTGTTCTTGGTACAAGGCGCGGCTGGCATTGAGCCATTCTCTTTGCCACTGCTCACTGAGTAAGCGGGTCGAAATATAAGGCTCGCTTATCTCTGCGTGCAGCTCTTTTAATAGCTCACCTAAGCCGCCCTGATATGCTTTAATTTGGCATCCATCTTTACTCGCGTTTGTACCAAGCAGTACGCAACCGCCTTCACTTAATACAACACCTTCAGGGCCGTCAACAACTTGTAGCTTGCCTACCCAGTTTGGTTTTGACGCTTCATCATAACCAACGCAACTATCTACAAATACATAGAGACTATTTGGCGAGAGCGAATCAGTATCAAGCACTTGATACAACTGAATATCGTCAACGTTCAGATCAAGATGGTCACAAAGCGCCCTAACATCGGACAGTTCTATAAATGGCTCTTCTGCTTTTGCGTAGGCAGTAATTAGATTAATGGTGCCATCCCACGTGTTGGCACTGCCATCAAGCCGTTGCTTTGTCTGACTTAACAAAGATTCAAGAATGGCTAAACAGCGGTCTTTACGTCGTGTGACCGAGATTTCTTCAATTTGCGCGCGCAAGTATGGGGCATCGAGGCTTATATCATATCTAACAATGGCTTTGCTTGGTGTGCAAAAGCGCATGTTATTTGCGACGGCGGTATATATAGCACTGGGGTGGTTACCGGCGGGGGTTTCTAGCGCGATTAATTCAAACTGCATGTGCCACTCCTTGCGCTTGCGCCTCTTCTACTAAGAACACACTGTTACTGCCTGTTTGGCTCTTTTTTACCCTTCCTCGCCATATTAATGAAAACTGCTGTGTTTGCGAGTCAATTACCAGCGTATCACACTGCATATCAATAGGCGTGGCGTCTGGGCCATTAACCAAACGACAGCGAGGTACGATTCTGGGCAACGTTAGCTTTAGGCTTTGTCCATAAGGTAAATCTGGTGTCAAGCCCATCATTTCAATCCACCAGCCATCACTAAACGGGTTTGGAGTTTGTTGGTCTTGCGGCGCGACTTGATAATGCGCAGCGGGGACTACTTCTTTAAATGGAAACTTACCCGCGAGGGCTTTGGCTTCGTCAACCTCTGGGAGTTTGTCACCCCTTGGCGACCAAAATGGTGGGATCGCTGCAAAGCTTGCAACCGCAGTGTCGTGACTCGGTTTTTTTAATACCTGATTAGCATACTCCACTTGCGGCAATGGCTGGCCTTTCGCTTCTTTATTCTTGAGCTTATAACCACGACCAAGAGGGTTTTGGGTCGAAACTTGTTCTTCATCCGACAGACTCGTGCCGCCATAGGCAAGTTGATAATTTAATACACAGGACGATAATACTTGTGGATCGCTCGCCACGGGTCCAAATAGAGACCGCTTCCACACACGCTCACCAGTAACTCGAAGTAATTTATCAACAAAGACCTTATCGTTACAGCCGAGTTTGAGTCCTACTTCAATCACTCGCGCTTGTTTGTCGGTTGGTGGAAAGCAGGTCAATTCACCATATACTTCAAAACCGGTTTTATAAGGCTGAACTTCGCTAACGGCGGTTAAGCTGGCTTCAAGCCCTTCACCGTCAAAGTCATCAGCAAGTACAACAGGCGCTCCAGTTGGATCGGGATACACATTACCCTTTACGTCGTATTCAAAGTTCTGCTTCACAGCGATGACTACGATAGGATCTTTGTCCTCATCCCAAGCCTCAACCGTGCTACTTTGCCACTCGGATTCATTCACTAGCATGGTTCAACTCCTGTTTCACTGATTGCCACTGAAGATAAGCCATCGGCATGTAAAAAAGCGCAGCACCAAGTGCGTGCGAGGAAATCTTGGAAAGCTTGCGCTGAATAGCAAGGCCAGCCAACCCCTGTTGTAACCAAGCCGCTGGCTCAGAGACTTTACGCCCCGCGAGTTGATGTTGGGTATTTGCTGTTATTAAGGCTTGGCGCTCGTATTCTGCTTGCTTAAAACTGGGTAGTTTTTGCGATTTTTGAGATTTAATGCCAGTTTGCGCATCACTTATTGCGAATTCTTCAGGCAAGTCGAGATCGGTGATTTGTTTCCACGCCTCGTAAGCTGGACGAGCGGTACTGGGGACTTCGAGTAACTTAACTAGATTTTGTAACGAGCGGATATGAGAAAAGTACGGAAACACTTCTGCAATGTAGCTTGGATTATGCTGACAATAAAGTAAGCATGGTTCATCCCATTTTGGCTCATCGAGTAAACCTGCCAGCTGCAATAATTTTGCTTTTAGCGCGGCATCATCTGTCATCGCAAACCGCTTTACTAGGTGCTCTGAAAGTTGCTCTGTATTACACAACCACATATTTACCAATGCCGTGTAGGCAATTTCAGGGTTGCTATGGTCAAGTGCGGCCATGAGTTGGTGGCGCGACAAGTTAGCCGTACTAAATGCTAAATAGATAAGGCTCGTAGGCCAATTTTCATCTGTTGATAAAATTCGCTGCCTGAGTGCATCACCTAAATCAATGCGCCATGCTGACAAGTTATGAATGAGCAGCTCAGCAAGCGCAGGTTCGCTGTTAATCGCCGTGATGATTTCACTAGCTTGATTTTCAAGTGCTCTTGTCCCAAAGAGATGGTTAATGAGTAATAACAGCTGAGGTGAGTCAATCTCTTGGGTTAACGTAAATACATCGTCAATCGACCCGTGTGCGATACAATCAAGTTGTGAGTGGTTTATCCAGTGTTCTTCGTCCGTCGCAGCTAAGGTATACACATGATTTAATAGTTGTTTTTCAAGGGCATGCAAACGCCCAGTTTCAACTACTTGGCGTGCATTAAACTTTTGATAATGATGCCAAAGCGACTTGAGTTGTTGACGGTGAACGGCCAATTTGGTTGCAGCTAAAAACATAGTCACACCGTATCAGCTTAATTTAATCGAATTGGCCAGCCTTGGAGGCTGAGATCTTGCTCAATATCGGCGTTTAGCAGTTTACCTTCGAGCTGTATCTCACCATTACCGTTAATAGCAATGCTGCCATTTTTGGTTTTGACACAGACTTTTTGCTCGCCATTTAACACCACGGTACCGTTGTTATTTGTCACCGACGCTGCCGGAAAGTCATTCGGAGCCGATAAGCGACCAAGAACAATAGGCATTGCCACGCTATGTAGCAACACTTCATCGTCAATACTTACGCGTGTCACACTGTCTAGTTGACCTTTAACCTTCATTTCTAAATTAGATTCGTCACACTTCACTCGTAACACTTTGCCTAATTTATCAATGGCAGATACACGCCATACGATGTTACTCAACGATGGTGGAAATTGTATGACATTGGTTTTCATGACTTTGCTCCCTGCTTAGTTATGGCTAATTGCTGAGCCAGACACTGAAATGTTGCTGGCGCTTAAGTTCAAGTTGTTCGCATCAATGGTAATATTACCTGCCGCATCAATTTCTATTTTGCCGCCGCCTTGAGAAAGCTGAATTGAGCCGCTACCTTGGCCAACGATTGAAATGTTTCTATCGGCATTGATGGTGAAGTTACCATTTTGCGCCGCAAGCTCAACATTACCGTCAACACTGAAGTAACTGATGTCTTGCGCGGCCTCAAGATTAATGGATTGCTGCGCTTCAAATTGAATATTGCTGTCAGCAGACTGAATTTTAATGTCGGTGTCTGCAGTGAGTTGAATCGCTTCTTTGGCATTGATCTCAATATTGGACTCAATACTTTGGATATACACCGCATCTTCTGCGCGAATGCTTATTTCTTTGTCGGCTTGTGCCACAATATTCGCTTGTGATTGCAGCGTCATCGCTTCTTTCGATTTAATATCGATGTAACCTTTTTTGGTTTCAAGCTTGATAAATTCGCTGCCTTCGGTGGCATTAAATTCGAGTATGTTTTCTTGAGCTTTGGTGAACAATTGGATTTTCTCTTCGCCTTGTTTGTCATCCATCAACAAAGTGTTTGCCGCTCTTGTCACCAATTTGTTTTCGGTGGAATTCTCAATAGTTACTGGGCTTAGTGCCTCATCGTTAAATAGCGCACCGAGAATAATAGGCCTGTCTAAGTCACCATTTTCGCCCGCCACCATAACCTCGGTTCCTTTGTTTAAAGGAAAGTGCATGCCGTGCCCACCAGGCCCACCATAGTGCTGCATAAGCCGAGTCGGTTTACTCTCTTCCCCTTCACCATCTTGGTTAAATGGCAGCTTGACTTTATAGCGCCCTTTGTCATCCACTTCTTGTTCAATCGTGGCGTTAAAAGATGCAAAGACCTTTTTGCGCTTAATAACAGGCGCTTTAAACTGCACATCAATTGGGATAATCGTCGCTTGGTTTTTATAGGTTAAGCCTTTTACCTTGGAACCGTATTCAACGCTACCGCCTTGGCAACCTTTATGAGCAACAGACACCACTAAGTAACGACCGCTGTAATTAAGGTGATCGGTTATGGTTAAAGCGACACCCGGACGAAGCGCTCGACAGTCAGTATCGATTACAAAAAGATTCCGCTGACAATCAATGCTTTGCTGGTGCACTTTGGTAAGCGCGTCGCCATCTCCTTCAGTCATGAAGTTTTCCGCAAATATACTGTCTTCACCAAAGCCGCCAACCTCTGTTTGATTATTACTATTCACAGACAGTGCGCAGCCTTTTTCATAGTCTTCGTCATACAGCCTAAAGCCGCTATTTAGTAGGCTCGCTTTTTTAGAAAAGGCAAAGACAGACTCGCTCGGTCTTACCTGTCCGGTGGGTGATGCATAAGGCAAAGTGATCTCTTCCATCTCTGAAGAAAAATCACTGCTGCTGGCAAATACCGATAGGTTGGCTTGGCTACCCGTTGACTCTGTGCTGCCGTAAACAAAACCGTAGCGGCGCATTAGACGCGTTACAAAATCAAAGTCACTTTCGTCGTATTGCACTGTCATGGCAAGGGAAGGTGATGATCCCTTCAGTTGCAATTTTCCTGACGGGAACCCTGCCTTATCTAACACGCTTTTAACGATAGCGTCCGCAGACATGTCGGTAAAAACGCGATTAGATCGTTGATGCTTGAGCAACACCAAAAGTGATTGAAAGGATAAGGTATACACGTAGCCCTGATGACTGCGACCATGGCAGACATATTCGGTAATAATTCCCGAAACCGTTCTGTCAGACATCGCCCACGTAATGGAAAATGTAACATCTTTACCAATCACCAGATCAGGCTCAATTAGTTCCTCACTTAACACCTCAATATCGAAGCGATAGTCACTACATAAGCTGTCATTCTGTGATTCAAAACTCAATACTTTAAATAAACTCCCAGACAACCCCGCAATTTCGATTGCAAAGTGACTCTCGTTTGCCTTAGGCAGTTTATCGGCAAGTGATGCGAACATTTCCATTTTTGTCTCCTTACTCGTATCTACCGTTAACTTAAGTCGGCGAATACGGCTTCAATTTCACCATTTTCATCCAGTGTCAGCGTCAGCAGATCTGGCATATCTTCTTCGCTCATAAAGCCCAAAATGGAGCGAGCGACCCCAGGTAAAATTTGTTGTTCAATTGTTGCGTTAACCAATCGTGCGCCGCTATCAGACATAGCGCATTTATCGGCTAGATAATCTAGCGCTGTTTGATCTACGCGCAGTTGTATAGCGTGATTGTCACGAAGTCGCGCTGCGACCTTCTCTAACTTTAGTGCCACGATATGTTTTAACACATCAGTATCAAGCGGGAAGAAAGGCACAACCTGCATCCGTGCTAAAAGCGCTGGTGCAAAATGCGCGAGCAAGTTTGGCTTAATTAAGCTGACTAGCTGCTGAAAGCTCGGTCTCTCAAACGGTGTTTCTTCTTCGTTATTGTCTTGTGCTTCTTCGTCTTCAGGTACACCCTGCTGAATGATCCCATCCACCATTTGCTGCATGGCCTGCTGCTCGGTTTCTGGTGTACAAGCATTGATGATTTGCTCGGCCCCTAAATTAGAAGTCATGATGATAACCGTGTTTCTAAAATCGATTTCACGCCCTTCACCATCACGCATTACACCCATTTCAAACACTTGGTAGAACATATTCATGACATCTGCGTGGGCTTTTTCCACTTCGTCAAGTAACACCACAGAATATGGACGTTGGCGCACAGCTTCGGTTAACACCCCACCTTCACCATAACCCACATAACCCGGTGGTGAGCCTTTGAGTTGTGATACTGTGTGTGCTTCTTGATATTCACTCATGTTTATCGTGGTTAAGAACTTCTCGCCACCAAATAGTAGTTCGGCTATGTGTTTTGCAGTTTCGGTTTTACCAACCCCAGAAGGACCTGCTAATAAGAATACGCCCAGTGGCCCAGACGACGCCGATACACCCGCTTTTGCTACCCGTAAGGTTTGTGCAATCGCAGTCAATCCAGCATTTTGCCCCACAACACTTTGTGCCAGTGATTGCTCAAGCTTAAGTAAGTTCTCCAGCTCGTCTTTCACCATGTTACCTACAGGGATCCCAGTCCAACTTGCGATCACTTGCGCTACCGTATCACTGGTCACTTCGGAGAAAATCGCATTGTCATCTTGATTTAACGCAGCAAGCGCTTGTCTAATCGCAGGTTTCTCTTCGTCACTCGCACCGTGTAAGGCATTATAAGTATCAATTTGCAGCTCACGGCTTTGCTCAAGCTCAGCAAGCTGCTCTTGCGCTTGTGTAAGCGCATCGGTGAGACTTTGAATACAGGTTTGATCTGCAATCCCAAGCTTTGATTCGATCGCCAAGCGTTCAATTCTGCTTTGATAGTAACGGATCTGCTCTTTGGCTTTATCAATCACCACAGGCGATGTTGCCGGTCCCATTCTGACCATAGCAGCCGCAGTATCTAGTACATCAATGGCTTTGTCAGGTAATTGTCTACCTGTGATATATCGTGCAGACAAAGTAACCGCGGCTTCAATTGCACTGTCTGTGATTTGAATTTGGTGGTGCTTTTCGTATTTATCTTTCAGCCCCGTGAGCATGAGCTTTGCCGCTTGCTCGGTTGGCTCATCGACTTTAATTAATTGAAAACGGCGTTCAAGTGCAGCATCGCGCTCAAAATATTTTTTATATTCGCTCCATGTCGTTGCTGCAAGTGTTCTTACTTCTCCACGTGCAAGCGCAGGTTTTAGTAGGTTTGCGGCATCTCCCATGCCAGCGTCGCCACCAGCACCAATCAAGGTATGCGCTTCGTCAATAAATAAGATAACGGGCGTCGCTGAACTCTTTACTTCATCAATGACTTGTTTAAGACGACGCTCAAATTCACCTTTTACGCCGGCTCCGGCTTGTAGCAGCCCCATATCCAGTACGCAGATCTTAACTTCTTTGAGTTCTGGCGGAACTTGCCCTTCAACAACGCGCTGAGCAAGCCCTTCTACCACTGCCGTTTTACCAACACCGGGCTCACCGACAAAGATTGGATTATTTTTGCGGCGACGACACAACACATCAATTGCGAGACGGATTTCTTCGTTGCGCCCAAGAACCGGGTCAATTGCACCAGAACGTGCTTTTTCAGTGAGGTCTTCACAAAATGATTCCAGCGCGCTTTCACCTTGTGAACGGCTATTCGACACCGTGTTGTCAGCATTTGGCTTACTAAATACTTGACGCTCAGTCGAGCCTTTACAGATCTTATTTAAATTCTGCTTTAAGAAGTGCGTATCAATCTTGTCGAACTCGCGCGCCAGTCCAAATGCAGGGCTGTATATCGCCATGTCTTTGAACGAGTCAATCAGCGCAGCTCCTGTGATCCAATCATTTTGATGGCGCATGTTTGCGCTGAGCCATGCTTTTTCTAACCACTCATAGAGGCGACGGGAGAAAACCGGCTTGCTCGGGTTACCAGCATCTTGTTGATTGATAAATTCGAGCGCACTATTCCACAATGCGTCTTGATCAACTTCGAAGAAAGGTAAAATCTTCGCAACATCGCCGTCATTGTGCTCTTCCATTAACTTTAATAAGTAATGCTCTGGTAGCACTTCAAAATGCTTTCGACTCGCTGCGAATCCAGCCGCAGCTTCTAACGCTGTCGCGCTGTGATGATTGAGTTTGTCTATGAGATTCTTTATGCCTGTTGCGTCCATCTTTTAATCCTTGCTATTCCCGTTCGCATTAAAACTGTGATTGTGAATATATTTTCTTCTCTACGCGTGCGTTAACTTTACCTATCGCACAACTTATCCCAAGCTTGCCAGCTCCTAACCGAGTGCCCTCGCGCGCTTGGCGATTGATCTGCACTAACAGTTGCCAATTCATTTTGGTTGAGGTGTGCCAATTTAATAATTGTGATAAACGTTTCGCCTTTACACCACCTGGCTCATATAGCTGCGCCTCAGCCTCGTCCATTGGACCAAGCTCAATGCAAATACGATTGCCCGTAACCAATACGCGTTTGCCCAATACGCCATTGCCACCCAATGAAAATCCGCTTTGCTTTGAGCCTAACTTGCCCGCTTCGGTAATACCTTCCCATTCAACGATATTATCTTTAATCGTTAAGCTTTCGTCTTGTAGCGCTTGCTTTAATACTTGCTCAAGCCCAGCTGCACTGGTTTGTTTGGCACTAATGAGGTTTAGTTTGCTCTTATCCGACTGGTTATTTTCAAATACTGCAGCAACTATTTGATCAAATTGTTGCGCACCAATGCCCGCGAGATTAATCTGAGACTTCTTCCAACTTTGAAATAGCTGGCAATACAGTACATGATTAAAAAGATCTAAAAATGCGCGTGTTCTTGCACCTACCTCTTCGTCTCCTGCGGCTTGCTCTAACAAGTAGTGCGGCATCGCAGCGTCAACGCCATATAAACCGAGAAATGACGTTTCAAGCCTCAGCTTACCTCGTTGCCTTACTTGCAATTCACAGCGTCTAACGTCTGACGCTGGAAACCCAAGTTCTTTATACGGTGCAATTTCAACGCGATGACTGTGGCCACTTTGTAACTCGTTATTGCTGGCCCAATGCTGTTCAATAAGCGTTAGCGCCTTGTACAAACTAAAGCGCCAAGGTGTGGCCATCAAATTAGCTATCGGCTCTGGCAGTTTTGCCCAGATGGGTTGGTTTTGCTGCTCCATCATTTACACCTGATAACTGTCGCCGGCCGTCACGTCCCATTCCCACTCATGGTAACTTGGCAGCAGCGTCACTCTGGTTTTTAAACATTCGTTAATTGGCGCATATAATTTAAAGAACTGATGCAACACATCACAAAAATGATACGCATCGGCTGTGCAAACAAAGCTCTTTTCGTTTAGGGTTAAGTGGATCTCTATCCCTTTAACGAACACGCCCTTTTGTAGCAATGAGATAGGTTTAGATTCAGCGCCTTGAATACTCTCGATACGGTTTCGATTTTCAGAGCGCTCCGACCAATCAAACAGCGCCAATAGCTTTTTCAGCTGGGTTGGCTCTGCAAGCTGAGAAAAACGCATATTCAACAAGCTAATGAGCTGCCAATGTAAAGCCTGATCAGGAGAATTAAGTAACTTGCTCGGTCTTACGACATTTTTAACGCTAAGTACCGACGGCACATCAGCGCTTTGTGCATTGATATCACCCTCTTGCAGTGTTTGCCTTGGCCACGCCGCGTTATGTGCCAACAGATCAGTCGATAAAGTAGTAATATCACCCACTTCTTGCATTGAAAGCTGAATGTACGTCTGTGGCGATACCCCGCCAATATCACGGCTTATCAGTGAATACAAATGGGCGTTATCTTCATATACCGTGCTATACCGAGAAACAAAGTCGATGGCTTCTCCAGTGCTACTGCTTGCACCTTGTACCGACTTAACGCTATAACAAAAACTCTCTCCGAGTTTATTTTGCACTGGATGTAGTTGGTATTCGGTTTGGTTTTCGCTGACGCGGATAGGCTCGGCATCTACTGGGTAGATATTTACCGCAGGTACACAATTAAGCAGGATATTATCCGCATTTACTTTGTTACCGGGCGGTAATTTAATATCACTGGCTATTTTGATGCTGATGGTATTAGTGTCTGGATCAATATTTAGTGTATCCAGTCCCGTTAGTTCAACAAAATAGAACTTTTCACGAGAGTTAAAGTAATCAAGCAGCAACGCATATGCGGGATGACTCTGTTCGCTATTGGGCAACATTCCGGTGCTGTCTTTATGAAAAGCCGCATCAATTTTTGACTTGTTCAAGGTATATTGCGTCGTACTGCCAAGCTTTCCAGTCTCAACCTCTATCGCTGCGTTTGGATTCTTCATCATTTGATAAAGACTGGCGCAAAGCGGCGTGTCTCCACGTAAATACACCCGCAATTTAGAGAGATCGTAATCATCTAAACTGCCTTGGCCTAACCGCTTAAGGTGCAAGTTTAACGTCGCACCAGTGTGGATCTCATGATAGTCCACAGAGTAGATCTCAAACGGCAGCACTTTCGTTTCTGCGGTGGTAGTAAAGTGACAAGCCACAGGGGCGTTGTCACTTTTATGGGAAGAGATTTTCGCGCCTTTTGGCACACTCACCAGTCCTTGCATGGTGAGTTTTGGCGCAAACTCTAGCACCGTCGTAGACGGATAATAATTTAATAATATTGGGCAAATCTGTCTGAGTACCTGCTCAGACACTTCGGGTAGCGTCTCGTCCAATCGCTTTTGCGTAAATGCCGTTAAGTAAGCGACTCCTTCGAGCAAGCGCTCAACATGAGGATCTCTATCCTTTAACGCGTCAATATTTAAAAAGCCGGCATGTTCAGGATACTGCTGAGCAAATTGTTTACCTGCTTGTGTTAACAGCCTCATTTGCGCATCAAAATATTGCTGCATATCCATTAGTCTGCTCCTCCTGTATTGACGTTTGCTTTACCACCTGATGCAAACTTAGTATTCAATCTGATTATCTCGCCGGTTTTTAATTGCGCTCTTATCTCAAATCGAATCACACAGTTTTCCTCTTTTATGTCGATGGGTCGAACGATGAGGTTAGTAATTCTTGGTTCGTACTTTTCTATGGTTCTTTTTACTTCATTGGCAAGTGTTTGCTGCGAATAAGGTAGCCCTTCATATAGATCTTCCACATCCGGTAAACCGTAATCACCTAAGTGCTCAAGCACTCCCCTACGCGCATTCAATAATTGCGTTAGGTGTTTACATACGCTGTCGCTTAAATGCGATAAATTGTTATCGCTATAGGCTTGGCGTGATGGCTGAGCTAGCAAATCAAATAAGGCCATAGAAAAATACGCTCTCTATTCATTGCGCGAACTAGTGTAAGCTTGAAAAGGAGGCCAATAGGCCTCCAACACTCGAAATTAACGACCTTCAGTCCATGAGTCAGAGAACTCAATGTTACCGTCTAGGTACGTCCAAGTGATGCGCTTGTAACGCATGTGCACTGTTTCAAGGTGAGGATAACGCTCTTTATCCAAATCTTTAACGTTGTGCATTGTTGGCGTGATTGAAGTGATTTTCACGTCTTCAAGCGTATGGCGGAAGTACTCACGCTCAGTACCAGTGTCATCAATACGGTACCATTTAAGCTCAAGTTGCTTTAATGTTTGACCGTTTGAACACGCTTTGTACATGTACGGAGTAGCAGCATCCACAGCTTTTGTGATAACAAAAGGCTCGTGCTTACGAGTACCTGTTAGCTCGCCCGTGTCGTTATCAGTTGGGATACGCAATTCGTGATCGAAATGCAAAATCTCAATTGAACCTTCACGCTCAGCTACAGTTACTGAACCTTTAACGTCGTTACCTTGGTCGTCCTTTAACCACATATACGCTGGAATTGCCATTTTTAATTTCTCCTTTTAAGATAAGATGTTTCCTAATTATTAAAGGCATTGATCAAACGCGTGTTTTTCACGTTTGATCCCCAAACAAAGCGCCACGCTTTATGCCAATTTGGGAACATGTCCCAAGTTGGTGGCAGCCAACTTGGGGCAATCTTTCACTACATGTTATAAGTCACCACGTAATTCCATCACTAACGTCGCCACATCAAATGGCATTTTTAGTATATCCAGCTGCAAAAAGTGCAGCTGAACCGCTTTGGGCAACTGTTTAAATTCGAATTCAGCTCTAAGCTCTTCATTCCATCTAAGCGTCACAAAACTGTCTACTGTGATCACTTCATCCTTTGGCGCCGTCTGATTGTAGTGCTCAACTGCTTTTAAAAAATTGACATCATGGTCTTGCATACAATCATTAAGCGCCACGTAATGCAGGTGATTTACTGCCTCTACGACTAATTCTATCTCTAGTTTGTCTATCTCTAGCTCGCTTGGGCGAACGCGTGGAGTATACTCAAAACACGTTTCCATCGCTGCGGTGTAAGAGATAGTTGCTTCTTGCAATTTCTTTTTTGCGAAAAAGAGCTCTGGTGTCATCTCCTGGCTATATGACAAGTTAGTCACCAAGACTGTACTTAGTACCATCAACCAGTTACATACTTTTCGTTTAAACATGACAATCCATTGCCTCATCGCTTCTTGTCTAAAGCTACCATTTCAGCTTTAGATAGGTTTATTCACTTATATCGGCGGCCTTTATCTATCGCTAGGTTGTTGACTAACGAGCTCAAGGCGCACGTCACTTCCACCGTTTAACGCATGCACTAAAGTGCGTCATGGAAGTATATATCGTTTTAACTTTACTCAGCTTTAATCGGTTCTCCTATAAAGCTTCTGTACTTAACTACAGGCAAGGAAAATAAAATTAAAATCCAGATTACATTTCCAAAAAACAACATTTCAGACGAGGTATAACCGCCCAAGTAAAATTCGTTTAACAACGAGTATATATTTGCAAACCACCACACCCAAACTATCAAACCCCATGCTCTTCGACTTAACACACGAACTTGTAATATGAGCAATAAGTTTGCTGCCAAAACCAAACTATCTAAAATATAAACAACAACTTCTACAAACGTAACTCTAATTTCATACAAGATTAAAAGCTGACTATCGTATATTGAAAACACTGTTAAAGAAAACTGCACTAAAAATATAAATTTCCAAATAATATGGTCTGCTTCTATATTCATAAATATACCATTTAATACCAGCAACCATATTAAACTTGGTCTTTTTATTGGTAACCGTTTTCCATCATTGCGCTTATCAACCTAACCCTGTTTGAAACTTCTTACTTTTGCACTTTTAGATGCAAGCTCAACTAACATCTCAAAAGCGCTTGCCAATACTTCTGAACCTCTACAATTTAGGTTCAATGTCATGCTTAATAATGGGCAGCATTCACTGCCCTAAATACGCTTCATAGGTTCTTCAGGTGGCCTTCATTTTTCACCAGGCATTTGCCCAACGAGTGCGAGGCGTACGTCGATACCTTCCACTTGGAAATGTGGAACCACATATGTATTCACACGGTAATAACCTGGGTTACCTGGGATCTCCGACACAGTCACGTTGGCATCTTTTAACGGGTGCGTAGCAATTAGAGACTCGTCTGGATTATTCATCTTAGTAACTAATGCACCTAACCAATCATTCAGTTGCTGCTCTAGCTCATGGCGAGGTTTGCTTGAACCGATATTTTCACGTTGGATCACCTTCATATAGTGCGCAATACGTGATACCAAGTAGATGTAAGGTAATCTTGCATTGATCCGGGAGTTAGAGGTGGCTTCCGGCGTTTCAAAAATTTGTGGCTTTTGCGCACTATTTGCAGAAAAGAAACACGCAAAGTCACTGTTTTTGTAATAGCTCAGAGGGATAAATCCTTGGTTTGCAAACTCAAGCTCTTTGGTTTCAGAAATAAGTACTTCCGTTGGGATCTTAGTTTCTTGACCACGGCCTGCCTCAAAAGAATGCAGGGGGAGATTTTCAACGCGACCACCAGATTGTGGACCACGAATATTTACTGCCCAACCATTTTGGTGGAAGCTACGGACGATATTTGCCGCGAACGCAAATGTCGCGTTACCCCAAAGATAACGTTCGTGATGCTCGCTGCTAACGTCTTCTTGATAGTTAAAATGGCGAATTGGATTTAAGTCACCGTATGGTAAACGCAGTAAGAAGCGTGGGAACGCTAAGCCAATGTAACGTGCATCTTCTGATTCACGGAAGTTCTTCCAACGTAAAAATTCCGCACGCTCCATGTAAGAGCCCAAATCCTGAATTTTTGATACTTCTTCAAGCGAATCTTTTAAGAAGAACTTGGCACCAACACTGCCTAAGAAAGGACAATGTGCTGCTGCAGACACCCTTGAAATTTCTTGCAATAACGACACATCCGGCGCTGAACAATCAAATTCAAAGTTTGACACCATAGTTGAAATTGGCTCGCCCCCTGGTGTGTCATACTCAGCCGTATACACTTGCTTATAGAGCGCAGACTGCGTGGTATCTGGTGCTTCTTCGAAGTCATCGCGTAGCGTTTCTTTATCAACATCAAGTAGCTCAAGCTTTACGTTTGAGTTATTTGGACAACGATTCACCAAATAACGCAGTGAACGCCACGCCGACTCTACTTTTTGAAACTGCGGGTGATGTAAAATTTCGTCCAGCTGTTCAGAAATAATTTTGTCGACTTTAGCGATGTAGTCATCAAGTAATAACTTGTCGATACGCGACACTTCTTTGCTGTCATTAGTGGCCATGTCTAAAAAGACATTGATAGCGGCTGTTAGGCGCTCATTGGTGTCGGTCTCCGCAAGGTTATTAGCATCACGGAAGTTATCAATGCTGATTTCGCTTGAAACCGGCTCGATAGACACAAGATTACAGATTGTTTCGTAAGCTGAAGCTGTCAAAGTCTCTTCTTTGCGCGCTTCAACGTTTAACGTTTCTTGCATATTCATCGGTTTGTGTCCTTACTCTTGCGGTTGTTTTTCTTGCTCAGACAAAAGCGGCGCTAACTCGTTTAGGCGTGCTTTTAACTCATCAAGCTCTGGTTTGTTCTGCAAAATGCGCTCAAGCTCTTTTCTCAGCGTTGAGTTATCAAGCAAGTTAGATTTCAGATCACGCAATAGGTTACGCATCGACATCATCTTGTTAAGCTCTGGCACTTGCGCTGCGACTTGCTCAGGATCGAATGACTTAAAATCATCGAACGTTAGGTTAATACCGATTTCACCATCACCTGCGATTTTGTTCGATACTTGAAACTTTGCCTTTGGTGACATGTCTTTTAGCACTTGCTCTAAATTATTTTTATTAATAGCAATGCGCTCTCGCTCAGCGAGGTCACTGTCGTTTTGGCCGTTGGAATAATCACCCACAACCAAAACTTTCATCGGTAGTTCACTCTTTTGCGTTGCACCTTCGGTTTCCAGCTCAAGCGCTATATTAATCCGCGCTCTTGGGATCTCTTTTTGAAACGTATCAGACATAGTCTTTCCTTATTTAATCAGTCGTTGCGCCTGCCGTTACAAGCCCAGCGGTTAACAATCAAACCCAGTCAATCGCTGAGCTTACTTTGGTTACGAGCATCTGCTGCTTTATCGCGGTTGCTCGTAGGTCAAATTCATCCCCTTGCTCCAAGGATACTGCTTCATTGCATTGCTTAGCATAACGCCAAACCTCTAGAGCAAACGACTCGTGCCATAAATCCAGCCGGTACTGTTCAATGTCTTTAAGTAGCTGCTCAAACATTGGATAGGCAAGATCAGCGCGTTCACTGCGCATCAATAAACGTGCTTGATATAATTTTTGCTTTGCAAAATCGAACTTATCTTGTGCAAACCCTTCCATTAGCTGCAGTGCTTGCGAAAGTTTATTTTGGTCAACAAGCGCCTGCGCTTCTTTAAATTTATCTAACCAAATCTTCTGATTATCGTCTGTGCTCGCACCGTCACCTTGGCTTAGTAATTTATGTTCGCCAATTCGCTCGCGATTTGCTGCTGAGCAAAACTCACTTCCGTCTTCATATTTAAGGCTGAGCAGCGTTGGGTATTGATCAGCGATTGCGGCGAGTTCTAAATCGATCCACTGTGCTTCTTTAAATAACTTGAGCCCTTCAAGTGCAGCGATGGTTAGCCTTTGTAAATTAAGGTTAAAATGCATCGCCCCTTCCATAAATAAGGCTTCTGCCTTTTCTAACGCCTGAGCAAAGTTTTGTGCGGCTAAGGCGTTTTCAATAGGCACAAAAGCTGCTTGCCTTGGGGCTGGTAAGCGCGTTTTTAATTCATTATCGTGCGGTGGTAATGCAAGCGCCCCCCACCTCACTGCACGTGCCAACCGAATTGCCCGCATCCAGTTTTGGCACTCTTTATCATACGCCAATAGTTTGCGAACTTGCTCTGTATAAGCCGAGTCTGACTGCGGTGCTTCCACGGTAATAGCGAGTGTAGAAACTGGCTTTGAAGCAACAGCTGTAGGCTGTGAAGTCGCCGCTACAGCTTGCTGTACTTGAGGCTGCTCAGCTGTGACCACCTCATGCTTTTCGACAGCCTCTTGTACCGTCGCAACAGGTTGTACAGGAACTGGTTGCGAAATCAAACCTTGCTCACACCAGTGTTTTAAATCAGCAAGCGGACCTGAGTCTGCATCAAGTATTGCCACGGATTCTGTTGCATACTGTTCAAGTACGCGCTTTAACTCTGGCCACTGCTCCGGCATTGTCGCACTGTGCGCTGTCGCAACACCAAGTAAGCGCTGTTGTTGTTGTAAGAACCAAGTATGAACCGATGCTCTCGCACGTTCTTTCACTGGGTGGATCTGCGCCTGATATTGTTGCAAAAGCTGATTAAACAAATCTAACGAGTGGATCAAACCTTCGAGCCCAAACTCATTCGTAGCGGCCAACGCTAGATACGACGCAATGCGAATATCTTTGGTCTGCTTTTCTAACAGCTCTGATGCCAAAATAAAGTTAGCTTTGAAATCTGGCTCAGCAACACCTGACGAAGAGGCTTTTAGTAATTTAAATGACTCTTCGTATTTTAAATCGTCACCGCACGGCATGCCGCCTAGAGGCGCTAATAAATTTTCACGCCACTGCTGCCAGCTCTGATACTTATGTGGTTGACTCATAACTTACTCCAACTTCTTAGCGCATCGAAAACACTCATATTTGATGCTTTTGCCAATTCATACATATGCGGTGTCACCGGATGTTGTGGCAAAGTCCCTGTTAGATTAATGGTCGTCGACAAGCTATTGTGCTCAAGCCAAACTGACGCAAAATACGAGGCCGGCATAGGTCTGCAATACACCACCAGCGAAGCTTTCTGGCTCAATTGACCATAGTTATAAAAACACCAAGGCTGCCAGTGATGATCGGCCACCATATTGGTGATTAGATGCAGCCAAAATGCACCTAACAACTGGGTATCTTCACCCACTTGTGGCATCGGTAACTTCAACCCGAACTGACAACGCAAACAGCCTTGGGTTTTTATCATTTTAAGCGCCGACATCACTTGGCTGATTAATTGTGCTCGCTGGTCAAGATCTTCTAGTTCAAGCGCATCCCATACACGCTGTATCGGTGAAGCTCGTAGTGAAGACATTGCCTTATCAAAATCAATCGGTTGCGAAACCAGCTCACTTACCTGCTTAAGCTCCTGTGCGCTATGGCGCATTTGCTCAACACTACTGCAGTTTCTGATCAGCTCATGGTTTAAACCTAATGATTTAAACGCACTACCACATTCGCTAAATAGAAATGCAGGGTTTTGTTTGTAGTCCGCATTACTCGATAATACAAATGAGCAAAATGGGTATTGTCTTCCACTTTTATCTTCGCTTGGCTGTAGTGTGCCTAGTAAACAGTTTTCGTCTTGACCTGAGGCGATAAAAAATAGCGTTGACTGCTCTTTTTGAGAAGCGGCATCTTTTATCAACGCCTGTCGGCTCATGTCTGCGTAACCTTCTTGAAGCCAGCGTTCAAGCGCTATCGCTTCTCTTGAGTCAACGTTAAACTTAATAAAGTCCGCTTGAATTGGGTTCTTACCCATAAATCCAAATGGTTGAGTCGTTGGCACCTTGGCGACTTTCTTATTATTAAAAAAACCGAACATGCCTGTGCTACCTCAACGCCAAGTTTTCATTGGAAGCCACACTTACTTTGGTATCAAACAAAGACTCTGGTAGCGCAAATGATGTCATAAAATATTTGCTGAATATGCCACTGTTTCTGCTCGACTTAAGTGCAACTTGAACTTGGATTGGTTCAACACTAGCCTCTGCTTCTCTTTGTAATTGCCACGTTGCCATAAATTCAGTACCACGAACCCACTGTACATTCGCTTCATTCAATACTTTTAGGAATGCCCAAGGCCCTGACTTTTCGATTTCGATTCTGCGGCCTTCACTGTCTAAACCATATACCACTGCTTTTTCAGTACCCGCACGTGCAGGCCAGTTAAAACGACGCCACTCTTCAGGTTCGTTTCTATAACGGTAATTTTGGTCACTAAAGCCGATATAAGTTTCTTTTAATCCCTTTTGTGCCACAGGCATCATTTGGAAGCTAATCCCTACTTCAGAACCATCTCTAGGAAATAGCGAACGCGTAACCTTTCTCGCCTTAGTTAGCTTGTCTAGTACCCCAGGCTTAAAGCCGATGCCAATACCATTCCACGTTTTCTCTACCCACTCACCACGTTTTAAACGAAGGTAGGGAGATAGATTCTCAGCCATAAATTGCCAGAACACACCTGACTCTTGGTTCAGTAGTTCACTAATATCCTCAACTGCAGCATCTGGCCCGTCGATATTGAACGGATATTTACCACGGATATTTTCTTTGTATGTTAAGAATACTTGATTAGACCAACGCTCATTAAGCTGTACTTTCGCTTCGTTCATTACCGTTTGTACACTCGCTAAAAGTGGTGCTTTTAGTAGTTTTTCAAGTGCTTGCTTAGTATCTGGGTCAAGCGCTCTTACTTGGCTTTCTACCACCACCCATGCACTTTGCAGCGCATGGTTTTTGCTATCACCGTTTAACAACGTTTGAGTAAATGACATCGCCATATAGTCATCATTGTTACTCGCCGCGATCGTTTTGATGTCTGAATGAAATGCACTCAAAGCACCGAGATATTGCTCTAGGTAATCAGAGCGAGCGTTCTCTTCTCCTTTTGCCGTATAGCGACGAAGATCTGCAAAGCGGCTCGACAGTTCAGGTACACGCTTTCTCGCAGCGGCTTCTATCTTTGCACCTTTAACCTTGCTGTTTTTAGACTTTGCAAGTAATGCATTTGCCTGCTCGGTTAACTTCTCTGTTTCTACCGTTTTGTTTGGCGAATCAATTAGATTCACGTTGTCGTCGATTGACGCCATTAAATCGACCAACGGACCTTCTGGTGATGACAACTGAGCCAGCGTTAAACTTGCCGCGTTGCTCGTATTAAATGGGCTTATTTCCACCGAGTTTAAAAACTCAAACCACACATTGGCATAGTCTCTGAAATACAGCGCGCGGATTGATTTGACCAAAGCGCTTGCTTTTGCTTCATCAACAGAGCCTTGGCTTTCTGCGTTGTCTGTGCCCATCACCCAGTCGCCAGAGAATGCTTTGCTCGCAATGACCTTGATGGCGTCGTACACTTCGTTTTCCCATGCTTCTTTGGTGTAAACGTATGGAATGCTGATCTTAGACTGCAAAAAGGTTTTGTTGTTTTGCTGCATCATTTGATCAAGCGTTAGTGCTGCTTTTGATACCGTTACTTTTGCTTTGATCTGCTCATATAACGCGGTCGGTTCTGGTGCACTCATTAAGTCTGAACGCGCCTGACTCACCAAGAAATCATTATTCTGCCAAATTGCAAGCTGCTGTGGTGCAGGCTCAACCGCTAATTGGGCTAAGTAAAAATCGATTAGTCCTGACAGTTGCTCTGTTAATGCTTGCGTGTCTTCGTTTAGCGTTAGCTCTAAGCGATCCGCCGTGTAGTCTAATAATTCGGACTTGGCATAGTCTTTATTTAAACGTTCAAACTCGTTACTCATCATAAGCTGCAGCTTTAGTGCCTGATAGTACTTATCACGTAGTTTTGGCTCGATACGTTTAGCAACCTGCTCTTCTGTACTTAGCAGCGCAATCCAGTTTTGGTGGCTTTCAAAAAGCGCTTGTTGCACAAGCTCCGAACTTGGTTCACCAATGAGCGCTTGTACACGCTGACGTAATACCTGCTCTATTGGCTTTATGGTGTTGTCAGCACTGTAAACACCAAGTAAGAAATACCAAGGCAGCTTTTTCTCATATCCGATCAGCTCTTGATAGTGTGCAAAAAGAGACAAAGTTGAGTTAAATTGCTCCGCCAATGGCTGGTTTTCAACTCGTGTATTAACAACAGCAGTCGTTAATTTATCACTGGTTGTTAAAAGCTGCTGATTGTGGGTATAAGAGTTAACCAGCAAGCCCGCAAGTGCAAATACCGACGTCACACACAAGCATACTGCAAAGCCTTTGAGCCATTTTTGTACGCGGCGCTTTTTACGGTTACCCCGAGTGAGATCTTGCAATTTAAACAATACATCTTTGAATACTTGGTTGATAAAGAATGCTGACGTTATACTTTCTTGGCGATACTCAAACAATACTGATCTAAACGTAGATAGTTTGCTCGTTGCGCTGCGCTCAATAGGCGTACCTTCTTGTGTACCAGAGGTAAAATACACACCAGCAAACCACGGTACTTCCTGGTACGGGTTTTCTTTAAATAATGTGTCAATAAACTCTTCAACTTTAGCTGACGCCGCTTTGAACTGATTAGGAAAATCATAAATAAGTTGTTTCCGTTGAGCATTACGCTCACGCGTCATTTTAACTAGGCGCTGATCACACAAGCGCTCATACAGGCCGGTTAGATGTTTTGAAAAGTTCTCGCTCGCCACTTCACCGGTATTAGTGCCATCTTCCTCAAGTAAATACGCCCCCCAAGGTTGCTTACGCTCATCTTCACTTAATTCATTAAAGAAAGGCTCAAAGCCGCTGATCAAATCACATTTGGTAAACACCACGTATACTGGAAAGATAAGTCCAAGTTGGTTAATTAACTCATCAATACGAGCGCGGATCTGTTTAACATGGTCGCGGATCTGTTCGCTGTCTGAGGTCAAGATGTCGGCAACACTAATCGCAACCATCACCCCATTGATTGGCTGTTTAGAGCGGTATTTACGTAACAGCTTTAAGAATGACAACCATTGATCATTATCTGACTCTTCAGTGGTATAACGACCTGCAGTATCAATCAAAACAGCTTGATCTGAAAACCACCAGTCACAATTACGTGTGCCACCAAAACCTTGAATATGCAGTTGATTAGATTTTGAATAAGGGAAATGCAGCCCAGAGTTTGCAAATAACGTACTTTTACCCGCAGCCGACGGACCAATGATCATATACCAAGGCAATGCATACAACGCAGCATTACCACGATAGCCAGCGCCTAAATGAGAAGCTTTTAATGCAGACAGCGCTTCTTCCATTTTGGCTTTAATTTCTTCGACTTCGGCTTCTGTCCCCGCATGATTATTGGCAATTTCTTTCGCTAACTTGTCACCAGAGCGCTTCACCCACAACCATCGAACTAATAAAGTAAGACAAAACAGACCAAATACCGCACCCATCACCATTAAACGATGATTTTGATCTTCAAGGCCAATAAACCGACCAGCAAACCAAATTAGCGTCAAAATTGCGAATATGCCGACCCAATGAGCCGTCGCACGAGATGACAAAAATCCTAAGACTAGATGCACTAGTCCACTACGATTTACTCCTGACATGATGTTACCTCGCTTTCCCTGTTTTCTCTAACTGCGTTAGTACTTCAATATGCTTATCAATTTGCACGACTTGCTGGTTCGCGCGATTCTCAATGAAATACGTTGAACCAACATACATACTGGCGAGTAAAGCAAGCGTTACTGATAAAATAACCCAATAAGGTAGGTTTCTTCCTACTTTAGTGACCATACTTTCTTGCGGTTTTGCATTATCAGAAAGCTGTAATTTTGCAGGTCCAGCAAGCTCTTCTAATTGCGCTCTAACATCCAACATCAACGCTTTGAGTTGCTCTACCCCTTTGATCTTATAGATCCCCTCGAAACCCAGTTGTAAACATACAAAATAGACTTCCAAAACCGTGCGTTGCTGCGCTGCTGCACGACGGATATTCTCAAGCTTTTCAAAAAAAGCTTCTCCCGCACGCATGTTGCCAAATAATTCTAATTGTAAAGGTCGCGCCATCCACTCCATACTGTACGGCTTCTGTGCCGTCATGATTTGCTCGTCGACCAAAGCGGTTAATGCAAATTTGGCTTCCTGCATTTCCGACGCACTGATCCGTGCGTCATAACAGCTCTTTTCATATTCATCAAAAGCATCCATGACTTTACTGCGTAGACCATCAACTCCTTGATGATCTGCCCCGCCCTGGCGAATTGAAGTAAGCACTTCAAGTACCGGAGAAATGCAGGCGACTAGTTCAGATTTATTTTTTGACGCTTCCATGACCTTTACCTACTAACTATTTACTCGCCACTGAAACCACTTCAAGTTTCACGCCTTGAAGGCTAAATGGCACAAAGATTCTTAACGCTAATTCCTGTACAACTTGTTCCCAAGCAGCACTATGAGGTTCAACTTTAAAATACTCATATCCACCTTTAACAGACACTCTATTCGGTGGACGCTGGCAATGTGTTAACTTCACACCACCAAGCGCTGAAGCGATTAATATTTCTAGCTGACTTGGCGCTGCCAGCTTAACCTGCTCTGCAAACAACTCGATCCATTGCGTAGATTCGTTTTCATAGAAAGCCGCAATGTATAGTTCACCCCGTGTCAAGGTACTGCTTTCTATGTCTTTAACCTCAAAGATAGACTGAGAGATTGCACTGAGTACTAGATCAGACGAGCGTGCTGCGCTTATCGAACCAATAAGGGTTTGAATATGAGATTCGATTAAACCAAAGCTGCGCGTTAAGTCTTGATGGTCATAAACTGGTAACTCAAATTTACTCGCTTCTGGTTCGAAATTTATCAGTTGGCAGATCAGTTTATTTAGTGCCATGAACAGCGCATCAGGACTAGTTTTGGCTGTGGTACTTAACTGCTTAATCTCAGGAAAAACAGAGCTAAATGTTTGTAATAACAAAAAGTGTTTGAGTTCTGTTGGACCAAAATCCTCCACGATCCCCATACTCGCACGATTGGTAAACATCGCGGTGTACTTAGCTTCAACCATATTGACGAGTTTATTTACACGCTCGGCTAAATAGCCATGGGCTTTGATATTTAGCAATGGAGGAATATAGCTTGAGTCAATTTCGAACTGCCCATGCTCACCACGTATAACTTTTATGCAAGGCAATTGCTCGATAAAACTGTTACTTGCGCTGAACTCAACCAGCATAAGTTTAGGCTTAGCAACCATCACTTCTGCTTTTCGGTTTGGATCATGTGCATCTTGAAGCTCAACAAAATCACAGTCATAAGCACTAAGTTGCCCAGTTTGTGGGTAACCTTGGATATTACTTACTGAATGATTGTTAGCGAGCGCCACACTAATGATGTATTCGCTTTTGTTATCTTCAAGCTCAAACATAGGAGCTTCGTTGTCAGCAAAAACATGATGTATATGACGACCACTTTTGAAGATTGCTGCAATACTTTGCAGTTTGACTACACCTTTGGCTAATGCCGATTCGTCGAATACAATGCGGTCTAAACCATATGCATTGTCTCTAAGACTTTGCTGTACACCAGCTAGTTGAGATTGCTGGTATTGATCGAACAGTTGTAAGTGCTGCTGACTGAGCATTAAACCTTCAGCCCAAACAGGTTTGTATACGTTGTTGTGCTGCATTACTTGTCCTCCTCTACTTCAGGTAAGCGAAGCGAGTTACTTGTAATTTCAATATCTAGAGAAGTAGATAAAGGCACAGGCCAATCATTTAAGTCATAAAATGCGCGCCAGTTACCACCCGTTCTATCTCTAAATAGCGCAACAAAAGCTACGTACTTTGCAGATTCAGCTTGTTCAAACTCGATTTTTATACGATCTGAGGGGTTTACGGTGCGTTCTTCCACCGTAACTAAGGTGTTAGCCAGAATTGATTTATCTGACTTCCAAAGCTGTTCAAATGTAGAATTTTTAAACGCTTGAATATCAGTAAGTTGATATACTTTTAATACCACAGGTAGTGGCTCGTTAAACTGGTTTAAATTTATGTTATCAGTAGCAGTTACGTCTAACTTAACGTAAGTAGACATACAACCAGTCAAAAACAAAACCATTATAAATAAAGCATTCCTAGCCATATCCGCCTCAATTATAAGACATCCAAATTAGATTATTGGAAACAATTAATCTTTTTAATTTCCAGTACAATAGTAAAAATACATTTGATTTAACTATTTAACAAGAAATTACAGAACACAAGTATGCAGTTTGTAACTGAATACTAAGTTAACATTCGGAAATCTTCTTAAAAAATATTTAAGTCATTGTTTTTTGTAGGTTTTACCTTTTTTTAGGCATTCAGAGAGGAAGTCATGAAGCTTAGTGAGCAATTCAGTTTGCATTAAGCTTTCTTACAACTTGTTGAGATAGACACTTCCCTGAAAACAAAAACCACACTAAACATCTGGACTTTTGATGTACATTCTCGAACGGCGCATACGATACACAAACGAATTTTCTAGATCAACCTTAATATCAAATTAATATTATCAAGTTATAAAAAACACACTTGCATTTAACTCAACCCATGTAATAACCTCTATTATTATATGAATTAATTTAATAACAGATAATTACATCAAAAGTTCATGTTTACACTACATTAACCAAGCTTTGTGGATTGTTGTGTGAGTTTTTAAATCAACTAAGGTTAAATATCATGCACACAAGGATGACCATTTACGGCATAAGCCAAAGTACTAAGGTCGTTAGTTTTGAACTAAGCACTTGTATAAATGAAGCTTTTGTTCACCATAGCACTTTAGGATCAGGTTCCTATTTTTCTTACAAACTTTTGGCTGGGAATAATGTGACTTTTGAAACAATCAACCCAGTTCAAATAAGCACTTTTTTCAAGGATCCCCTTTTTGAAATTCGTACGAGGATGACCTCTGAGCACAGTTATTCTTATCAATTCACCTCAAAGCCAAGGACTGAACTACGTAAACAAACAGAGAAAAGCCAAGTTTTTGTAAAAACCAATGTACAATCTTTGATCAGTTCCCTTATTTTAAAAGTTAGCTATTCACAAGACCGTATAAAATGGCGATTTACCCACGCGAGCGCGGTGCTTACAAGCGCCAGGAAGCAAGCACCAGGAACGACGGCACTTTTGTTCACCCGACTCTTGGCAAAGTACGGGTTAATTTATTAGTTTGAATGCCATGATTTTATTGAGTCAATAGTGATTCCGGAGGGTAATTGAGCCGGACACTTTATGAAATGTTTCTTTAAAGCGACACGCGAATTCAACTCCGAAGTGCACCACTCGCTAAATTAAGCTGCTTTACGTAATTCATTGAATACTACAGCAGGCTGTTTATATCCTAAACACTTTCTCGGTCTGGCATTTAATGTCCGCTCAATAT